>JAOZVV010000056.1 GCA_025869365.1 Pseudonocardia sp.
GTTCAGCCTCGACTACCGAGCGCACGCCGCTTGACAACAGCATTAGGCAGCCTCCACGCGCAGGGCGTCCTTGTCGTGCCGGGTGATCCGGCTGTCCCGGGCCACCCCGGCGATGCACGAGTACCAGACGGCGTGCCGGCAGCCCGTCGCGCGACGGTCGATCACGACCGGACCGTCCGCGGAGATCGCGAAGTACGGCCCGATCCGCCCCACCGTCACGGCGGGATCCTCGGCGGCGACCTTCGCGACCGCGGTGTTCTCCGGGACGTCGAGCACGTAGAGCGTGCTCATCGCGCCGGCTCCCAGTCCGCGGCCCGCTCGACGATCAGCTCGGCCTTGCGCGCCAGCAGCTTGCCGAGGCTCGGCTCCGCCTCGCCGACGACGTCGAGCAGCGCGTCGATCGTCAGGTTCGCGTCGAGGTCCTCCTGCGGCGTGACCGGCCGCATCGCGCGGGTGATCTCGACCATGTAGCCGTTCGGGTCGTGGGTGTAGATCGACTCGATGGTCTCGTGCTGGATCTGCATCTCCACCGGCCAGGAGCTCGCGTCGAGCCGGCGGCGGTACTCCAGCAGGTCCGGCTCGGAGTCGACGTGGATCGCGAGGTGCCGGGAGCGCACGAAGTACTCCGGGACGTCGGCGCCGAAGCGGGCGTGGACGTCGCCCTTCACACCGGCCTCGCCGGCCACCGACGGGGAGGTGCCGAAGTAGTAGAAGAACGCGATCCGGTCGGCGTTGCCGATGTCGAAGAAGAAGTGGATGAAGTCCGGGTGGTCCTCGGGACCCCAGCCTGCCGCGCAGATCGAGTGCACGACCGGGAACCCCAGGACGTCCCGGTAGAAGCGGACGGTCGCGGCCGGGTCGAAGGTCGGGAACGCGACGTGATCGACCCCCTGCACCCGGTGGTCCAGCTCGCTCATGTACTGCCTCCTCGTCGTTCGTACGACACCGACGGTACGCCGGTCTCTACGATTGAGTCAACAGTTTGACACATGTGATGGAGGACCGGAAAAGGGCCCTCCACCTGCGGTGGAGGGCCCGGTCAGAGGCCGAGTGAACGGCGGTCAGAGGTCGAGGACGCGTTCGAGATGGTCGAGGTCCTGGCGGAGCTGCTTCAGTGCCGCGGCCGGCCCGCCGCCGTCGAGGGCCTGGTGGTCCGGCCGCTGCAGGGCGCCCACCGCCATGTCCGCGAACTGGCCGACGACCGTGTCCGCACCGGCCGGCCCGCCGTCGTGGTACCACCAGGCCACCCAGTTGCACATGCCCAGCACCCCGAGCGCGGCGACCCGCGGATCGACCGGGCGGAACAACCCGGCCCGGACCCCGTCGTCGACGACGCCGGCGACCGCCTTCAGCACGGCGCGGCGGCTCGCGTCGTAGGCCGCGGTGAGCTCGGCGGGCAGTTCGGCCTCGGAGCGGATCAGCAGCCGGAAGCGGTCCGGCTGGCGCGTGTGCCGAGCGACGATGATCTCGACGATCCCCCGCAGCTGGGCCGCCGGATCGAGACCGGGCCGGGCCAGCAGCGCGTTCACGTCCTCGAGCGGGCCGTCCGTGACCTCGGTGACCAGCTTCGCGAGCAGCTCGTCCTTGCTCTTGACGTAGTAGTAGAGCGCCGGCCGGGTGATCCCCAGCGCGTCGGCGATGTCCTGCAGGCTCGTCCCGGCGAACCCGCGCTCGGCGAAGAGCCGGGTGGCGTGCTCGTAGATCTCGTTCTCCACGAGCTCGCGACGGGCGGTGCTGCTCGCCCGCACGGGCGCGGCGCCACCCCCGGTGCCCCCGGTGCCCCCGGTGCCCCGACGGGGTGCCGCCTTCCGTCCCGCGCGCGGTGCGCTGCCACTCATGGCGCGATCGTAGGCGGCGGACCCGCCGGGGGCGCGGGCCTCACGCCGGACCCGCGAGCAGCCGGCCGGCGCCGGGGAGCACCGGGTCCAGGCCGAGGTGGGTGAGCAGCGCGTACGCGCCGGCGGTGGCGGCGGAGAGGACCGGCAGCCCGAACTCCTCCTCGGCCGGGGCGACCAGCTCCAGCGACGGCATCTGCACGCAGGCCGAGATGACCAGCGCGTCCGCGCCGGACAGGTCCAGCCCGCGCGCGGCCTCCAGCACCCGGTCACCGGGGATGCACCCGACCTCGGCGTTGTCCCCGACCTCGAGCGCCGCCCAGTCCACGACCGTGAACCCCTCGGACTCCAGGTACCCGACGACCTGCTCGGCCAGCGGCCGCAGGTAGGGCGTGACCAGCGCGATCCGCCGGGCGCCGAGGGCGTGCAGACCCTCCACGAGTGCGCCGGCGCTGGAGAGCACCACCGTCTCGATCTTCGCAGCGTCGATCTGCCCGCGTACCGTCTTCTCGACCCGCTGGTGCTCGCCCGGCCCCTGCGCCATCAGCGCGACCAGGCAGGCGTAGAGCAGGGCGTCGACGCGGGCGTCCGCCAGCTCGTCGACGCACCGCTCCCGCTGGGCGTTCATCGCCTTCAGCTCCTCCGGCGACACCTGGTGCATCCGCATCCGGCTGGAGTGGAAGGAGAACCGCTCCCCGGCGTGCCGGGCCAGCAGGGCCGGTACCTCGGTCTCGACGGTCACGTTGGAGCTGGGGACGACCAGCCCGATCCGGTACAGGCTCACAGCACTCCCACTCTCTGCGCGATCTCGTGCTCGATCTTGCGTGCGACGTCCGCGGCCAGGGCCTTCTTGTCGATCTTGCCGACGAGCGTGCGCGGGATCTCGGCGAGATGCTCGATGCGCTCGGGCCACTTGAACTTCGCGACGTCCAGCGCGGCGAAGTGCTCCCGGACCTCGGGCAGGGTCAGCTCCGCGCCGCGGACCACCACGTACGCGCAGGTCCGCTCGCCGAGGCGTGGATCCGGCATGGCGACGACGGCCACCGACGCGACCCGCGGATGGCGGAGCAGCAGCAGCTCGACCTCCTCGGCGTTGATCTTCTCCCCGCCCCGGTTGATCAGGTCCTTGATCCGGCCCTCGATCGAGACGTAGTACTCCCCCTCGATCTCCACGAGCGAGGCGAGGTCGCCGGTGCGGTAGAAGCCGTCCGGGGTGAAGGCGCGGGCGTTGTGCTCGGGGGCGTCGAAGTAGCCGCGCAGCGTGTACGGCCCACGGCAGCACAGCTCACCGATCTCGCCCGGCGACACCTCCGTCTCCCCGTCCGGTTCGAGGATCCGAACCTCGTCCAGGCCCGAGAGCGGCGTGCCGACGGTCGTCGCGCGGGCCTCGCGCGGCGTGCCGGGCCGGGTGGTGAGGAAGAGCCCCTCGCCCATCCCGAACAGCTGCCCGGACCAGAGCCCGCGGGCCTCCAGCCCGTCGAACAGGGCGGGCGGGACCTTGCTGCCGGAGAGGACCACCTGGGTGACCGCCGCGGTGGCCGCGCCGAAGTCCGGATGGTCCGCGGCGCGGTAGTGCCCGTGCCCGAGCAGCACGTGCGTGGCGCCCTCGCTGGCCATCAGCGGCAGGGACTCGTCGAGATCGGGGGTGCCCAGGACCAGGCAGGCACCCACGCTGTGGGCGCCGTGCACCGCGCAGACGATCCCGGCGTTGTGGATGATCGGGATCAGGTGCGCGACGCGCGTCCGCGGCGTCCAGCCCCAGGACCGGGCGTACTCGGCGGCGTTGTACCAGTACTCGGCGTGTCGCCGCGGGATCAGCTTGGGGACGCCGGTGGTGCCGCCGGAGAGCTGGTGGACCGCGACGTCGTCGGGGTCGATCTCCGACTGGACGGCCTCCACCAGCGCCCGGGCCGCGGCCGGGTCCGCCGCCGCACCGGTGGGGTACGGGAGGTCACCGAGCACCAGGACGTGGCGCAGCGTGGGATGGCCCCCGGCCTGCCGGCGGGCGAACGCGACCAGATCGACGCCCCGGGTGCCGGGCTCGACCAGGTGGGCCACCGCCCCGATCCGCCGGCTGATCTCGCCGACCTCGTGCCCGCGGTGCGCGGCGAGCGTGGCCACGGGGACCAGGCCGGCCTTGAGCACCCCGTACCAGGCGACGACGGCCTCCAGCCGGTTCGTCACCTGGAACAGGACGGGGTCGCCGGGTCGTAACCCGAGCGCGGCCAGCCCGGCGGCGAGCAGATCCGTGCGCAGGTCCAGCTCGGCGTAGGTGAGCCGGCCGTCCAGGGCCGCGACGGCGTCGCGCTCCGGATGGGCGAGGGCGACGCGGTGCAGCTCGGTGCCGATCGTGGCGGTGCCCCACAGCCCGGCGGCACGGTAGGCGCGGACGGCGTCCTCGGGGTACGGGACGAGCCTCATGCGGACTCCTCGGTGAGCACTACCAGGTCGGTACGGCCGCTGACCAGCCCGGCCACCAGATCATCCCGTAACGCGGCCGGTCCCTCCACCGCCGTCAGCACGCCCGACTCCAGGCGCACCCGCTCGGCCACGTCCAGGCGGGTGAGCAGGGCCGGACGGTCGGCGGGGCCGGTGAGCCGGACACCGCCGGTGCCGCGCGCGCGGGCGACGAGCGCGTCGCCCGCCGGCGACCACGGGTCGTCGAGATCGGACGCCAACGGCACCAGGTCCGGGACCGTCGTGCGATCCGGGAACGTGCGGTTCCCGTGCGTCAGCGGGCTCGCGAGCACCCGCTCCGCGAGGCCGTCCGGGCCCGGGAGCTCTTCGGCGGGCGCGCCCGCGTACTGCTGCAGGGCGGCGTGGACGACGTCGGGTGCGGTCACGGCGAACCGGTCCAGCGGCACGTTCCCGGCGCGGGACATGTAGGCCACCATGAGGCGCTCGACGGGCAGCTCCGTGCGCGAGGGGAACGACTCCCACCACAGCTGGCTGCGCCGGGCCAGCTCCTGCAGCCGCTCGACGGACGGCCTGCGCACCTGCTCGTAGCGGGCGAACGCCGCCGCCCGGTCCGGCTCGGCGCGCAGGGCGTCGACCAGCGCGATCGCATCCTCCATCGCCAGCTTGGTGCCGGAGCCGATCGAGAAGTGCGCGGTGTGCGCCGCGTCGCCGAGCAGCACGGTGTTCCCCTCCGACCAGCGCTCTGTCCGGACGGTGCGGAAGCGCAGCCAGCGGGTGCGGTTGCCGATCAGCGGCCGCCCGCGCAGCTGCTCGGCGAACACTCCCTCCAGATAGCGCAGCGACGTCTCGTCGGAGGCGTCGAAGGGGGTGGCCTCGACCTCCAGCGCCGCGGTGGAGGCGTCGAACCCGGCGCGCCGCCAGGTCCGTTCGTCGGTCTCGACGAGGAACGTCGAGCGGCCGCCGGAGTACGGGTAGGCATGGGTGACGAACACCCCGTGCTCGGTCTCCACCGGGGCGAAGACGGCGTCGTCGAGCGGGAAGTCCGCGCCGCACCACAGGTAGAGGCCCTTGCCGACCTCGACCCGGCCGCCGAACGGCCCGCGCTCCCGGGTGGCGCTGCTGACCCCGTCCGCGGCGACGACCACGTCTGCGTCGAGCTCGCCGGCCGTGCGGCGGGACCCGAACTCGAGCTCGACGCCGGCCTTCTCCGCGTGCCGCTGCAGCACGCCGAGCAGCTCGGTGCGGGCCAGGCCGACCAGCCGGTCGTTGCGCACCCGGGTGACGTGCGGCCCGACCTGCATCGTCATGTCGTGCCGCAGCCCGGCGGCCACGAGCTCGTGCAACGTGTCCGGGTCCGCGGCCTCCAGCCGGCGCTGCGTGCCGGCGGCGAGTCCGACGCCGAACCCGAACGTCGTGTCCGGGTCGCCCTGCTCGTGGACCCGGACCTCGCACGCGGGGTTCGCGAGCTTCAGCAGGCGGGCGGCGTAGAGCCCGCCAGGCCCACCGCCCAGCACCGCGACCCGTCGTAGCTGCATCGCCAGACCTCCGTACGCACGTATTTTGACTTGCTCGTTTACTATTCGACACTTTGGCAGACGTCCTCGTCAAGGTTGACTTCTGTCGGATGTGTTGAATAGTCTACGCAACCGTTAGCCCTGACCCACTGCGCGAAGGAGCGCCTGCCATGGCCTATGTCATCGGCGTGGACGTGGGCGGCACGTTCACCGACGCCGTGCTCGACGACGACGCCGGGACCGTGCTCGCCGCGAAGTCCCCGTCCACCCCGCCGGACTACTCGCGGGGCGTGCTGGACGTGCTGGAACTGCTCGCCGAACAGCTCGGCCGGAGCCTGCCGGAGATGCTGGCGGACACCCACCACATCGCCCACGGCACGACCTCGTCGCTCAACGCGCTGGTCATGGGCGACGTGCCCCCGGTCGGCTTCCTCACCACGAAGGGCCACCGCGACTCGATCTTCATCATGAACGTCGAGGGGCGCTACCTCGGACGTTCGCCGCACGAGCTGCAGAACGTCCTGGGCCAGGACAAGCAGCACGGGCTGATCCCGAAGCGGCACGCGCTGGAGGTGACCGAGCGGATCGACCGGGACGGCACGGTCGTCGTCGCGCTCGACGAGGACGAGGCACGCGCCGCGATCCGCTCCCTGGTCGCGGACGGCGTCCGGGCGATCGCCGTCTCGCTGCTGTGGTCGTTCCGCAACCCGGCCCACGAGCGCCGGCTGCGCGAGCTGATCGCCGAGGTGGACCCGGAGCTCTTCGTGGCGCTGTCCAGCGAGGTCAGCCCGCGGATCCGGGAGTTCGCCCGCAACGCCACGACGATCATGAGCACCCAGATCGGGCCCGGTCTGCGGGACTACCTCTCCACCCTGGAGTCCACGCTGCGGGAGAACAGCCTCGCCGGCCCGCTGCTGGTCATGCAGAGCAACGGGGGCGCGGTGGCCGCGGCCGAGGCCCCGGCCACCGCGATCAGCACCGTCGGTTCCGTGCTCACCGGCGGCGTGGTCGGGTCCGTCGCCCTGGGCCGCCAGCTCGGCCACCGCAACATCATCTCGACCGACGTCGGCGGCACGACGTTCCTCGCCGGGCTCATCGTCGACGGCGAGCCGGTCCGGGACACCACCACGGTGATCAACCACCACCCGATCAACGTGCCCACCCTGCGGGTCGACGCCATCGGCTCGGGCGGCGGCGCCATCGCCTGGCTCGATGCCGGCGGGAACCTGCGGATCGGCCCGCACAGCGCGCAGGCCGTGCCGGGTCCCGCCTGCTACGGCAACGGCGGGACGGAGCCGACCAACACCGACGCGAACCTGGTGCTGGGCATCCTCCCGGAGCGCGGCCTGCTCGGCGGGCGCAAGCCCCTCTCCCTCGAGCTCGCCCGGCAGGCGATCGACATCCGGATCGCCAAGCCCCTGGGGCTGACGGTCGAGGAGGCCGCAGCCGCGATCTACACCGTGCAGAACGCGCAGACCGGCGACCTGCTGCGCAAGACCGTGGTCGAGGCGGGCCACGACCCGCGCGACTTCGTGCTCTACGCGTTCGGCGGGGCCGGCCCCGCGCACTGCGCCGGGTACGCGGCCGAGGTCGGCGTCGACGAGGTCGTCGTCCCGCTCGGGCCGGTGGCCTCCGCGTTCTCCGCGTTCGGCCTGGCGTCCTCGGACATCGTGCTGGCCGCCGAGCTGTCCGACCCGACCGTCGTACCGTTCGACCCCACCCGCGCCGAGCGCAACTTCGCCGACCTGGAACAGCGGGTCCGCGACGGCCTGGCGCGCCAGGGCGTGCGGTTCGAGACCGTGCAGGTGCACCGCGAGATCGACATGCGGTACACGATGCAGCTCGCCGAGCTCACCGCCCCGGTCGCGAACGGGCCGCTGGACATCACCGCGATCGAGGCCGCCGCGGCCGCGTTCGAGAAGCGCTACGCCGAGATGTTCGGCAAGGACGCCGGCTTCCGCGAGGCCGGGATCCAGGCGATCACCTTCCGGGTGCGCGGGGTCGGCGTCCTGCCCTTCAGCCCCGAGCTGCCGACGGTCGCCGAGGCCACCGGGCCGGCGGAGCCCGCGAGCAGGCGACCGGTCTGCCTCGCCGCGGCGGCCGGGTTCGTGGACACGCCGGTCTACGACTACCGCGAGCTGCGCGCGGGCCACGTCCTGACGGGGCCCGCCGTCGTCGAGGTGCCCACCACCACCGTCGTGCTCCCCGCCGGCACGACGGGCACGGTCGATCACCTCGGCAGCCTCACCATCCGCACCGCGCCCGCAGGGAGTCCGTCATGACCATGCCGATCCCCGGCTCCGAGCAGTTCTCGAGCCGCCCCGTCGACCCGGACGAGCTCGCCCGCTCGCTGCCCTCGTCGCTCACCGTGCACACGGTGGACCAGGAGCAGATCGACTCCCTCGACCCGCTGACCTACGAGGTGATCCGGCACCGGCTGTGGTCGGTCACCGACGAGATGGGCGAAGCCCTCAAGCGGCAGTCCGGCTCCCCGATCGTCACCGACGCGAACGACTTCGACTTCGCCATCTCCGACGAGCTGGGCCAGGAGGTGCAGGTCGGGCTCTACAACACGATGCTCGTCGGCGCCGTGGACCTCGCCATCTACTGGACGCTGCGCAACCGGGCGGACAACCCGGGCATCGAGTCCGGCGACATGTTCCTCACCAACGACCCGTGGGTCGGCGGCGGGCTGCACCAGAACGACGTCATGGTCTACCAGCCGGTCTTCCACGAGGGGAAGCTCTTCGCCTGGACCAGCGCGATCGCCCACCAGCCGGACCTCGGCGGCGTCGGGCTCGGGTCCTTCTCCCCCGCCGCGCAGGACGTGTTCTCCGAGTCCCTGCCCACCCCGCCGGTCAAGGTGGTGCGCGGCGGCGTGCTGCAGCGCGACGTCGCGGACCTCTACACCCGCCGCTCGCGGGTCCCGATGCTGGTCGGGCTGGACCTGCGGGCCAAGATCGGCGCCAACAACGTCGGCGCCGAGCGGCTGCACGCACTGATCACGCAGTACGGGCCGGACACGGTCAAGGCCGTGATGAAGCGGATGATGTCCGACGCCGAGGCGCGGCTGCGGGACAAGCTCACCGCGCTGCCCGACGGCAGCTGGACGGCCACCGGGTACCAGGACCAGTCGCACGAGGGCGACCGGAACCTGCACAAGATCACGGTGACCACGACGAAGACCGCGGACCACCTGACGTTCGACTTCACCGGCACGGACCCGCAGGCCGGCGTCATCAACTGCACCTACGCCGGGATGCGCGGCGGGGTGATGCTCGCCCTGCTGCCCATCCTCGCCAGCGACATCCCGTGGTCCGCCGGCGGCCTGATGCGCTGCTTCGACCTGGTCACCGAGGAGGGCACGCTCAACAACGCGACCTTCCCCGCGGCCGTCGGGCGGGGGCCGATCGGGCCGGCCTGGCTCACCGGCAGCCTGATCGCCGAGTGCCTCTCGCAGATGCTCGACCGGGACCTGGAGCTGGGCAGGAACGTCCAGGCCACCTGCTGCGGCACCTGGGACACCGCCGTCATCGCCGGGCTCGACGAACGCGGCGAGCAGCCCGCCCCGTTCCTGTCGATCATGATGGAGCCGATGGCGGGCGGCTACGGCGCCCGCCCCCACGCGGACGGGATCGACACCGGCGGACTGTTCTGCATCCCCATGGGCCGGGTGCCGGACGTCGAGATGACCGAGTTCCTCTACCCGGTCCTCACGCTGTGGCGCCGCGAGGTCCCGGACTCCGGCGGGCCGGGCCGGCACCGCGGCGGGCTGGGCGCGTCGCTGGCGATCACCCCGCACGGCACCAGCGTCCCGATGGGGCTGGTCCTGGCCTCGGCAGGCAAGGCGGTCGCCCAGAACGCCGGCCTCAGCGGCGGGCACCCGGGCAACTCGGGGCTCGACGTCGTCGCCCGGCGGAGCCGCGTCGCCGAACTGCTGGCCGCGGGCCGGATGCCGTCCGAGCTGGAGGAGATCAGCGACGCCCTCGAACCCGCGCAGAACTACGCCTCGAGCTACCTGGCCCCCGGCGAGGTCTTCGCGATGACCTGGCAGGGCGGCGGGGGCTACGGCGACCCGCTCACCCGCGACCCCGACGCCGTCGCCCGTGACCTGCGGGAACAGAAGATCACCGCGGGCGCCGCCACCGGCGTCTACGGGGTGGTGGTCACCGACGGCAGGCCCGACGCCACGGCGACGGCGGCCGAGCGCGCGCGGTTGCGCGGCGTCCGGCGCGAGCGCTCCCGGGTGGACGGGACCACGGGCGGCAAGGCGGATCTCGGATCGGTGAAGCGGGTCGACGACAACCTGGTGGAGTCCGGGGACGCCGTCGCCTGCCGGCACTGCGGCGAGGTGCTCGGCGGCGTCGGCTCCGGCGAACGGCTCACCCTGGCCGTCTACGAGGGACCGTCGACGGACGCCGGGCCGCAGATGATCGCCGATCCGGCGGACTACGTGGACACCCCGATCGTCTTCCGCCAGTACAGCTGCCCCTCCTGCTGGACGGCCCTCTACTCCGGGGTCGTGCCGGCGGACCACCCGGACGGCGCGGCCACGATCGGCCGGCTCACGGTCACCACGGGCTAGCTCCCCTCCGCCGGACCCTTTCCCGCGGGCGGTGCCGGGCGTACCGTCGCGTCACCCAGCGGGGGGAGCCGGCGAATGCACGAGCTGTCCGTCACGCAGGGTGTCGTCGACGCCGTGGTCGACGCCCTCCCCGGCCGCCGCATCACCCGGGTCGACCTGGACATCGGCGCGCTGTCCGGCGTCGAGCCGGAGGCGCTGCGCTTCTGCTTCGACCTGGTGACCGCGGGGACCGGACTCGAGGGCGCCGAGCTCGTCATCGCCGAGCTGCCCGGTCGCGCCCACTGCGAGGACTGCGGCTCGGACTTCGTCCTCGACACCTGCATCCTGCTGTGCCGGTGCGGGAGCGCCGACGTGCGCGTCCGCAGCGGGCAGGAGCTGCAGATCAGATCGGTGAGGGTGGCCTGAGATGTGCGCGACCTGTGGCTGCGGGGACGGCGCGGGCGTCCGGGTGACCGCGGTCGGGCGGGACGGGACCCCCGTCCACCCGCACCCCCATCCCCACCACCACGACCACGACGACCCGGACCACGCCCACACGGTCGTGCTCGAGCAGCGGATCCTGGCCAAGAACGACCGTCTCGCCGAGCGCAACCGCCGGTGGCTGGCCGCGCGCGGATGCGTCGTCGTCAACCTGATGAGCGCACCGGGCTCGGGCAAGACGACCCTGCTGGAGCGCACGATCGGCGAGGCGGCACTACCCCTCGCGGTCATCGAGGGAGACCAGGAGACACTCGCCGACGCCCGGCGGATCGAGGCGACGGGGTGCCCGGTGGTGCAGATCAACACCGGCGCGGGCTGCCATCTCGACGCCGACATGACCGCCCGGGGACTGCACGCCCTGGACCCGCGGCCGGGCTCGGTGGTCGTCGTCGAGAACGTCGGCAACCTCGTGTGCCCCGCCCTGTTCGACCTGGGCGAGACGCGCCGGGTGGTGATCATGTCGACGACGGAGGGCCCGGACAAACCCCTCAAGTACCCCCAGATGTTCCTCGGAGCCGATCTCGTCCTCGTCAACAAGATCGACCTGCTCCCGCATCTCGACCTCCGCCTGGAGGAGATCGTCGAGAACGTCCGCGCCGTCAACCCCACCGCGGATCTGCTGCCCCTCTCCGCGGCGCGGGGCGAGGGGATGACGACCTGGTACGGCTGGCTCGGCCGGCTGACGGACGCGACGGCGGCGCACCACGGCGACGCGGGCGGGACCGTCCGCTCTTAGGTGTTCAGGGTCTCTACCTGCGGAGATACCGCCCGTCCGACCCGTCGGCCGCTGCTTGACAGTGATCCGGTGACGGCGTAGCAAGTGACGCACGCCACTCGTTCCGCTCTGGTCCGAGGACGCGGCTGGAGCCGCAACGGTGCGACTCCTGAACAGGAGTGACGTGATGCTCTCTGCCGAAGCGATCAAGGCCGAGGAGACGTTGATCCACGTTCTCTGGATCAACGCGGGGCTCAGCTGCGACGGGGACTCCGTCGCGCTCACCGCGGCCACCCAGCCCAGCATCGAGGAGATCGCGCTCGGGGCACTGCCCGGTCTGCCGCAGGTCGCGGTGCACTGGCCGCTGATCGACTTCGAGTGCGGGCCGGCCGGGGGCGCGGACGACTTCCTGGAGTGGTTCTTCAAGGCGGACCGCGGCGAGCTCGAGCCGTTCGTCCTGGTCGTCGAGGGGTCGATCCCGAACGAGCAGCTGCACGACGAGGGCTACTGGTGCGGGTTCGGCAACGACCCCGCCACCGGCCAGCCCATGACCACGAGCGAGTGGCTCGACCGGCTCGCCCCGAAGGCGACCGCCGTCGTCGCGGCCGGCACCTGCGCGACCTACGGCGGTATCCACGCCATGGCGGGCAACCCGACCGGGGCGATGGGGGTTCCGGACCACCTCGGCTGGGAGTGGAAGTCCAAGGCGGGCATCCCGATCGTGTGCGTGCCCGGCTGCCCGGTGCAGCCGGACAACCTCTCCGAGACGCTGACCTACCTCCTCTACATGGCGACCGGACAGGCGCCGATGATCCCGCTGGACGACGCGCTGCGCCCCACCTGGCTCTTCGGCGCGACCGTGCACGAGGGCTGCGACCGGGCGGGGTACTACGAACAGGGCGACTTCGCCACCGAGTACGGCTCGCCGAAGTGCATCGTCAAGCTCGGCTGCTGGGGCCCGGTCGTCAAGTGCAACGTCCCCAAGCGCGGCTGGATCAACGGCGTCGGCGGCTGTCCCAACGTGGGCGGGATCTGCATCGGGTGCACGATGCCCGGCTTCCCGGACAAGTTCATGCCGTTCATGGACGAGCCGCCCGGCGGGAAGCTCTCCACCGCGGCGTCCGGCGTGTACGGCTCGGTGATCCGCAGCCTGCGCGCCGTCACGACGAAGACGGTGGACAAGGAGCCCCGCTGGCGCAAGCGCGGACGCGAGCTCACCTCCGGCGCCCGCCGCACCTGGTAGTCGCCGGGCGGGTCTGCCCCGCCCGGCTCCTCGTCCTCCCGGGCCTCGCGCCTCCTCGTACGTTCCGCCGTCCACCACCGGCTGCTCAGTTAGGCGACACGATGACGTCGACCATCCCGAACCCGTCCAAGTCCGGCGAGACACCCGGCCGCGAGCTCGTCGACATGGCGTGGGACCCGATCACCCGCATCGTCGGCAGCCTCGGGATCTACACCAAGATCGACTTCAAGCAGCGGGAGGTCGTGGAGTGCCACAGCACGTCCTCGATCTTCCGCGGCTACTCGATCTTCATGAAGGGCAAGGACCCGCGCGACGCGCACTTCATCACCAGCCGCATCTGCGGGATCTGCGGGGACAACCACGCCACCTGCTCCTGCTACGCGCAGAACATGGCCTACGGGGTGAAGCCGCCGCACATCGGTGAGTGGATCGTCAACCTCGGCGAGGCGGCCGAGTACATGTTCGACCACAACATCTTCCAGGAGAACCTGGTCGGGGTCGACTACTGCGAGAAGATGGTCGCCGAGACCAACCCCGGCGTGCTGAAGGCGGCCAACCGCGCCGAGGCCCCGCACGCCGGTGAGCACGGCTACCGGACGGTCGGGGACATCATGCGGTCCCTCAACCCGTTCACCGGGGAGTTCTACCGCGAGGCGCTGCAGGTCAGCCGGATGACCCGGGAGATGTTCTGCCTGATGGAGGGGCGCCACGTCCACCCCTCCACGCTGTACCCGGGCGGCGTCGGGACCGTCGCGACCATCCAGCTCATGACCGACTACCTGACGCGGCTCATGCGCTACGTCGAGTTCATGAAGAAGGTCGTGCCGATGCACGACGACCTCTTCGACTTCTTCTACGAGGCGCTGCCGGGCTACGAGAAGGTCGGCCTGCGCCGCACCCTGCTGGGCTGCTGGGGCTCGTTCCAGGACCCGGAGTACTGCAACTTCGCCTACAAGGACATGACCGACTGGGGACGCCGGATGTTCGTCACCCCGGGCGTCGTCGTGGACGGCAAGCTCGTCACGACGGACCTGGTGGCCATCAACCTCGGCATCCGGATCCTGCTCGGCTCCTCCTACTACGAGGACTGGCAGGGCCAGGAGAAGTTCGTGAAGCGGGACCCGCTGGGCAACCCCGTCGACGACCGGCACCCGTGGAACCAGCACACGAACCCGATGCCGCAGAAGCGGGACTTCGACGACAAGTACAGCTGGGTGATGTCCCCGCGCTGGTTCGACGGCAAGGACCACCTGGCGCTGGACACCGGCGGCGGCCCGCTGGCCCGGCTGTGGTCCACCGCGCTGGCCCGGCTGGTCGACATCGGCTACGTGCAGTCGACGGGCACCAGCGTCAAGATCAACCTGCCGAAGACCGCGCTGAAGGGCCCGGTCGAGCTGGAGTGGAAGATCCCGGCCGCCGGGTCGAACACCCTCGAGCGCAACCGGGCCCGTACCTACTTCCAGGCCTACGCGGCGGCCTGCGCGCTGCACTTCGCCGAGAAGGCGCTCGCCGAGATCCGCGCCGGGAACACCAAGACCTGGGAGACGTTCGAGGTCCCGGACGAGGGCATCGGCTGCGGGTTCACCGAGGCCGTGCGCGGTGTCCTGTCCCACCACATGGTCATCAGGGACGGCAAGATCGCGAACTACCACCCGTACCCGCCGACCCCGTGGAACGCGAACCCGCGGGACTCCTACGGCACGCCGGGCCCCTACGAGGACGCGGTACAGGGCCAGCCGATCTTCGAGGAGAACGACCGGGAGCACTTCAAGGGCATCGACATCATGCGCACGGTGCGCAGCTTCGACCCGTGCCTGCCCTGCGGCGTGCACATGTACCTCGGCGGCGGGAAGAAGCTCGACCTGCTGCACTCGCCGACCCAGTCGGTCACGGGCGACTAGATGTCGTCCGAGTCCGACCTGCGCGCGGCGGGCGAGCGGATCGAGATGCTGCTCGACGCCAGCTCGGCCCACGGGACGGTGGTCCGCGAGCGCAGCGAGGAGCTCGTCCGCCTGGTCGCCGACCTCTACGGCGCGGGGCTCGGCAGGGTCCTGGACATCGTCTACGACTGCGGCCGCCTCGACGACGAGGTGCTCGACGCCCTCGCGGCGGACGACCTCGTCGCCGGCCTGCTGCTGGTGCACGGGCTGCACCCCTACGACGTGACGACCCGGATCGAGCGCGCGCTGGCCGAGGTCCGCCCCTACCTGGGCTCCCACGGCGGGGACGTCGAGCTGCTCGGGGTCACCGAGGCGGGCGTGGCCCGGCTGCGCCTGCTCGGCAGCTGCGACGGCTGCGGGTCGTCCTCGGTCACCCTCACCCGAGCCGTCGAGGAGGCGGTGGAGGCCGCGGCCCCCGAGATCACCGGCATCGAGGTCGACTCCCGGGGCGACCACGGTGCCGACGCCACGGTCATCCCCCTCAGCGCCCTGCGCGTGCGGCTCGACGAGCTCGCGGAGGGGGCACCGTGACCGGCCCCCCGCCGCCGCGGGAGGCCGGGGGCTCACCGATCGCCGTCCTCGGGCGGATCCGCGCCCGCCGGCCGCCGCGGGTCGACGGCCTGCGCTGCGAGATGTGCGCCGAGGCGATCGGCGACGTCCACCCCCACGTCGTCAACGTCTCCGCCCGCAGCCTGCTGTGCACCTGCCGGGCGTGCTACCTGCTCTTCACCGACGAGCACGCCGAGCTCCGCTTCCGGTCGGTCCCGGACCGCTTCCTGTCCTTCCCGGACCTCCGTCTCGACCAGCGGCAGTGGGACGCCCTGGAGATCCCCGTCGGGCTCGCGTTCCTGTTCCGCAACTCCGAGCTGGGCCGCACCGTCGCCTTCTACCCGGGGCCGGCGGGCGCGGCCGAGTCCGAGCTGCCGCTGGGCGCCTGGGACGACGTCGTCGCCGCCAACCCCGCGCTGCGCCTGCTCGTCCCCGACGTCGAGGCGATCATCGTCCGCGGGCCGGGTGGGGAGCGCGCCGGGTTCGAGTGCTTCCTGGTGCCCGTCGACGCCTGCTACGAGCTGGTGGGCGGGCTGCGGCAGGTCTGGCGCGGTTTCGACGGCGGCCAGGACGCGCGCGCCCTGATCGACCGGTTCTTCGCCACCGCGGCCTCCCGCAGCCGCCCCGCGCCGTCGGGGACCCGGCCGTGACACAGCTGGAGTTCGCCGTCCTCGACATCGTCGCCGAGCCCTACGCCGCCGCACCGACCCTGATCGCCAAGCTCCGCGTCGAGGAGACCTCCGGCGAGCCGGTGCACGCCCTCGTGCTGCACGCGCAGGTCCGCATCGACGCGCACCGCCGCCCGTACGGGCCCGCGGAGGAGCACGGCCTGCTCGACCTGTTCGGGCCGCGCGCCCGCTGGGCGGACACCCTCAAGCCGTTCCTGTGGATGCACGCCACCGCCGTGGTCCAGGGCTTCACCGGCTCGACCGAGGCCGACCTGGCGCTGCCCTGCACCTACGACTTCGACGTGGCGGGCGCGAAGTACCTGCACGCGCTGCGCGAGGGAACCGTCCCGCTGGAGCTGCTGTTCAGCGGCACCGTCTTCGCCCGGGGCGGGACCGGGTTCTCGGTCACCCCGATCCCGTGGGACCGCGAGGCCCGCCACGACATGCCGGTGGCGGTGTGGCGCTCGCTGATGGACCGGTACTTCCCCGGGGCCGGCTGGGTGCGGCTCGACCGCGCGACGCTCGACGCGTTGTCGCACTACAGGTCCGCCCACGGGCTCACCAGCTGGGAGGCGGCGCTGGCGCAGCTGCTGGCCGGGGCGGGGGAGGCGGCGCGATGACCGTGGACCGGGCGCGGCTCGTGGCGGACGCCGTCCTCTACGAGGGCTACCTCCTCTACCCCTACCGGGCGACGTCGGGCAAGAACCAGGCCCGCTGGCAGTTCGGCGTGCTGGCCCCCGCGGGCGCGGCCGCCGCGGGGCTGGGCGAGGAGTCCGGCCTGGCCGTGCAGACGCTGCTGCGCCCCGGCCCGGGCGCCGCGGTGCGGGTCGCCGTGCGCTGCCTGCAGCTGCAGACGCGCGGGGTCGAGCGGGCCGAGGCGGACGGCGGGTTCACCCCGGTCCGCGAGCTGATGGTCGACGGCACGAGCCGGCTGAGCTGGGACGAGGCGGTCGAGCAGGAGGTCGCGAGCGGGCCGTTCACCCTCGCCGAGCTGGCCGAGGGCGTCACCGCGCCGATCGAGATCGAGGGCGGTGAGGAACGGGAGACCCTGCTCGACGCCACGGGGGCGGTGGCCGGCCGGGTGGTGCGCCGCCGCCGCCCGCTGGCCGCGACGCTGCGGCTCGGCGCGGAGCCGGACGACGGCGTCGTCCGGCTCACGGCCGAGGTCGAGAACACCGGACCGGGTGCACGGGACGCCGCCGACGCGATCCGCCGCTCGCTCATCGGGACCCACCTGCTGCTCACCACGCACGACGCGGAGTTCCTGTCCGTCATCGACCCGCCCACCGGCGCCGCCGCCGCCGCGCGCCGGTGCCGGCAGCGGCGCTGCTGGCCCGTGCTGGCCGGTCCACCCGGGCAGACCGACGTGGTGCTCGGGCTGCCGATCATCCTCGACGACCACCCCGAGATCGCCCCGCAGAGCGCCGGGGCCCTGTTCGACTCCACCGAGATCGACGAGATCCTGACCTTGCGGGTGATGACCTTGACCGACGACGAGAAGGCGCAGGCCCGGGCCACCGACCCGCGGGCGGCGGCCGTCATCGACCGCTGCGAACGGATGACGCCGGAGCAGATGCAGGGCCTGCACGGGGTGCTGCGGGACCCGCACGCCGGCACGTCCACCCCGACCGGCGACGACTGGTGGGCGGCCGAGGCCGCCGCCGACGTGACGCCGGAGACCGACACGGTGGTCGTCGCCGGCGTCCCCGTCGGCCGCGGCAGCCTGGTGCGGCTGCACCCCTCCCGCCGCGCCGACGCCCAGGACCTGTTCCTGGCCGACCTGGAGGCCCGGGTCAGCGGTGTCCACGTCGATCTCGACGGGGAGACCCACGTGGCCGTCACCCTGCTCGACGATCCCGCCGCCGACCTGCACGACTGGTACGGCCGCTACCTCTACTTCGCCCCCGACGAGCTCGAACCGCTCGCCGGGGCCGCAGATCCCGACCGGCGAGAGGAGACCACGTCATGAAGGCGCTCGGAACGGTGCTCACGGTGCTTCTGGTGGCGGCCACGGCGGGGGCCGTCGTGCTGGGTGTCCGGTCGGTCCCGGACGTCAAGCGCTATCTCGCGATCCGCCGGATGTAGCGCGGGGCCGGATGTAGCGCAGGGAGGTCCCGGCCCCGCAGGTACCCGAGGAGGAGAGTGATGACCGCAACGGTGGAGCGACGGATCCTGGTCGCCGGGATCGGGAACATCTTCTGCCGCGACGACGGGTTCGGGCCCGCGGTGGCCGGGCGGCTCCTCGGGCGCCCGCGGCGCCCCGCGGTGCGCGTCGTGGACTACGGCATCCGCGGCATGCACCTGGCCTTCGACCTGCTCGACGACGTCGATGCGCTCGTCCTCGTCGACGCGCTGCCCGGGGACGGCGGACCCGGCGAGCTGACGGTGCTGCAGGTGGGGCCCGGCGACATCGGGGACGCCCCGTTCGACGCCCACGCCATGAGCCCGGTCGCGGTGCTCGCGAGCCTCGGGTCGCTGGGCGGACAGCTCCCGCCGACGATCGTCGTCGGGTGCCGGCCCCTCGACGTCGGCCCCGGGATCGGGCTGACCCCGGTCATCCGCAGGGCGGTCCCGCACGCCGTCGCCGAGGTGGAGCGGCTGGTCGAGCGCCTTGCCGGGGAGCTCCCGGAGGTGGCGGAGCTGCCGGCGTCCCACGCGGCGGGGTCCACGCCACGGCCCGGGCCCTGAGATGTGTCTCGGGATCCCCGGCCGCGTCGTCGGGCACGTCGAGGGCTACGGCGGCCAGCTCGTGCTCGTCGACGTCCAGGGCGCCCGGCGCAAGGTCAACATCGGCATGCTCGCGGACGAGGACCAGGCGCTCGCCGCCGGGGACTGGGTGCTCATCCACATGGGGTTCGCCGTCGAACGGGTCGACGCCGCCGGGGCGGAGCGGGCGATGACCGGACTGGAGCTGATGGGGCGTCCGCGGGACGACCCGGGACCGGGCGGTCCGCCATGAGCACCGGATCGCCCCTCATCCGGTCCGGGGCCCTCCCCGTCCGGTGCCGGTACCGGGTGGTGGGGCTGGTGCAGGGCGTGGGCTTCCGGCCCTTCGTCCACGCCACCGCGACGGCGCTCGGGCTCTCCGGCACGGTCGCCAACGACTCGGCCGGGGTCGTGGTCGAGGCCGAGGGCGACGCGGCGGCCGTGGCGGAGCTGGGGGCCGCCCTCGGCCGCGACGCCCCGCCGCTCGCGGTGGTGGAACGGATCGAGTCCGCCGCCGTCGCCGTCCGGGGCGGCGCCGGGTTCCGGATCGTGGAGTCGCGCCACGTGGACGGCGGGCGCACCCTCGCCTCCCCCGACGTCGCGACGTGCGACGACTGCCTGCGCGAGCTCGCCGACCCGGCGGACCGCCGCTACCGGCACCCGTTCGTCACCTGCACCAACTGCGGGCCGCGCTTCACCATCATCACCGACCTGCCCTACGACCGGCCGTCGACGACCATGGCCGGCTTCCCGATGTGCGCCGACTGCGCCCGGGAGTACGCCGACCCGGCCGACCGCCGGTTCCACGCCCAGCCCATCGCCTGCCCCGGCTGCGGACCGCGGCTCGAGCTCGTCACGGGCCCGGACCCGGTTGCCGGTGGCCCGGTTCTCGGTGAGGCCGCGCTGGCCGGGGCCCGCGCGCTGCTCGCCGCCGGCGCGGTCGTCGCCGTCAAGGGTCTCGGCGGGTACCACCTGGCCTGCGACGCCACGGACGAGGACGCCGTCGCCACGTTGCGCCGCCGCAAGGCCCGCGGCGCGAAGCCATTCGCGGTGATGGTGCCGGACCTGGCCACCGCGCAGGAGCTGGCCGTCGTCGGGGACCTCGATGCGGCGCTGCTCACCGGCCCCCGGCGCCCGGTCGTGCTCGTCGAGCGGCGGGCCGCAGCCCGGACCGCGCCGTCGGTCTCCCCCGCGAACCCGGACCTCGGTCTGCTGCTGCCCTACACGCCGGTGCACGCGCTGCTGCTGGGGCTGCCGGGCGACGAGCCCGGCCCCCGGGTCCTGGTGATGACCTCGGGCAACCTCTCGGGCGAGCCCATCGTCACCGACGACGCGGACGCGCTGGTCCGCCTCGCCGGCCTCGCCGACGCCTGGCTGCGCCACGACCGGCCCATCCGGGTCCCCTGCGACGACTCGGTGACCCGCGTCGTCGAGGACGCGGAGCTGCCGATCCGCCGATCCCGCGGGTATGCGCCGCTGCCGGTGACCCTCCCCGTGGCGGTCCCGCCGACCCTGGCCGTCGGCGCCGACCTGAAGAACACCTGCGCGGTCGGGGCGGGCCGCCACGCCTGGCTCTCCCAGCACGTCGGCGACATGGACGACCTGCGGACCCTCGACGCGTTCGGCGCCACCCAGGAGCACCTGCGGATGCTCACCGGCGTCGCCCCCACCCACCTCGCCGCCGATGACCACCCGCTCTACCGGTCCACGCACTGGGCGCGCCGTGAACGGGGTGGGCGCGTGCTGATCGGGGTGCAGCACCACCACGCCCACACCGCGTCGGTGATGGCCGAGCACGGCCTCGACGGGACGCGTCCGGTCATCGGGATCGCCTTCGACGGAACGGGCTACGGAAGCGACGGCGCGGTCTGGGGCGGCGAGGTGCTGGTCGCCGACTACGCGGGCTTCGAGCGGATCGGACACCTGGGCTACGTGCCGCTGCCCGGCGGCGACGCGAGCGTGCGCCGCCCCTACCGGATGGCCCTGGCCCACCTGCGCGCCGCGGGCGTCGAATGGACCGACGACCTGCCCTGTGTCGGCGCCTGCCCCGCCGCCGAGCGCGCCGTCCTCGACCACCAGCTCAGCACCGGACTCGGCTGCGTCCCCACGTCGAGCATGGGCCGGCTGTTCGACGCCGTCAGCGCGCTGGCCGGGGTCTGCCAGGTCGCCGACCACGAGGGACAGGCCGCCGTCGAGCTCGAAGGGGCCGGGCGCGGGATCCGGGCCCCCGACGGCTACCGGTTCGGCGAAGCCATGGACCCCACCCCGGTCGTCCGGGCCGTCGCCGCCGACGTCCGGGCCGGGGTGGCGCGCGCCGTCGTCAGCGCCCGCTTCCACGCCGCCGTCGTCGACCTGATCGCCGGCGTCGCCACGACCGCCCGCGCGGCCACCGGCCTGTCCACCGTGGCGCTCAGCGGCGGGGCGTTCCAGAACCCGACCCTGCTGGCCGGGGCCTGCCAGGCCCTGCGCCGCAACGACTTCACCGTTCTCCGCCACCGCGTGGTGCCGCCCAACGACGGCGGTATCGCGTTGGGCCAACTCATGATCGCCGCCGACCGCTCGAGGGGTCTCCCATGTGCCTAGCCGTACCGGGCCGCATCGTCCGCACCTACGAACAGGACCTGACCCCCATGGCCGAGGTCGACTTCGGCGGGGTCGGGAAGGAGGTCTGCCTCCAGTACGTCCCGGACGCCGTCGTCGGCGAGTACGTGATCGTGCACGTCGGTTTCGCGATCCAGCGGCTCGACGAGGTGTCGGCCCTGGACACGCTGCGCGCCTTCGCGGGCATGGGCGTCCTCGAGGAGGAGTTCGGCGACGGGTTCGAGCGTGCGGCACGGGCCGTGCGGCACCCCGGAACGACGACGGAAGGAGCAGCACGATGAGGTACCTGGACGAGTTCAGCGACCCCGATCTCGCGGCCCGGCTCCTCGACCGGATCCACGCCGCGACCACCCGGCCCTGGGCGATCATGGAGGTCTGCGGCGGCCAGACGCACTCGATCATCAGGCACGGCATCGACCAGCTGCTGCCCGACGACGTGGAGATGATCCACGGCCCCGGCTGCCCCGTCTGCGTCACCCCGCTGGAGATCATCGACCGGGCGCTGTCCATCGCGGCTCGGCCGGACGTCGTCTTCTGCTCCTTCGGCGACATGCTCCGCGTCCCCGGCAGTGACAAGGACCTGTTCCGGATCAAGAGCGAGGGCGGCGACGTCCGCGTCGTCTACTCCCCCCTGGACGCGCTGACGCTGGCCCGGGAGAACCCGGACAAGCAGGTCGTGTTCTTCGGCATCGGCTTCGAGACCACCGCACCGGCCAACGCGATGACCGTCCACCAGGCCGCGCGGCTGGGGATCGGGAACTTCTCGCTGCTGGTCTCGCACGTCCTCGTCCCCCCGGCGATCGCGGCCATCATGGAGTCGCCCACGTGCCGGGTCCAGGGGTTCCTGGCCGCGGGGCACGTCTGCAGCGTCATGGGCACGGCCGAGTACCCGCCGCTGGCCGAGCGGTACCGGGTGCCGATCGTGGTCACCGGGTTCGAGCCGCTGGACATCCTCGAGGGCATCCGGCGCACCGTCCTGCAGCTCGAGTCGGGCCGGCACGAGCTGGACAACGCCTACACCCGGGCCGTCCCCGCCGAGGGGAACCTGCCCGCCAAGGCCATGCTGAGCGACGTCTTCGAGGTCACCGACCGGGCCTGGCGCGGCATCGGGACGATCCCGCGGAGCGGGTGGCGGCTCTCGGAGCGCTACCGGGAGTTCGATGCCGAGCAGCGGTTCGACGTCCACGGGATCCACACCGCCGAGTCGGCCGTCTGCCGCTCCGGGGAGGTCCTGCAGGGCCTGATCACACCTCACGAGTGCGCCGCGTTCGGTCGCGAGTGCACGCCGCGAAACCCCTTGGGCGCCACCATGGTCTCGGCCGAGGGGGCCTGCGCCGCCTACTACACCTACCGGCGTCTCGAGCTCACGGAGGCGACCGGTGCCTGACACCTCCCCCACCGGGGCGACGGTCGACATGGACGGCTGGGCGTGCCCGCTGCCGCTGCGGGACTCACCGACGGTCGTGATGGGACACGGCGGCGGCGGCGCGCTGTCCGCCGAGCTCGTCGAGCATCTCTTCCTGCCCGCCTTCGGGGACGCGGGCCGGGCCGAGCTGGGTGACTCGGCCGTCCTGGACGTCGGGCCCGGCCGGCTCGCGTTCTCCACGGACTCGTTCGTCGTCAGGCCGCTGTTCTTCCCGGGCGGCAGCATCGGCGACCTCGCCGTCAACGGGACGGTCAACGACCTGGCCATGTCCGGGGCGCGCCCGCTCCACCTCTCGACCGCGTTCATCCTCGAGGAGGGCACCCCGCTGCGGGAGATCGGGCGGGTGGCCGAGGCGATGGGCCGCGCGGCCTCGGTCGCCGGGGTCGGCCTGGTCACCGGCGACACCAAGGTCGTCGACGCGGGACACGGCGACGGGATCTACATCACCACGGCCGGCATCGGCGTCCTCGACGACGGCGTCGACATCCGGGCCGAGCGGGCCGCCGTCGGCGACGTGGTGATCGTCAGCGGCCGGATCGGGGTGCACGGCGTGGCCGTCCTCAGCTGCCGGGAGGGCCTGAGCTTCGGGACCACGGTCGAGAGCGACTGCGCCGCGCTGCACGGCCTGGTCGCGGCGATGCTGGCCACGGGCGCGGACGTGCACGTGCTGCGCGACCCCACCCGCGGCGGGGTCGCGGCGTCGCTCAACGAGATCGCCCGCGCGGCAGGGGTGGGCGTCGAGCTGGTCGAGCGGGCGCTGCCCGTGCCGGACGGCGTCGCGGACGCCTGCAGCCTGCTCGGTCTCGATCCGCTCTACGTGGCCAACGAGGGCAAGCTCGTCGCCTTCGTCCCCGCGCCGGAGGCGGAGCGTGTGCTCGCCGCCATGCGGGCGCACGAGCTCGGCAAGGAGGCCGTCGCCATCGGCCGCTGCGTCGACGCCCACCCCGGGATGGTCGTGGCGAGGACCGGGCTCGGCGGCACCCGCGTGGTCGACCTGCCGCTCGGCGAGCAGCTCCCCCGGATCTGCTGAATGCCGCCCGCCGCCCCCGGGGAGGTGCTCTTCGCCCGCTACGCCTACCCGCCCACGGAGCTCGGTTACTGCGGACCGGCCGACGCCGAGCCCGTCTTCGACGTCGCGGCCGGCGCGGGCGGGCCCGGCCCGGACGTGCGGGCGTTCGACGGCGCCGTCGTCTACCTCGAGGTCATCGCCGCCGCAAACGGCCTGGCGCCGCTCGACCCGCGGGTGGTGGAGGCCTATTGGGTGGGCAACGAGCTGCTCGACGAGGTGGATCCGGCGGGGTTCGTGAAGGAGGTCCGGGTGCGCTTCGCGGGTGAGGCCGGCCCGGCCCGGGACCTCCGCACCGGCGGCACGTCCGCCGTTCCGCACCACAGCTTCCAGGTGTTCACGGTCTACCCGTGGGTACGGCTGCTGCCGCGGGGCGGGCCGGCCCTGCACATCCTGGACAGGTGCCGGATCCGGGACGGCACCGTGCTCGCCGTCGACGGCGACGAGGTCGTGGTCCGGTCCCGGCCGCTCACGTGGGACGGCCACGCGCTCGGCCTCGGGGACCCCGTCGAGGAACGGGCGCGATGGGCGCGGGCCGGGCGCGGGCTGCCGGACGCGGTCGCCCCCGGGGACACGGTGGCCCTGCACTGGGACTGGGTCTGCGACCGCCTCACCCCGCGACGGCGGGACGAGCTGCGCCGCCGCACCGCGGCCCAGCTCGCCCTGACCAACGCGGCCCGGACCAGCGCGGCCCAGACCAGCGCGGCCCGGACGAACGCGACACGGACCGGCGCGACACGGGAGGCCGCCGCTCCCGTCCCGCCCCCACCGCGGTGAGGGCGAGAGCGGGAAGGGCCGTCACAGGTCGATCCGAGGGACCGGCCCGGGCTGCGGCTCGCCCGGCTGTGCCGGCGGCGGGAGCGTTCTCAGCGGGGAGGGGGCGGGCGGCCCCGGGGTGAGCGGCCCCGGACCGAGCGGCCCCGGGGGGCGGCGCCCGGTGGACGAGCAGCTGGCGCAGCAGCTCGTTCGTCTCGAGGGCGGCGTGGTAGGCGGCGAGACCCGCATGCGCCGCGGCGTCGTCGTCCGCGATGTGGGACGCGGCCAGCTCGGCATGCCGACGTGCCTCTTCCCCGTGGTCCATCGAGCCAGTCTTCGCCCACCGCGGCACGACGGCAATGCCGCCGGCCGGGCCCTCCGGTCCCGCCCGTCCGGGCCACGACGACGTCATGATGTATCGTGTCATCACCTGTTGACACGTGAGGCCGAAAGCGCGGGAGAGGAGGACCGATGACGTCCGACCTGGCGTTCGACGCCCTCGCCGATCCGGTCCGCCGGCAGATCCTGGCGGTGTTGTCGGGGACGGACGAGTGCAGCTCCGGTGCGCTCGCCGAGCAGATCACCTCGGTCGGCCGGACGGCGGTGTCGACCCACCTTCGCGTGCTCAAGGTGGCGGGTCTGGTCACCGAGCGGAAGGCCGGCCGTTACCGGTTCTACTCGATCGACCCGTCCGGCTCGGCCCGGGACGTCCTGGCCCTGCTCAACCAGGTCTTCCGGTCCGGCCTGCTCGCGGTGAACGACGCGGTGCCGAACCGCTCGGTACCGGAGGACTCCCCGCCGGACGCCGCCCCGACGGACACCCCGCACAGACGACCTGCCTGACGCCCGTACCGCGCACGCTGTCGCTCTCTGCACTACTCCCGTCGCACGGCCGCTGTCACACTGTCGACCTCGGGTGATCCGGGACCTGGCACGACAGACGACCGCCCGACGCCGGGAGCCCGCCCGGCGCGGCCGGTGGTGCCCTACGACGCCCTCCCCGGAGGCTCGATGTCCGTACTGGTTCTGGCCGTGCAGGAAGAGGTGACCGCGCCACCGCAGGTGGTCTACGACCTCTTCGGTGCCGGCGCGGGGGCAGGCTGGGTGTTCGACGCGCTCTGCGACCGCGTGGCTCCCGGGGCCGCGGTGACGCTCCGGGCCCCGCTGGACCCGGCCGGGCCGCCGGTCGAGATCCTGGGGCGCATCGGGACCCTCGAGGCCGGGCGGCTGATCGAGATCGTGCACGACCAGCCCTGGCGCGGCCGGACCGTGCTCCGCTTCGCGGCGCACGGCACCGGCACCAGGGTGCGCCTGCAGTCCGAGCTCGACCGGCAGGGATTCGAGTGGCTGCTGCGCAGGCGGGGGCACGCCGTCCGCAGCGCGCCGCGCGACGATCCCGCCCTGGGCCTGCTGACCCCCAAGTCCGGGCCCGGGAACCTGTTCGCGGCGGCGTCGGACAACATGGCGACGCTGGCACTGGAGCAGGTCAACGCGGACGGCGGCGTGCGGGGACGACCGGTCGAACTGATGATCGGTGACGACGCGACGGACCCGGCGACCGGCGCCCGCGAGGCCCGGCGGCTCGCCGCGGCGGGCTGCCGGACCATCCTGGTCGCGACCACGTCGGCGACCTTCGTCGCCGTGTCCGACGCGCTGGCGGACACGCAGGTCCTGCTCGTCCAGACCCTGATGAACGAGGGCGGGATCGGCGGGCGGTTGCGGGTGCAGCTCGGGGAGCGCCCCGCGGACCAGCTGGGCGCCGCGGCCGTCCCCCTCATGCGCGCGGCGGGCGGAAAGCGCTGGTTCCTCGCGGGGAACGACTACTGCTGGCCCCGGAGCACCCACGCCGCCGCCCGCGAGGTGCTGCCCCGGCTGGGCGGCCGGCTCGTCGGGGAACGGTTCGCCCCGCTGGGGACGACGGACTTCGCCGCGGTGATCGAGGCCATCGACCGGTCCGGGGCGGACGTCGTCCTGTCCACGTTCGTGGGCGCCGACGCCGCCGCCTTCCAGCGCCAGTGTCACGGGTCCGGCCTGCATCACCGCCGACTGACCCTGGCGCCCGCGATGGACGAGTCGACCCTCGCCCGCATCGGGCCTGCGGCGACCGAGGGCCTGCATGCGGTGTCGGGATACGTCGAGTCGCTGGACACCGAGCGCAACGCCGATCTGGTGGCGGCCTACCGGGGACGGTTCGGCCGATGGGCGCCGCCGCTCTCGTCGCTGAGCGAGTCGGTGTTCGAGGCCGTGCACATCTGGTGTTCCGCCGCTCGCCGGGCCGGCACCGACGAGCCGCACGCCGTCGCGGCGGCCATGCACGGTGCCCGGTTCGAGCTGCCGCGCGGCACCGTCACCCTCGACGAGAACGGCGTGGTCGCCCAGCGGCTCCGCGTCGCGGAGGCCGTCGGCACCGAGCTCCGGGTGACGACTGCCGGCTTCTAGTCAATATGTGCAGAAACGTTGACATGATTCTGCGGCCTTCGTATCTTTCGCTCACCCGAGAGCCACAGGAGGCCTCATGGCTGTCCCCGTACCCGATGGCCCGCGCCTCGCGGCGCTCGCCGAGTACTTCCACCTCGGCCTGTCGAGCGCCGAGCTGGCCGACTTCGCCCCCGCCGTCGCGGGCACCTTCGCCTCCACCGACGCCGTCGAGGCGCTGTACCGGCGCTCGGCGCCGAGCGCACCGGCGCGGGACTGGTCGCCCGGCGAGCACCCGCTCGGCGCCTGGTACGTCACCACCGAGCTGACCGACCCCGCCGGCGCCGGCGGTCCGCTGGCCGGCCGCACGGTCGCGATCAAGGACAACGTCGCCGTCGCCGGCGTGCCGATGATGAACGGGTCGGCGACCGTCGAGGGCTTCGTCCCCACCCGGGACGCGACGACCGTACGACGCCTGCTCGCCGCGGGCGCCACCGTTGCCGGCAAGGCCGTCTGCGAGGACCTCTGCTTCTCCGGCGCCAGCTTCACCTCGAAGCCGGCCCCGGTCCGCAACCCCGGGCCACCCGCCCGCCCCGGGGGGGGGTCGTCCAGCGGCAGCGCCGTGCTGGTCGCGACCGGCGCGGTCGACCTCGCCCTGGGCGGGGACCAGGGTGGTTCGGTCCGGATCCCCAGCTCGTTCTGCGGGACCGTCGGGCACAAGCCGACCTTCGGCCTGGTGCCGTACACCGGCGCCTTCCCGATCGAGCAGACGATCGACCATCTCGGACCGATCACCCGCACCGTCGCCGACGCGGCCCTGATGCTCGGGACCCTCGCGGGCACCGACGGGCACGACCCCCGGCAGCCCACGGTCATCGACCCTGTGGACTATGCGGCCGCGCTGGCCGAGCCCGCCGCCGGCCTGCGCGTCGGCGTCGTCACCGAGGGCTTCGGCCACCCGAACTCCGATCCCGGCGTGGACGCCGCCGTCCGCGAGGCGGCGGAGGTGCTCCGGTCCGCCGGGCTCGCGGTCGAGGAGGTGTCGATCCCCTGGCACCTCGACGCGATGCACGTCTGGAACGTGATCGCGACCGAGGGCGCCGCCTACCAGATGGTCGCCGGCAACAGCCACGGGATGAACTGGTCCGGGCTCTACGATCCCGAGCTCATCGCCCACTACCACCGCGGCCGGGCCGAGCGCGGCGCCGAGCTGTCCAAGACGGTCAAGCTGGTCGCGATGTCCGGATGGCACACCTTCGAGGTGGGCGGCGGGTCGTACTACGCCATGGCGCAGAACCTCGTCCCGGAGCTGCGCGCGGCCTACGACGCCGCGCTCGCACAGTACGACGTCCTGGTCATGCCCACCCTGCCCTACACCGCCCGGGAGATCCCCGGGTCCGACGCCACGCTCGGCGAGTACCTGGACACGGCGCTGTCGATGATCGGCAACACCGCGCCGTTCGACGTCAGCGGGCATCCCGCGTGCAGCGTCCCGACCGAGCTGGTCGGCGGCCTGCCCGCCGGGATGATGATCGTCGGCCGGCACTTCGACGACGCGACCGTGCTCCGCGTCGCCCACACCTACGAGCAGGCCCGCGGCGGATTCCCCGCCCCACCCACCCTGACCAGCACAGGAGCCACCTCATGAACGGCGTCTTCGATCTCGGTGGGACCGACGGACTGGGCCCGGTCGTCACCGACGAGAACGAGCCCGTCTTCCGCGCGGAATGGGAGAAGGCCGCGTTCGCGATGTTCTCCAACTGCTTCCGCGCCGGATTCTTCGGCATCGACTCCTTCCGGCACAGCATCGAGAAGATGGATCCCGCGGAGTACCTGCTGTCCAACTACTACGAACACTGGATGCACGTCATCGAGGACTTCGGGGCGCAGAAGGGCGTGATCGACCCCGCCGAGCTCGAGGAGCGCACCCGGTTCTTCCTGGAGAACCCGGACGCCCCGATGCCGGACCGCACGGATCCCGACCTGCTCGCGTTCGTCGACGCCGTGGTCAGGTCCGGGGCACCGGCGAACCGTCCCATCGACAAGGTCGCGAAGTTCGCGGTCGGGGACCGGGTGACCGTGCTCGCCGACAGCCCGTACGGGCACACCCGCCGAGCCCGCTACGTCCGCGGCCGCACCGGCGAGATCACCGGCGCGCACGGTGGAGCCATCTACCCGGACAGCGCGGGCAACGGCGGGCCCGAGGCCCCGGAGCATCTCTACACGGTGCGCTTCACCGCCGAGGAGCTGTGGGGGCCGGAGGTCGCCGAGCCGAACAACGTCACCTACGTCGATCTGTGGGAGCCCTACCTCTCCCTCGCGTCCTGATCACCCTTTCTCCTCGGACCCGGAGCAACCCGTGACCCCAGACCCCTCCCCCGCCCCCACCGACACCCGGCTGCGCACCCAGGACGAGATCGCCGCTCGCGTCAAGGCCCTCGAGTCCATGCTGATCGAGAAGGGCATCATGACCACCGAGGCGATCGACCGCCTCGCCGAGATCTACGAGAACGAGGTCGGCCCCCAGCTCGGCGCGAAGGTCGTCGCCCGGGCGTGGACCGATCCCGAGTTCAAGCAGCGCCTGCTCGCCGACGCCTCGGCCGCCTGTGCGGACATGGGCATCGGCGGCCTGCAGGGCGAGGAGATGGTGGTCGTCGAGAACACCGACACCGTGCACAACGCCATCGTCTGCACGCTGTGCTCCTGTTACCCGTGGCCGGTGCTCGGACTGCCGCCCAACTGGTACAAGGCCCCGGCCTACCGCTCCCGCATCGTGCGCGAGCCGCGCAAGGTGCTGGCCGAGGACTTCGGCTTCGAGATTCCGGACTCGGTCGAGATCCGGCTCTGGGACTCCAGCTCCGAGCTGCGCTACTGGGTGCTGCCGAAGCGGCCCGAGGGCACCGAGGACATGGGGGCCTTCGAGCTCGCCGCGCTCGTCACGCGGGACTCGATGATCGGTGTGGGGCCTGCTGCCTCACCCACGGCCTGAGGGGGATCGGATGCGCACCGACAGCACCGAGCTCGGCGACGCCCGTCGCCGCGTCGAGGCCCTGGTCTGCGACCTCCCCGGCGGCGGCGTCGACGAGCGGATGTTCACCGAGCCGTGGGAGCTGCGCGCCTTCGCCATGGCGGTCGCGGCGTACCACAGTGGCCGGTACGAGTGGTCCGAGTTCCAGCTCTCGCTGATCCGGGCGATCAAACAGTGGGAGGACGGCCACGCGAGCGAGCCGTGGAGCTACTACGAGCACTGGCTCACCGCGCTCGAGACCGTGCTCGCGGACAACGGCGTGCTCTCCGACGCCGCGATCGACGAGCGCACCCGCGAGGTCCTCGCCATCCCTCGCACCGCCAACCATCACAAGGCACATCGCGAGCCGGTGGCGGTGTCGCCCGCCGTGGTGTGATGCCCTGCCCACGGAACTGACCGACCGCGCGGCCGCCGGCACCACGGTGGCCGCGCGGACGCCCGGGCCGGTCAGGCGCGATCCGCGGCCGCTGCGGCCGGATCGTCGAGCATGTACCAGGGCACCATGTTGATCGCCCCGTTCAGGCCCGGCATCGGGACCCCCTGTGCGGTGAGCCCGCGCTCGGCGTCGGTGGCCACGACCATCCACCGCCCGGCCGTGTCCACGCTCAGCTCGACCTCGACGGTCTGGTCCTCGCCGTCCGGTCGCGAGCGGTAGATCCGGTGTCTCCGGGCGATCTCCCAGATCTGGGCGTCGGCCAGATGGGGAACCTTCTCGAGGATCGCGAGCGTGTCGACGTCGTCGTGGGACATGGCCGCACCGTATCCGTTCGCCCCCGCCACGGGCGCGGTCGGAGTGCGCCACTCTGATACGCCCCCGACAGTGGGTCCTCGCCGCGCTACAGCTGCACTGTCAGCAGGCCGGCCGGCGGCCATCCCTGCAGCCTGCTCCGTCTCGATCCGCCCTACGAGACCAACGAGGGCAACCTCCTCGCCTTCCTCGACGGCGGCCGTCGAGAGAGCGTGGCCCTCGCCGAGGACCGAGCCGGACAACCTTCTCAAACGTGATCTATCCGACTCCGAACCCGAGCATCTTGCGTCACACTGGCCTGCTACTTAGGGATACGTCACCTCATGAAGGTGAGGCTAAGTTAATCCGAACGGAGCACGACAGGATGTCGACCAACGGCCGCCGGCCTCGGTACGGCGCCTCGTCCCCGCAGTCCTCGTCATGCTGATGGCGACCGGCTGTGCGGGCAGCGCCGAATCACCCTCCGCGGAGCGCCTGACCATCGCCCTGCCGGCCGCGGTCGGCGGTCCGCTCAATCCCTTCGTCACCTTCACCGAACAGGTCAGCGAGCTCGTCTACGACAAGCTCCTCGCCCCCTCCCCCTACGTCGACGACCCGCAGCCGTGGCTGGCCTCCCAGGTCACGATGGTCGACCCGACCACCTGGGAGGTGACGCTGCGCGACGACGTGACCTGGCACGACGGCGAGAAGCTCACCGCTGGCGACGTCGCCTTCACCTTCCACTACGCGCACGCGGCGCCGACCGGGCGTTTCACCCACCACGTCAACGAGATCCCCGACATCTCCTCGGTCGAGGTGCTCGCCGCCGACAAGGTGCGCTTCACCTGCGCGTTCGCCTGCCCGGAGCTCGGTCCCGTCACCCTCGCCGACCTGCCGATCCTGCCCGAGCACATCTGGTCGACGGTGCCGCCCGGCGAGGTGAAGAACTACGCCGCGCTGCCGGTGGGCACCGGTCCCTACCGGCTGGTCGCGTTCGACCAGACCACCGGCTACCGCTTCGAGGCCAATCCGGACTACTTCGCGGGCGCACCGGTCGTGCGCGAACTGGTGATGCCGATCATCGCCGACCCGTCCGCGACGTTCACGGCGTTGCAGGCAGGTGAGATCGATGCCGCGTTCCGGCCCGTGTCCCCGGAGCTGATCGAGCAGTTCAGTGCCTCGACGGACGTCTCTGTCGTCGAGACCAGGCCGTTGCGCTTCCCTGAGCTGCGTCTCAACTTCGAGCGCGCGCCCTTCGACGAGCCCCGCTTCCGCAAGGTGCTCAGCCTTGCACTGGACCGCCGAGAGCTCCTCGACACCGTGTTTCTGGGCCAGGGTCGCGTCGCGGACAAGGGCTACCCCCACCCGGACTCCCCCTGGACCGACCCGACGCTGTCCACCCCGTCGGACCCGGCCGGGGCGAAGGCGGTGCTCGACGAGCTCGGGTTCACAGACCGCGACGGCGACGGCGTCCGCGAGAGCCCGGCGGGCCCGCTGCGCTTCACGATCTCCGCAGCGGGGTCGGAGCCGACCCAGGTCCGGGCGGCCGAGATCGTGGCCGAGCAGCTCACCGAGGTCGGTATCGCGGCCACCGTGCAGGGTCTCGACGCCGGCACGTTCGCCGACCTGGCCACGTCGCGGAACTTCGACATCTTCGTCAACACGATCACCGCGCACGGCGTCGCCGACCCGACGCAGTCCATCATGTCGCACCGGTCCGGCTACCTCTGGGACGCTCCCGATCTGCCCTACCCGGCCTGGGACACACTCTTCGAACGGTGGAAGGCGACCACCACCATCGAGGATCGCCGTGAGGTGGCCTTCGAGATGCAGCGCATGTTCAACGAGCAGCCGACCTCGATCCCGCTGTACTACCCGGACGAGCACTGGGCCTTCCGCCCGGCCTCGTTCGCCGGCTGGGTGGAGTCGCCGGGCTTCGGGATCGTGCACAAGTGGTCGCTGCTGCCGCGCACGGTCTCCGAGACGGCCGGCGCGATCGTCACCAACTGATGGGAGCCGAGCGGAGCGCCCCGCATGGTGGGGACACCTTGCGGCATGGCGGCGCCAAGGTGGGCCAGTACGGTGTGGTGGTGTGGGCGGCGGCGACGCTGAACTTCGCCCTGCCGCACATGGCTCCGGGCGACCCCGTGCAGTACCTCTACGGCGGGGACTCGCTCGGGCTCGCTCCCGAACTGGTCGCCCAGGTGCGCGCGGGCTACGGGCTGGACCGTCCGCTGGCCGAGCAGTACGGGGCGTTCTGGACGGGGCTGTTCACGGGCGATCTCGGCCGGTCGGTGCAGTACAACCGCCCCGTCGTCGACGTGCTGCTCGAGTACCTGCCCTGGACGGTCGTCCTGGTCGGGGTCTCGACGGTGCTGGCGCTCCTGCTCGGCGTGGCCCTGGGGGCGTGGGCGGCGTGGCACCGCGGGAAGCGTCGCGACGCCGTCGCCGTGGCCGCTGTGCTCACGCTGGACTCGATGCCGGGCTTCTGGATCGGGATGATCCTCATCGCGGTGTTCGCCGTGGGGCTGGGTTGGTTCCCCTCCTACGGCGGCGCCGCGATCGACGGCACGGGCGCGGCCTGGCTGGCCGATGCTCTGTCCCGGATGGTGCTGCCCGGCCTCACCCTGACCCTGGCGACCTTCGGCGGGTTCTTCCTGCTCACCAGGGCCGCCATGGTGACCGTCCTGGACGAGCCCTTCATCCGGCTCGCCCGGGCGAAGGGCGTGCGGGACCGGTCGGTCGCGCTGCACCATGCGCTGCGCACCGCGCTGCTGCCGGTCTCGACGAACCTCACCCTCGTCCTCGGCTCGCTGCTGTCCGGCGCCGTGGTGGTGGAGAGCGTCTTCGCCTACCCCGGCCTCGGCCGGCTGATCTTCGAGGCCGTCTCCGCGCGGGACTACCCCCTGCTGCAGGGCGCCTTCCTGCTGGTCACCCTCGGCGTCGTGGCGGCGAACGTGCTCGCCGACCTGCTCTACCCGCTGCTGGACCCCCGGGTGCGGCGAGGCGGGGCCCGATCCGCACCGGGGGAGGTGACGGTGTGAACCGGGGCCTCTCTCGGGGGCTGGCGATCGGCGGGGTCGTCCTCCTGGCGATCCTCCTGCTGGTCGCGCTGGCGGCGCCGCTGCTGGCTCCCTACGACCCCGACGAGCGCTCCGGACGCCCGTTCGCGAGGCCGTCGGCCGAGCACCTGCTCGGCACCAACGACGTCGGCCACGACCTGCTCTCGGAGCTGATCCACGGCGGCCGGGTGTCGTTGCTGGTGGGGGTGGTCGCCGCGCTGGTCGCGACGCTGATCGGCGCGGCCGTCGGGGTGGCGGCGGGCTACGCCAGGGGTTGGGTCGACACCGTGCTGATGCGGGCGGTCGACGTCGTGCTGTCGCTGCCGACCCTGCCGCTGACGATCGTGATCGGCGTGTTCGCCGGGCCGGGTCTGGGCACCCAGATCCTCGTCATCGCCACCGTCATGTGGGCCGGTGTCGCCCGGGAGCTGCGCGCGCAGGTGCTGTCGCTGCGCGAGCGGGACCACATCCAGGCGTTGCGGGCCATGGGTGCGAGCCCCGTGCACGTGGTGTCGCACCACCTGCTGCCCGCGGTCACACCGCTGGTCGTGCCGCAGTTCGTGCTCGCCACGAAGACCGCGATCCTGCTGGAGGCGTCGCTGGCGTTCCTCGGCCTCGGCGACATCACCGCGAAGAGCTGGGGCACCATGCTGTCCCTCGCCCACTCCCGGAGCGCGTTCCTGACCGACGCCTGGCTGTGGTGGGTGCTGCCGCCCGGGCTGGCGATCGCGCTGACGGTGCTGGCCTTCGCGCTGCTGGGGTTCGCGTTCGAGGAACGGGCCCGCCCGTCGTTGCGGGTCCGCTCACGCCCGGCCCGCTCGGGCCCGGCGCCCCGGCGAGTGGCACGGGGCGACGGCCCGGCGCTGGTGATCGAGAACCTCGCCGTGACCTACACCGGGGACGCCGCCGCCGTTGCGGACGTCGCCCTCACGGTCTCGGCGGGCGAGCTCGTCGGTCTGGTCGGCGAGTCCGGCAGCGGCAAGTCCACCGTGGCGGCGGCCGCGGCCGGGCTTCTCCCGCTCGCGGGTGAGATCACCGCGGGTGCGGTCCTCGTCGAGGGTCGGGACATCGCGACGCTACCCGCCGACGAGCTGCGGCGCATGCGGGGCAACCGGATCGCGCTGATCCCCCAGGAGGCGATGAGCGCGCTGAACCCGGTGCACCCCGTCGCCGAGCAGCTCGCGGAGGCCGTCCTGGTACACCGGCGGGTCGGCAAGCAGGCGGCCCGGCGGCGCGCGGCGGAGCTACTCACCCTGGTCGGCATCGACCCGGGACGGGGGCGCGACTACCCCCATCAGTTCTCCGGCGGGATGCGCCAACGCGTCGTGATCGCGATGGCGCTGGCCAACGACCCCGCCGTCGTGATCGCCGACGAGCCGACCACCGGACTCGACGTGCTCGTCCAGGAGGAGGTGCTCGCCCTGCTCGACACGCTGCGCCGCACCATCGGCATTGCACTGCTGGTCGTCACCCACGATCTGCCGGTCATCGAGACCGTCGCGGACCGCATCGTCGTGATGAAGGACGGCCGGGTCGTCGAGGCCGGTCCGGCGGCGCAGGTGCTCACCGCGCCCGAGCATCCCTACACCCGGCTGCTGCTCGGATCCGCGCTGCGCCTGCAGGTCCCGGAGCCGGCGCCGTGAGCCCGGTACTCGCCGTCGAGGGGCTCACGGTGTCCTTCCGGGGCAAGATTCCCGCGGTCTCCGACGTGGACCTGACCGTGGGCGGCGGTGAGATCGTCGGGCTCATCGGCGGATCGGGAGCGGGGAAGTCGACCGTGGCCCGCGCCGTCGCCGGGCTGGTTCGTCCGGACCACGGTTCGATCCGGATCGCCGGGTCCGAGCTGCTCGGAGCCCGACGGGCCGAGGTGCGCAGGCTCAGGCGGATGCTGCACCTGGTCTTCCGGGACCCTTACGCCTCGCTCCCGCCGACCGCGCGGGTCGCGGACATCGTCGCGGAACCACTGGCCATCCATCGCGTCGGGAACCGCGGTGAGCGCGCGGACCGGGCCGCCGAGGCCGTCGAGGCCGTCGGGCTGCCCACCGCCCTGCTCCGCAGCTTCTCCCACCAGCTCTCGGGCGGGGAACGGCAACGGGTCGCCTTCGCCCGGGCGCTGGTCACCCGGCCCCGGCTGATCCTGGCCGACGAGCCCACCCAGATGCTCGACGCCTCGCTGCGCCGCGACATGGTCGACCTGATCGACGAGCTCGCCAACGACCGGCGGATCGCCATCCTGCACGTGACCCACGACCTGGGCCTGGCCCAACACAGTTGTGCGCGGCTGGTGGTGATGTGCCGCGGACACGTGGTGGAGAGCGGCCCGACCGCCGAGCTGCTCGCCGCGCCCCGGCACGGCTACACCGCGGCCCTCATCGCCGCCGCGCAGCACCGTCCCTCGAAAGGACTCTCGTGAACGACACCCTGCCCGACGTCGCCGTGATCGACATGGATGTCCGCAGCCCGGAACAGCGTCGACGGGGCGACCGGATCGACTGCTACGCCCTCGACCGCACCGACCTGAGCCGCTATGCGCTGCTCGTCGTCTCCGGGACGGTCGACCAGGAGCACCTCGCCCGGCACCGCGGCGTGATCCGCACGTTCCTCGACGGCGGCGGCGTGCTGCTGTTCAGCGGGCAGCTGCACCGGGACTGGGTGCCCGGCGCGTCGTCCTTCGTCCCGCTGGCGCACCCGTCGCTGGCCGCCTACCGGGTGGCCTGGCTGGCCGAGCATCCGATCTTCGCCGGGATCGAACCCGACGACCTGACCTTCCGCCGCGGGGTCGCCGGGTTCTTCGCCCGTGGCCACCACCCCGTGCCCGAAGGCGCCGAGGTGCTCGTCCGCCTCGGTGGCGGCGAACCCGCCACCTATGTAGACCGGGTGTCCACCCGCGGCACGATCCTCGTCCACGCCAGCGGTGACCTGCTCGGCTACGACGGCGACGGGACCACCGCGAGCCGGCTGAGCGGGCAGCTCCTCGACTGGGCCCGGGCCGAGGCCGCCGCCCGGCGGGCCGCGCTGCGGTCCGGCGACCCGGAGCCGTCGTCGTCCGTACCGGAGCCGGAGCCTCTCCGCACGCCGCCCGCCCAGGGTCGTGGCCTCGCCGCGGTCCACGGCGGATCGGCGCCGCACCTGCGGGCCCTGACGACGCCGAAGTACGCCCGCCACCTCACCGGCGGGCTGCACTACCTGCCCGACCTGGCCGATGACGACCTCACCGGCCTCGACGGGCTGATCATCCCCGAGCGGTTGCACCGAGACCGGCTGCAGGCCGCGGGCGCCCGGGTGCGAGACCTGCTCGACGCGGGCGGCACGGTGGTCTCCTTCGCCGGCGGCGAGCCGACCCCGGAGTTCCTGCCCTCGATCCAGTGGGAGCACCGGCCGACGAACTTCTGGTGGTGGCTCGAACCGGGCGCGGACCTCGGGCTGCGCACCCCGGACCCCGAGCACCGGCTGTTCGACCACCTCACCATCCGGGACTGCACCTGGCACTACCACGGCGTGCTCACCCCGCCGGACGGCGCGGAGGTGCTGATCACCCTGCCCACCGGGGAGGCCCTGCTCTACGTCGACCGCGTCAGCACCGCCGGGACGCTTGTCGTGTCCACCCTCGATCCGATGAGCCACTACGGGAGTCACTTCATGCCTGCCACCGAACGTTTCCTCGACGGCTTCATGCCGTGGATCGCCGAGGCCGTCGCCCAGAACACGACGGCGGGTGCACGATGACGCGCGACGCCGCCACTCCCACCCTCGAGGTCCTCGACGCGGGGACCGTGCTGACGTTCGGCCTCGAGGACCTGATGCGCTACCACGGACCGGGGTTCCCCGGCGGGGTCGCCCACGGCTTCACCGCGATGCGCCGGGCCTGGCCGTTGCTCGACCCGGCGGGCCCGCCCGAGCGTCGGTCGATCCGGATCGAGACCGCCTTCCGGGGCCCAGGCGGCCGGGACGCGATCGAGCTGGTGACCCGCGCCGTCACCGAGGACCGCTTCGTGGTCTCCGCGGACCTGGAGCGCCGCGAGCGCGGCACCACCCTCGAGCGGTACGTCTTCCGCTTCCACCACCGCGAGCGCACCGTCACCGTGCAGATCCGCGACGGCTTCGTCACCGACGAGTTCATCGCCCTCTCCCGCACCCCGGACCGGTCCGCGGCCCAGGAGGACCACCTCACGGTCCTCAAGCAGGAAATGGCGAACCGGCTTCTGGCCCCGGCGCCGGAGTCGGTCTACGACGTCGTCGAGGAGTAGCAACCCGGGCCCATGGTCGACCCCGTCGGACCGACAGGTGCCGTGTCCGGCTGCCTCGACATCGCCGACCTGGTCGGTCGATGACGCCGTGCGCCACTCTGATACGCCCCCGACGGTGTGGCCGCCCGGGTCCGGCAACCGGAGCCCGTCGCTACACCTGCACTCTCAGCAGGCCGGCCAGCCGCCCCATCTCCGACCAGAACACCTCGACCGTCTCGTCGATGATCTCCGCCACCGGCTTGACGCCGTCGATGAGCGTGGCGGACTCGCCGCACCCCGCCATGGCCTTGTCCAACCGGCCGTTCTCGAACAGTTCGCGGAACGGTCCCGCGTACGGGCTGCCGTTCGGGTCGACCTCGCCCCGGGCGACGGCGTCGCTGAAGTCGTTGCGCACGACGCGCATCCGGACTCCCTTGCTGCCGGTCTCGATGCTCAGGGTCTCGGCGCAGTCCGCGATGGCGTCCTTCCAGTTCTGGTGGACCGGGCTCTCCGCGGCGCTGATGAACCGCGTGCCCATCATCACGCCCTCCGCGCCGAGGGCGAACGCGCCGGCCATGCCGAAGCCGTCCGCGATACCGCCGGCGGCGATGATCGGGACGTCCACCCGGGCACGGACCTGCTGCAGCAGCGAGAACAGGTGCAACGCGCGCGGACCCCGCAGGCCACCGCTCTCCGCACCCTCGACGATGAGGCCGTCCACGCCCGCGTCGACGGCGCGCAGGGCCTCGTCCACCCCACCGACCTGGTGGTAGTAGGTCGCACCCGAGTCCTTGATCCGCTCGGCGACCAGCGCGGGTTTGCCGACACAGCTCACGACGAAGGAGGTGCGGCCGTCGAGGGCCCAGTCCAGCACCTCGTCGAGCCGGTCCTGGCCGAGCAGGACCCGGAGGAACAGCTGGATGCCGACCGGCGCGTCCGTCCGCTCACGGATGGCGTCGAACTCCGCCGAGACGTCGGCCAGCGGGGCGGAGCTCGTCTCCATCAGGCCGGCGCCACCGGCCGCGGACACCGCGCCCGCCAGCTCGGCGCGCGCGAAGTAGCCGATCGGGGCGTTGAGGATCGGATAGGTCGCACCGGTGTCCCGTACGACCCGGTTCCCTGCGAACGAGCTCATCTCCCCGCTCCTGCCTTCCGGACCACCTCGCCTGAACGATCGTTCAGGTCAATGCGGGCAGCATCGCACAGCGTCGCCCCCGGCCGGAAGGTCCGGCACCGAGCACACGGCACGGGCTCCGCGGTGTCCGGCCGGCACACGGCGACGGAACTCGGACAGCGGGGAGCAATCACCCCCCGACGTTCACCCGCCGCGACAGGGGTCGGCGGCCGTCACGACGCCTCCTCGAGCCGGGGCGGAGTGCGCCAGACCGCGGCCAGATCCTGGATCGGCAGGTCGAGCACCTCACTGAGGCAGGCGATCGTGCCGAACGCGGGGGTCGGGAGCCGACCGGTCTCGATCTTGCGCAACGTCTCCGGCGACATGCCCGCCGCGTGCGCAACGTCACCGAGATCACGGCCTGCTCGCGCCTCACGCAGCAGCATCCCGAGACGCCTGCCTGCCTCGACCTGTTCGGGCGTGAGCGGATTGCGGACCACGCGACCAGGATACGGTTGGTATTTTAATACCGCAATTGCTAGCGTGGTATTTAAATACCGCCGCACCACGTGAGGACACCCATGATCGAGTTGAAGTCGCCCGCGGAGATCGAACGGATGCGCACCACCGGGCAGTTCGTCGCCCGGATCCTGTCCGAGCTCGGCGAGCTCGCCGCCGTGGGCGTCAACCTCCTCGACCTGGAGCACCACGTCCGCAACCGGATCCGCGAACGCGGTGCACGGTCCTGCTACTGGGACTACGCCCCGTCCTTCGGCAGCGGCCCGTTCCGCAACGTCACCTGCCTGTCGGTCAACGACGCCGTGCTCCACGGACTGCCCCACGACTACGCGCTGCGCGACGGGGACATCCTCAGCATGGACCTCGCGGTCGAGATCGACGGCTGGGTCGCGGACTCCGCCCGGACCGTCATCGTGGGCACGCCGGCCGAGGACGACCTGCGGCTCCTGCGCGCGACCGAGGAGGCGCTCACCGCCGGCATCGAGGCCGCGCGGCCGGACAACCGGCTGGGGGACGTCTCGGCGGCGATCGAGGCGGTCGCCACCGGCTACGGCTACCCGATCAACACGGAGTTCGGCGGCCACGGGCTCGGACGGACGATGCACGAGGACCCCCACGTCCCCAACAAGGGGCGTGCCGGCCGCGGCCTGAAACTCCGACCGGGTATGACCTTGGCGCTCGAACCCTGGCTCGCCCGCACCACCGATCGGATCGTCTTCGACCCCGACGGCTGGACCCTCCGCTCGGCCGACGGCTCGCGCACCGCCCACTCCGAGCACACGATCGCGATCACCGAGGACGGCCCCCTGGTGCTCACCGAACGCCGGCCCCACCACGCGGCCTCGGCCTGAGCTCGGCCCGTCGGGTCCGGGCCCCGCGGCCCGCGGCCCGGATCAGGTGAGCACCTGCACGAGGTACGCGGTGGCGAGCCCCACCGCGAGGAGGCCGAGCAGGATGCGCAGCGCCGCGTCGGGGACCCAGGGCGCCAGGCGTGCACCGAGGTAGCCGCCGAGGAGGCCTCCGATCCCGCAGAGGATGCCGGTGCTCCAGTCCGGGCCGACCGGGCCGGGGGCGACGAGCGCCAGCACGCCGTAGGTCACCACGCCCGCGACCGAGGTGACGAACGTGGAGGCGAGCGCGGCCGGAGCGACGGCGGCGATCGGCATACCGAGCCCGACGAGGAGCGGCCCGAGCAGCGAGCCTCCCCCGATCCCGTAGATCCCGCCGATGATGCCGACCGCGACGCCGAGCGTCGTGATGGTCACCGGCCCGGGTCCGGTGACGGTCTCCGGGGACCTCGGCTGCCGCCGCAGGACGAGCCACAGGCCGAGCGGCCCCAGCAGGCAGGCGGCGAGGACCCGGAAGACGCCTTCACCGGGTGCGACGTAGACACGCAGGATGCTGCCCGCGATCACACCGGGGACGGTCCCGGCGAGCAGGCGAGGGACGAGGGGACCCCCGAGCCTGCCGGTGCGGTGGTACCGCAGCAGCGCTCCCGGGGTCGCGATGACGTTGAACAACAGGTTCGTCGGGGTGACCGCCGGGCTCGGGACACGGAGCACGTCGAGCTGGATCGGCAGGAGGAAGACCGCTCCCGAGACGCCGACCGGGGTGGTCACGACCGCGACGAGGAGTCCTGCGCCCAGCGCCAGCAGGCCGTTCGGCAGAGGGCTCACGGCCGGATCGTGCCGAAGAGAGCCGAGGGTGTCACCTTTCACCCGCGACCCGCTGGGCAGCAGTCACGGCGCTCGCGGCGGCTCGGCGCCGAACTTCCGGCCTTCTCGTCCCGGCCCGCTCGCGTTTCCGGATCCCGCCGGCGACCGACCCGGTCCGGGCTCGGGGAGTCGTCGGAGGTCGGCAGCGGACCCGGCCGCGCGACTGCGCGCCGTGGTAGTGGCCGTAGCCCGCTACGAACCGGGACCTTCGTCCCTGTCGAGCGCGGGTGACGGGAGCACAATCCGTAGCACTCGGGGGAGGTTGGACATGGCGGCCTACGCATACCGTTGTGCGGTCCACGGAGAGTTCGAGCTGAGACTCGCGATGGGCACCGCCCCGGCGCGCGGGTCGTGCCCGGAATGTCTCGGTGATGCCGCCCGGGTGTTCTCCGCCCCGCGGCTGTCACTCGGGTCCCGCACCGTGACGGCCCTGATCGACCACACCGAGAAGTCCCGGGACGAGCCCGAGGTCGTCCGCACACCGGCCGGTTCCCCGCGCCGGCGGACGCCGATGGCCCCGCCGAACCCGGCGCTGGCCCGGCTTCCCCGTCCCTGACGAACCCGCGACCGCCCCGGGTGCCCGGTTCCCGCACCCGCCCGGGCGGTCGCTGTGCAGGATCCATCGAGGCGCCGGGACCGGGTGCGCCCGCAGTCACCGCAGTGAGGAGTCACCCATGCCTGAGGTTGTGTTCCCGCTCGACTCGATGAAGAAGTTCACGGAACAGCGCATCGTCGGCCACAACCGGTGGCACCCCGACATCCCGGCCCTGGTCGAGGTCACGCCCGGTGACACGTTCCGGGTCGACTGCCGGGAGTGGTTCGACGGCGCCATCCACAACAACGACTCGGCCGACGACGTCCTGCACGCCCCGCTACCGGGGGTGCACGTGCTGTCCGGTCCGATCGCGGTCCGCGGAGCCGAGCCGGGCGACCTGCTGATCGTCGACATCCTCGACGTCGGCCCGATCCCGCAGGAGGACTCCGGCCCGCTCGCCGGCCAGGGATGGGGCTACACCGGCGTGTTCGCCACCGGCAACGGCGGCGGCTTCCTCACCGAGCAGTTCCCCGACGCCTACAAGGTGATCTGGGACTTCCAGGGCGGGAAGGCCACCTCCCGGCACGTCCCCGGGGTGTCGTTCACCGGGATCGTGCACCCGGGCCTGATGGGCACCGCCCCGTCGGCGGAACTGCTGCGGAAGTGGAACGCCCGCGAGGGTGCCCTCATCGCCACCGACCCGAACCGTGTCCCTCCGCTCGCCCTGCCCCCGTTGCCCGACTCGGCGATCCTGGGCAACCTGAGCGGAGACGAGTTCGACCGGGTCGCCGGTGAGGCCGCGCGCACGGCGCCGCCACGGGAGAACGGCGGCAACCAGGACATCAAGAACCTCACCAAGGGCTCGCGGGTGTTCTACCCGGTGTTCGTCAAGGACGCGAAGCTGTCGATGGGGGACCTGCACTTCTCCCAGGGCGACGGGGAGATCACGTTCTGCGGCGCGATCGAGATGGGCGGGTTCATGGACCTGCACGTCGACCTGATCAAGGGCGGCATGGCGACCTACGGCGTCAGCGAGAACGCGATCTTCATGCCGGGCAACGTCGACCCCCGCTACGACCAGTGGCTGGCGTTCTCCGGCACCTCGGTCACGCTCGACGGCGAGCAGCGCTACCTCGACTCGCACCTGTCCTACCAGCGGGCGTGCCTGCACGCGATCGACTACCTGCAGAAGTTCGGCTACAGCGACATCCAGGCCTACATGATCCTCGGTGCCGCGCCGATCGAGGGCCGCCTGTCCGGGGTGGTGGACATCCCGAACTCCTGCTCCACGGTCTACATCCCGACCGCGATCTTCGACATCGACGTGCGACCCGGCAAGAACGGACCCGCGCAGATCGACCCGGGCATCGGCGTGCCGAAGGCCAGCGCCTGACGGTCCGGCACGTCACCACGAGCGACGGGTGGGGCCGGGCCCCGGACGGGCCCGGCCCCCTCGCCCTCCCGTCTCGGAAAGGTGTGACCCATGGGATCCGTGGGACTGCTGTTCGTCGGCGCCGTCCTGTTCATCAACGGCGTGATGCTGCTGGGCTGGGTCGACGCGAAGTCGGCGGCGCCGATCAACTTCTTCGTCGGCGCCCTGCAGATCATCACCCCGACCTACCTGATCTTCACCGCCAACGGCGACGCCGACACCATCCTGGCTGCGGCCGGCCTCTACCTGTTCGCGTTCACCTACCTCTACGTCGGGATCAACCTCACCTTCGACCTCGACGGCACCGGGCTCGGCTACTTCTGCCTGTTCGTCTTCGTCTCCGCGCTCGTCTACTCCGGTCTCAACTTCGTCCGGTTCGACGACCCGGGGTTTGGGGTGATCTGGCTGTACTGGGCGTTCCTGTGGCTGCTGTTCTTCCTGGTGCTCGGCCTCAAGCGCGAGAGCCTGACCCGCTACACCGGCGCGGTCTGTGCCATCCAGGGATGGGTCACCGCGTGGGTCCCGGCATTCCTGCTGCTCACCGGCAGCTACACCGGATACAGCAGGCAGATCGCCATCGCGCTCGCCATCTTCGCCGTCGTGGTCTTCGGCGGCCTCTACGTGACGATCGGACGCCGCGGAGCGACTCCGGCACCGACCCATGCCGCAACCGGCGGCCACGTCACCGCGTGAGGACGCGGGTTGGGTGACAGCCGCGATCAGCGACGGCGGCGTGCCGTGATGATCCAGGCACGCGAGTCGAAGTACACGCCGCCGTCGGTGTGGTGGGCGGCGAGGGTGGTGCGTAGCCGCGTGCGGGCGCGCTCGGCCGCCGCGGCGTCGAGGCCGGCGAGCAGGTCCTTGACCTCCCAGAGCCGGAGCACCGCGTCGAAGGCGGCGGCGGCGTCCGGGCCGTAGTAGACGGGCTCGTGCACGTCGGTGAAGGTGACGTCCGCGAAGCCGGCCGCTGCCAGGACGCCCTCCGCGACGGCCGGGTCCGCGAGGGAGAACGGGTCCGGACCGCGGGGGGTGACCGATGTGGCGGTGAGGGTCCGACGGATGGCGGTGGCCCACTCGTTGCGGTCGCGCTCCTGCCAGACCAGCAGCACCAGACGCGCCGCCGGGCGCAGGGCGCGCCCGATGTTGGTGAACGCGGCGACCGGGTCGGCGAAGAACATCGTCCCGAACCTGCTGATGCAGAGATCGAACAGCGCCGGTGGAAAGCGGTGGTCCTGGGCGTCCGCGTGCTCGAAGGTGATGTTGGTCAGCCCCTCGCCGTCGCTGAGCCGACGGGCCCGTTCGAGCATCGGCACGGAGAGATCGACGCCGAGGACGCTCCCGGTGACGGCGGCGCGGGCGGCCTCGCGCGTGGACTGGCCCGTGCCACAGCCGATGTCGAGCACACGGTCGCCAGGGCCGACACCGGCCGCGGCGCGGAAGAGGTCGTTGTGCAGCCGCAACTCCGCGTCGTAGTCGAACAGGTCGGACATCACCGCCACCGCGTCCTCTCGATACCGATTCTCGACCGGGCCGTCGCGGAGTATGCCTCTCCCCTGGTCCCGCGACACCGTCTCCGGCGCGAACCCCGCCGGGTTCACGTCCCCGCCACCCCGGGACCGCTGTCTCCCGGGCGGTCCGCGTCATGGTCGATCAGCCGCTCCAGGGCCGGTAGCGCCCTGCCGATGGCCTGGCGGTCATCGGAGCTGAGTCCCGCCAACCGGCGTCCGAACGAGGACGCCCGCCGATCGAGCATCTCTGCAAGACGTTCGCCGCCATCGCGCGTCAGCGTGAGCGCGGTCCTTCGGGCATCGCCGTCGTCGATGGAGCGAACGACCTGGCCGCCGCGCACCAGCGCACCGACAGCGCGGGACATGGTCGACAGCGTCACACCCTCACGCCGAGCAAGCTCGGACAGGGACAGCGGGCCGTCCTTGTCGATCGTGGACAGGACGGCGAGCTGCAGCGGCGAGGAGTCACCCCCCTTCGTGCGGCACAGTCCCCGACGCCGCGCATGAACCGCGCGCCCGCACATCAGGGCGGAGACGCTGTCCGGTGATCGAGTCCTGCACGGACGTCCTCGACCGTTGCTGCATCCAGACTCGCCGGTTTAGGATGCACGCGAGCGCAGTTCGAGGCCTTCCCGGAGCCCGCGGCACGCGGTCTCGGGAACGGGCAGGATCTGCTCCGACCAGACTGGGGTGATGGGCGAGGTGACCGTGACAGATGCCGGTACGCAGGTCGAGGACCGCGACCTGGTCGACTCCCTCGTCGAGGATCTCCAGGAGCGCATCAGCACCGGCCAGATCCCCGCCGGCACGTGGCTGCGGCAGGCACACCTGGCCGAAGAGCTGGGCGTCAGCCGCACGCCCGTCCGGGAGGCGATCCGCCGGCTCCAGGCCATGGGCACGGTCGAGGTGATCGCGAACCGGGGCGCCCGGGTCCGGCTGCCGTCCGCCCGGGACATCATCGAGGTCTACGAACTGCACGGCGTGCTGCAGGGACACGCGGGAGCGGCCGCCGCCGGACTGATCACCTCGGAGCAGCTCGACCGGCTCGCGGCGGCCGAGAAGATGTTCCGCGCCGTCGTCGAGGACCTCAAGGCGGCCGGGGGCGACGCCACCGACGCGCAGCAGCGGTGGCACGAGGCGAACACGCAGTTCCACATGGTCATCATCGAGGCCGGCGGCAACACCCACCTCGCCGAGGTCATCGAGAGCCTGCATCGCAAGGTCCCCCGCAACCTCACCTGGATCGCGCTGGGCAATGACATCCGCCGGCTCGAGAAGGACGCGGCGGAGCACGCCGGGATACTCGATGCGATCAGCTCCGGAGACGCGACGGCGGCGCGTACCCAGCTGATCGGTCACGCCAAGCGGGCCAGCGACCTCCTCATCCGCACGGTGGACAAGATCGGGCAGGGGCCGCTCGAGCGGCGGTGACCACCTGGCATGACCCGGTTCGCATCGATCTCGGCCTCGGCCGCTCGACGGCCGGCCCGCTCATCGACCTCGCCCTGCGTCGCGACCGCGACTCCCGGCCGGTCGACGACGTCACCCACCAGGTCCAGGAGATCCTCGGCTACTACCACGCCTTCCCTGCGGGTCACCGCTTCGCGGCCGTCGACCTGACCAGTGCGGTGGACGGCGTGCCCGATGTCCGGGTCCTCGGCTCGTCCGTTCGAACGGGGTGCCGTCGGCCGGCGATCCCGCTCGAGAGATCCACGACCGTGTGGTCGTCGAGCGGGGCGGCCCCTGCCGCTCTCCCGCTCACGCCGGGCCCGCCGGTGTCCGTTCCCACGAGCCCTCCCTCCACCCGGCCTGGCGACCGCCGCGCCCACCCTAGTTTGTGGGATGCAAAATCGTCAAGATTGCATCCCAAACGCCAACTCGTCGCGAAGCACGCGGCGGAGCAGCTTCCCGGTCTCGTTGTAGGGCAGCGCGTCACGGACCTCGATCACCGTCGGAGCACAGGTGGACCGCAGCCGCAGCCGCACGTGCTCACGGAGCACGTCGACGGCCACCTCCTCACCCTCGGCGAACACGACCGCCGCAGCGACCGTCTCCCCCCACTCCGGATCCGGCACGCCGCACACCGCAGCGTCGGCGACGGCGGGATGTTCGAGCAGGGCCTGCTCGATCTCGCCGGGCGAGAGGTTCTCCCCGCCCCGGACGATGACGTCGTCCAGACGGCCGAGGACGTAGAGGTACCCGTCCCGGTCGAGGAGGCCCGCGTCCCGGGTCGGGAACCAGCCGTCCTCGCGGGTCGCCCGCCGTCCGACGTACTCCCCCGACACCTGCTCCCCACGCACCCAGATCTCTCCCCGTTCGCCGGCCGGCAGCACCTCGCCGTCCGCGCCCCGGATACCCACCTCGAGCGACGGCAGCGGCCTGCCCACCGACCCGAGCCGGTCCCGGATCCGGGGATCCGCACTCGCCGCCGCCGATCTGTGGTCCTCGGGTCCGAGGACGGCGATGGTGCTGGAGGTCTCGGTGAGGCCGTAGGCGTTCACGAAGTCGACCCGCGGCAGCGCCGCCAGCGCCCGGCGGATCACCGCCACCGGCATCGGACCACCGCCGTAGGACAGCGACCTCAGGTGCGGCAGGCCCTCGTCGCCCAGCTCGTCGAGGATCCGGCCGAGCATGGTGGGCACGACCATCGCGTGGGTGATGTGTTCCGCTCGCGCCGTCGCCACCCACGAACGCGCGTCGAAGGACTCCATCCGGACGGCGCGCCTGCCCGCGAAGACGTTCGACAGCACGCCGGAGACACCCGCGATGTGGTACGGCGGGACACCGACCAGGACGGCTTCGGTCTCCTCCGCGCCGGCGAACTCGACGGACGACAGGACGTAGGAGACGAGGTTCTGGTGGCGCAGGATCGCCGCCTTCGGTTCGCCGGCGGTGCCGCTGGTGAACAGCAGGACCGCGGTCCGGCCCGGCTCGTCGGGCGCGTCCTCGACCGGAACGATCCCGGGATCCGCCGCGGCGTCGAGCAGCTCCTGTCTGCGCAGCACCACGATGCCCGGCGGCGCGCCGATCCGGTCCGCGACCGCATCGTCCTCGACGAGGACGGTCGCGGGGGCGAGCCGCTCCACCAGCGCTCGGAGCTTGTCGTCGGCGAGGCGGTAGTTGAGCGGTGCGAAGGGGATCCCCGCATAGGCCGCTCCGAACAGCGCCAGCGGGACGGCGTCGGAGTTGAGGTCGATCATCCCGAGCCGTTCGACGGACTCGTCGGCGAGCAGCCGGGCGACCCGACGCGCCCGCAGGTCGAGGTCGGCGAAGGTCATCCCGTCGAGGCGTCCTCCGGTGGCGATCCGCTGCCCCACACCGTCCGCCGCCATCGCGAGCAGCATCGTGATGCTCATGCCGGTCGACCCGATGATCGGAGACCGCGGGACTCTTGCCGTGTTGTATCCACGCTGACTATCTTAGGATCCCGTTTAGGTGCCGTCGAGAGCTCGGCGTGAAATCGCACCGCAACCCGACCCGGAAAGGCACAGCATGACCGCGTCCCCGTTGCGATCCGGCCTGCGACTGCAGAGCAGGACAAGTACGACCGAGGTGATCGTGGTCCGCCCCGGGCCTGCGGGCGCGGCCCTCGAATGCGGTGGTCTCCCCATGGCGCCCGGCGCGGACCCCGTGGAGGTGGTCTCCGGATCCGGTCCCGCGGTCCAGCTCGGGAAGCGCTACACCGACGCGTCCGGCTCGCTCGAGGTGCTCTGCACCAAGGCGGGCGCCGGGCCGCTGGCCCTCGACGGCGTCCTGCTGGAGATCAAGGCCGCCGCCCAGCTGCCGGCATCGGACTGATCGACGGACATCGGAAAGGGCAACAGGATGACGGACAGTGTCAGCACCCCATCGCGGCAGGAGCCGCCGCCCGACGCAGCCCTCACTGCGGACGGGCTCACCCGGCTCCACCAGCGCCTCTGGACCGAACGCGGCAACCGCATCGGCCGGGACCTCACGGTGCCGCCGTGTCCCTACACCGCCGACGAGCTCGCCGCGCTCGCTGCCGGGAACCGCAGGGTCGGGTACCTCCCGCCGGAGGTCGCCACTCGCGCCACGCGCCACCTGCTCGGCGCGATGTTCCCGGCGATGGACTGCTACAGCCTTCAGCCGGACAACGAGGTGGAGAACCTCGTCACCAGGCCGGGATGGTTCGACTACGAGGCGGCGATCGACGCGCCCTACGGCGACACCACCGAGGCGGAACTCCGGCGGCGGGTGGCCGACGACGGCCGCGAGCTGCTGAACCTGAACCAGTACATCGTCGCGGCGCAGGACAGCAGACTGTTCACCGGGCACTACCTGGACGAGCGGCGGACCTGGCCTCGCATCGGCATCCTGGTCACCGGCCGCATCGTCTGCGTGCGTGTCGACGGCGACGAGATGGCCGAGGGGCTGGGCGACGAGCCGCCGCAGCCGGGAGCACTGCTGACCGCCTACGACCTCCACCACGACTTCAAGGCCCCTTACACGGGCGGGCGGTCGTTCGGAGTCGCCCGCAGCGAACGGGCCGCGAGCGTGACACCCGAGCCCCCGGCTCCGGCGCGCGGCATCCACGCCTCCCAGCTGGGACCGACGGACCCGGACGCGGAGTGGCGCCGCCAGGTCGACCGGCTCGTCGACGCCGGCGTCGCGGCCGAGCTGGGGCTGACCCCCGAGCAGTACGCCGCCTCGCTGCCGCGCTTCACGGCCCGACCCCCGACCTACGCCGGACGGTTCGATGCCCCGGTGATCGTCGAGACCCGGGTCGAGTGGCGCCGGCTGTTCGAGCTGTTCGGGATCCGCGTCTCGCCGATCCTCGCCGTCTTCCCGCCGGCCGTGCCCACCGGAGCGGACTCGGCCCACCGCGACGAGCCGTACGCCGCGTGGTTCACCCGCTGGGGACAGCGGTTCGACGGACCGACCTCGCCCGAGGAGGCACGTGCAGCGCTGCGCGCCGACGAGGTCGGGGCGAACCTCGTGGAGGGCGGTGCCGTCGCCCACGCGTTCCCCGAGCTCGTCGAGTCCGCCCGGTTCTTCGACCACATCGGCGAGGTGCTGCCGGCGGCCGAGATCGCCGGGCCGTTGCCGTTCGAGCCGATCGACCGCACGCCGGGGATCTGCCGCTGGCGCGGCATCCCGGAGTTCGGCTGCAACCTCTATCCCCTGGCGTTCAGCGTCTTCCGGCCGCTCGTCCGGGGCCGGGAGATCACGACGGCGTGAGACGCGGTCGGCCGCGTGCCACGGTGGCGCGCGGCCGACCGTGCCGGGGCCTCAGGTGTGCGGGCCCCCGGCGACATAGAGCACCTGGCCGGAGACGAACCCCGATCGCTCGTCGGTCAGGAAGGACACGGCGTGGGCGATGTCCTCGCCCGCGCCCGCCCGCCGGACCGGGATCGCGTCGGCCCGCTGCTGGAGGTAGTCCTCCCAGGGTGTCCCGATCCGCTCGGCCGTCGCTCTCGTCATCTCGGTCACGACGAAGCCGGGCGCGACGCAGTTCGCCGTGATGCCGAAGCGGCCCAGCTCGAACGCGAGGGTCTTCGTGAAGCCCTGCAGACCCGCCTTGGCGGCCGCGTAGTTGGCCTGACCGCGCTTGCCCAGGGCCGAGGTGGACGACACCGTCACGATCCGGCCCCACCCGGCGTCGACCATGTGTCTCTGGGCCGCCCGGCTCATCAGGAACGCCCCCTTGAGGTGCACCCCCATCACGGAGTCCCAGTCCTGCTCGCTCATGCGGAACAGCAGGTTGTCCCGGGTGATGCCGGCGTTGTTGACCAGCACCGTCGGTGGTCCGAGTTCGGCGGCGACCCGGTCCACGGCGGCCTGGACGGCACCGGCGTCCGAGACGTCGGCCGCCACCGCGATGGCCGTGCCCCCTTCTGCCGTGACGGCGTCGGCAGAGGCCTTCGCGGCGGCCTCGTCGAGGTCGAGAACGGCGACAGCACGCCCGTCCCGGGCGAGGCGCAACGCGGTCGCGGCGCCGATCCCCCGGGCGGCTCCGGTCACGATGGCGACACGATGGTGCTCTGACATTGCGCTGACTCCTTCAGCAGTGGTCGGGCCGGGACCCGTCGGCGGGCACCGGTTCGGCGAGCCCGAGTTCGGCGAGGATCGCCGCGGTGTGTTCACCGAGGGCCGGAACCGGTCCCATCGGCAGTTCGACATCCCGGAAGGTCATCGGCGGCAGCACGGCACGGACGTCGCCGACCTCGGTGGAGACCGCACGCCACCGATCCCGCTCCGTCAGCTGCGGATGCTCCACGAGCTCGGCGGTGCCGTTGACCTGGGCCGCGGGGATCCCGGCCGCGGCCAGGTGCTCGTCGAGCTCCGCGGTCGTCCGGAGCCGGGTGAACCCCGAGACGAGCGCATCGCACTCGGCCCGGTGGGCGACCCTCTCGACGTTCGTGGCGAACCGCGGGTCCGCGGCGAGCTCCGGGGCCCCGAACACCTCGGAGACCAGCGACCGCCAGCCGCGGTCGTTCTGGATGCCGATCAGGATCTGGCCGTCCGCGGTCGGGTACGCGTCGTACGGTGCGATCGCCGCATGGCTCAACCCCATCCGTGGGACCTGCCTGCCCCCGTAGAGCTGCATGTAGAGCGGATGTCCCATCCATTCGACGGCCGCGTCGAACATCGACACGTCGACCACCGCACCGCCACCCGTGCGCGCACGGCGGACCAACGCGCCCAGCACCGAGACCGTCGAGTACAGGCCCGCCGCGATGTCCGCGTTGGGCACGCCGGTCTTGGTCGCGGTCTCGGGGGTGCCGGTCACGGCCACCATCCCGGACTCCGCCTGGATCAGCATGTCGTAGGCCTTGCGATCCCGGCGCGGCCCGCCCGTCCCGTACCCGGACACGTTCACCACGATCAGCCGCGGATCGGCGGCGCGCAGGGTGTCCGCATCCAGGCCGAGCCGCTCGACGACGCCGGGCGCGCTGTTGTGCAGGAAGACGTCCGCCCGCGCGATCAGGGCCCGCGCGACCCGCAGACCCCCGGCGGACTTCAGGTCGAGCTCGACGGACTCCTTGCCCCGGTTCAGCCACACGAAGTGGGTGGCGATGCCGCGCACCGCGTCGTCGTAGCGGCGCGCGAAGTCGCCCTCGCCCGGCCGTTCGATCTTGATCACCCGGGCGCCCAGGTCCGCCAGGTGCCGGGTCGCCAGTGGCCCGGCGACCGCGTGCTCCAGCGCGACGACGGTCACGCCGTCGAGCGGCAGCTCCGGGTGAGGTCCCTCCCCCGCGCTCACGGAGCCGACCGGCGCGCGGTGGCGGCGACCTCGGCGATGACCGTGTCCTGGACCCCGGCCGGGAACTCGTGGCCGAGCCCGGACACGACGACGAGGCGCGCGTCCGGGATCGCGGCCGCCGTGGCCTCGCCGCCGTCGACCCCGACGAGGGGGTCCTCGGAGCCGTGGATGACGACCGTGGGCACCCGGAGCCCGCCGAGCGCCGACGTGCGGTCCGCGGCCACCAGCACCGCCGCCTGCTGGCGCAGCTTGCCCTCCGGATAGTGGCGGCGGTCGTAGGAACGCTCCGCCTGCGCCCGCGCCCGCGACTCGTCGAAAGGGAACCCGCTGCCCGCCAGTGCCCGCCCCACGGCCACCTGGGCCGCGACGACCTCGCCGCGCGAGCTCGGCGTGCCCGACCGGAGGATCGCGAGCGCCTCCGGTCGCGGCCGGCCGACATCCGGCGCGCCGGTGGTGGACATGATCGAGCACAACGACCGGACCCGGGCCGGATGCCGGACCGCGAGGATCTGGGCGATCATGCCGCCCATGGACGCACCCAGGACGTGCGCACTGCGGACGTCCAGCGCGTCCAGCAGACCCGCGGCGTCGTCCGCCATGTCCTCGAGGCCGTACACCGCCCCCGACCGATCTCGCAGCCGCGCCCGCGCGATGTCCGGCAGCAGGCCGTCGAAGTCCGTGGACAGACCGACGTCGCGATTGTCGAAGCGGATGACGAAGAAGCCCGCCTCCACGAAGCCCTCGACGAAGCTCGGCTCCCATCCGGTCAGCTGCACGCCGTGGCCCATGAGAAGCAGCAGCGCCGGGTCCGCCGGATCGCCGAGCGTCTCGTAGCAGAGCTCGATGCCGTTGGACCGGGCGACGCCGCCGGAGCGGCGCGCCGATCCGCTCACCGCGATCTCCGGGGTCCGTACGGCCCGGCATGCCGTGACGTGACGGACGAATCCGACATCCCGTCCCCCTTCCGTGAGCGGCGCACTCCCGCGAACCCTATCGTTAGGATGCATATAAGTCAATGTTGGATCCTATCTCTACCTATCTCTGCCTATCTCTGTCGGCACGGCCCCGGACTCCTCGCCGGATTGCGGCCTACTTGACGGCCAACGGGTTCACCGGTGACCCCACGGCCCCGACGAACTTGATCGGCGGGGCGGTGAAGAAGAAGTCGTAGACACCGTCCTGGGCGCAGTCCGCGGCCAGTTCCTCGAAATCCAGTATCTCGCCGAGCGGCATTCCCATGTCCCTGATGAGGACACAATGCACCGGATACTTGTCCGTCCCCTCGCCGGGCAGCGCCTCGATCGCCCAGTTGTCGGAACACAATGCCGCGACCTGTCGGCGGTGCAACCATTCCGTGCAGGCCAGGCCGATTCCCGGCTCCCCGTCCATGAACTGCCGGGAGTCACCGGTCGTGGTGAAGACCTGACGCCAGCCGGTCCGGACGAGCAGGATGTCCCCCGTTCCGACGGTGACCCCCTGCCGCTCGGCGGCCGCGTCGAGGTCGTCGGGGGTGATGACGTGGTTGCGCCCGAGCCAGTCGACCCCTTCGAGCCGGGCGATGTCGAGCAGCACCCCCCGTCCGACGATTCCCCGGCCGAGCTTGTCCACCGCGAGCCGCTTCGCACCGTGCGGTCCCACGTCGGAGGCGGGGTAGCCGTTGTAGAGCTGGTCGTCGTAGAAGATGTGGGACAGGCCGTCCCACTGCGACGCGGCCTGGAGCGGCATGAAGACGTAGTCGTCCGCGTAGTGGGCGCCACCCGGGAGGTCCTGGCCCGCACCGGTGTCCCGCATGAGATGCACCGGGTTGATCCGGCCACCGCCGCCGACCTGCGGCCCGTCGGAGGAGAACGGGATGCCGAGGTCGAAGACCCGTCCGCTCCGCACCCGGCCCGCCGCGGCGAGGACGAGGTCCGGGGTGATCAGGTTGAGCGTGCCCTTCTCGTCCTCGGGGCCCCACCGGTTCCAGTTGCTGAGCCTCGCGCCCACCTCACGGAAACTCTCCACGTCGCGGTCCTCCGATCATGTGTGAATGGTGTGGTCAGCGATTGCCGCAAACCATTCTCGGGTCTAATGTGGAGCCGTCCGCCAGGCCACTTCCAGTACTCCGGAGAATCATGTCCGCGAACCCGACCGTCGGCGTCGAGAACACCATCGGTGCAGCGTACGACGACTATTTCGCCGATTTCCAGCGACAGGACGCCCTCGTGGCCGCGGACCATTTCACCGTCCCCTTGAGCCGGGTGGCGAACGGTCGGATCACCGTGGCCGCCACCAGGGCGGACGTGGAGGCGATGCTGACCTCGATCTGGGCGAGCCTCGCGACGAGGCGGTACGGCAGGTCCGCCCTCGCGGACCGGACCGTCACGGTGCTGGACGAGCGCTGCGCCCAGTTGCGGGCTCGCGGGACCCGGTACGACCTCACCGACGACCCCATGGAGGACTTCGACGTGCTGTACACCCTCGTGCGGGGAGCCGACGACCGGTGGCGGATCGCGGTCATCACCTCGCTCACGGGAGGCCGCTGAGCGGTCCCCGGATCCCGATCGCACGGCCCACCAGATCGCGGTGGCGGCCGGGGGTACCGAGGAGGAACCCGCTGCTCCTGACCCGCTCGAAGGAGTCGGCGCGCGCCGCATCCTGCGCGGCGGAGCGGGCCGACTCGGCCCGGCGCTGGCTCTCGTTCACTTCGCGACCTCCATGTCGACCTGCCGGCACGGGGGAACGGCACCCGGCGGCCCGCGCGCTCCGTCCACTCGCACACTAGGTCTTAGGATTCATTCTGGTCAAGACTGTATCCAGTTGGAGTGGATGTGGACGACTCCTGTGGACGCCGGCGGCGTGCGTTCGCCCCCGGCCGAGTTCACGATGTCCCCGGCCCGCCTCAGCCGGTGGTGGCCGATGCCTCCTGCGCCGTCGGACCACAGTGGCCCGAGGCCCGCAGCGGTGGCACCGGACGGAGTCCCGGCCGTTGGCCCGCCGACGAGCCGTCGCCCAGAGCGGGCGCTGGGCCATTGGCCCAAGATTGTCGAGGGTTCTTGGCAGCATGCGTGCGTTCAGGCCTATCGTCCGGCCAGAACTCATCCATCCCGCCCACACGACGGCCATCCGGCCATCGAGCCGGGCCGTCCATCCACAGGGAAGTAGCCATGACGGCCACCACCGCCACCAGTGGCGCCTTCAGCCTCGACGACCGGTACCGACTGCCCGAGGGCACGGTGTACCTGTCCGGCGTCCAGGGCCTCGTCCGCATTCTCTTCGACCGCGCGGTCGCCGACCGCACCCGCGGCCTGCGGACCGCGACGTTCGTCTCCGGGTACGAGGGCTCACCGCTGGCGGGCTACGACCTGGAGCTGGCGCGCCGCAGGACGCTGATGGCCGAGCACGACATCGTGCACCGGCCGGGGCTGAACGAGGAGCTCGCGGCCACGGCCGTCATGGGCAGCCAGCTGGCCACCGGGGTGGGCACGTCGCAGGCCGACGGCGTGGTGGGGATCTGGTACGGCAAGTCCCCCGGCCTCGACCGGGCGTCGGACGCGCTGCGGCACGCCAACCTCGTCGGCACCGGCCCGGCAGGCGGCGCGGTCGCCCTGGTCGGGGACGACCCGGCCGCGAAGTCCTCGAGCGTTCCCTGCGCGAGCGAGGCGACGCTGGCGGACCTGGCGATGCCGACGCTCTACCCGGCGGACTCCCAGGACGTCCTGGACTACGGCCTGCACGCCCAGTACCTGTCGCGGTTCAGCGGCCTGTGGTCCGGGCTCAAGATCACCACGGCGGTCGCGGACGCGGCGTCGACAGCGCGCGTCGCCCCCGGCCGGGTCGTCCCCGCCCAGGGCGATGCCGGCGCCAACCCGCACACCCCCAGCTCGATGCTGCTGGGCGAGAACCTGATGGCCCTCGAGCGGAGCCTGCACGAGATCCGGCTCCCCCGGGCCGCGGAGTACGCGCGGCTCAACGGACTGAACACGATCACCCGGCGCGGACCGCAGGACCGGATCGGCATCCTCGCGGCGGGCAAGACCTATCTGGACGTCCGCGAGGCGCTGCGGATGACGGGGCTCGGCGACGACGACCTGTCGCGCCACGGGATCCGGCTGCTCAAGCTCGGGATGATCTTCCCCCTCGAGCGCGGGATCATCGCCGAGTTCGCCGAGGGGCTCGACCAGATCGTCGTCGTCGAGGAGAAGCGGCCCTTCCTGGAGGCCGCGGTCAAGGAGGTCCTCTACGGCCGGGCGAACGCCCCCGCCGTCCTCGGCAAGACCGACCGGGACGGCAACCAGCTGTTCACCCGGTCCGGCGAGCTGGACAAGATCGCCAAGGGCCTCGCCTCCGTGCTCGCGGCGCTGGACATCGAGCCCGCCGTCGCCTGGCGACGCCGCCCGCGACCGCGCACCACGCTGTCCCTGCCGCTGCTGTCCCGCAGCCCGTACTACTGCTCCGGCTGCCCGCACAACACCTCCACCACCTCGGGCGACGGCTCGCTCGTCGGGGCCGGCATCGGCTGCCACTCCATGGTCGTGTTCATGGACCCGGGGCAGGTCGGCACCATCGTCGGGATGACGCAGATGGGTGGCGAGGGCGCCCAGTGGCTCGGTATCGAACCCTTCGTCGCCGACGACCACTTCGTGCAGAACGTCGGTGACGGCACCTTCATGCACTCCGGCAGCCTCGCCGTGCGCGCCTCGGTCGCGGCCGGGGTGAACGTGACCTACAAACTGCTCTACAACGGCACCGTCGCGATGACCGGCGGCCAGGACCCCGTCGGCGCACTTCCGGTCGACCGGGTCGCCGCGATGCTGCTCGACGAGGGCGTCGCCCGGGTGATCATCACCACCGAGAACCGCTCCCGCATCCCCCGCACCCACCTGCCGAAGTCCGTGAAGGTGCTCGACCGCAACGAGATCGAGGGCGCTCTCACCGAGCTGCGCGCCGTCCCCGGCGTCACCGTGCTGATCCACGACCAGGAGTGCGCGGCGGAGAAGCGACGGGACCGCCGCCGCGGCAAGCGCGAGACCCCCGCCACCAAGGTCGTGATCAACGAGCGGATCTGCGAGGGCTGCGGCGACTGCGGCCGCAAGTCGAACTGCCTCTCCGTGCACCCCGTGTCCACCGAGTTCGGTCGCAAGACCCGGATCGACCAGTCCTCGTGCAACCTCGACTACTCCTGCCTCGAGGGCGACTGCCCGGCATTCATGACCGTCACCCCCGGCACCCGCGCCCGCCGCACCCCGCTGCCGGACCTCGCCGCGGACGAGATCGCCGAACCCGAGCGCTCCGTCTCCGCCGACGCCTTCGGCATGCGGATCACCGGCATCGGCGGCACCGGCATCGTCACCATCTCGCAGATCCTCGCCACCGCCGCGGTGGTCGACGGGCTGCACGCCCGCAGCCTCGACCAGACCGGGCTCGCGCAGAAGGGCGGCGCCGTGGTCTCGGACATCAGGATCACCGCCGAGCCCCTCGAGCAGGCCGCGAAGCTGGCCGCCGGCACCTGCGACCTGTACCTCGGCTGCGACCCGCTGGTCGCCACCGACCCGAAGCACCTGTCGGTGGCCGCCGCGGACCGCACCGTGGCCGTGATGACCACGACCGAGGTGCCCACCGGCAAGATGGTCGTCGACACCACCGTCTCGTTCCCCTCCCCCGAGCGGGTCCGCGGCGTGCTCGACGACGCGACCCGCGGCGTGGTCGCGCTGGACACCGGCGCACTCGCCGTCGCCCTGTTCGACGACGAGCAGTACGCGAACATGCTGCTCGTGGGCGCCGCCTTCCAGAAGGGCGTGCTCCCGCTGTCCCGCAAGGCCGTCGAGGAGGCGATCACGCTCAACGGCGTGGCCGTGGAGCGCAACGTGCAGGCGTTCCGCCGCGGACGCCAGGCCGTCGCCGACCCGGAGGCGCTGCGTGCCGCCCTGCCCGGTGCCGCCCACGAGACCGTCGACCCGGTGCTGAGCGCGGAGGCGGCCGCCCTGGTCGCCGCCGTCACCACCGACGCCGACTCGGAGCTGCACCGGCTGCTCGCGGTCCGGGTCCCCGAGCTGATCGCCTACCAGGACCGCCGCTACGCCGAGGCCTACACGGCCTTCGTGCGCGAGGTGCTGGGCCGCGAGCAGGACCGCGTTCCCGGCTCCACCGCGGTGACCGAGGGCGTCGCCGCGTACCTCTACAAGCTCATGGCCTACAAGGACGAGTACGAGGTCGCCCGCCTGGCACTGGACACCGGCCTGGACGAGCAGGTCGCCGACCAGTTCGGCGAGGGCAGCCGGATCGCCTACCGGCTGCACCCGCCGGTCTTCCGCGACCTGGGCCTGAAGCACAAGCTCACACTCGGGGAGTGGTTCCGGCCCGCGTTCCGCGTCCTCCGCGCCGCGCGCAGGCTCCGCGGTACCCGCGCCGACGTCTTCGGGTACCACCCGGTGCGCCGGATGGAGCGCGCTCTGATCGCCGAGTACCGCACGATGATCACCTCGGCCCTCGGCGTCCTGCGCCCGGAGAACCTCGACACCGTGGTCCGGATCGCCGAGCTTCCGGACGTCGTTCGCGGGTACGAGGACGTCAAGCGGGCCACGGTGGAGGACTACCGGGCCCAGGCGGCCGAGCTGGCCTCCGGGCTCCGCTCCGAGACGGCGATCGAGCCGGTGACGGCATGAGCGGGAGCGACGCGATGCCCTCGCGCAGCGGCTGCTGACGACGGGCGGCGGGAGCGGCTCAGCGGTCCCGATCGACCTGCGCCGCCAGGTGGTCGATCAGCGGGGTGATCCGAGGCCGGATGCGACGGCTGAGCACCACCTCCGTCCGGCTCCGGATCACACCGGGGATGGACAGGATCGTCTGGATCACCGCTTCGAGGTCGGTGTTGTCGACGGCCACGATGTGGCAGAGCAGGTCGCCCTCGCCCGCGATCGAGTCCGCCGCGATGACCTGCGGGATCGCGGCGAGCTGACCGGTCGTCTCATCCAGCCGGCCCTGCGCCAGGTGCAGGTGCACGTAGGCGAGCACGGCGAAACCCATGCCCTCCGGAGACACCTCCGGCCGGAAGCTGAGCAGCACCCGGCGTTGCTGCAGGCGCTCGATGCGGCTCTGCACCGTGCCGCGCGCGACCGCGAGCCGCCGCGCGAACTCCCGCACACCCACCCGGGGCTGCTCGACCAGGAGCCGCAGGATCGAGAGATCGAGGCGATCCAGGCTGGGCTCGCCGCGTGGCTGTGGTTCCGACACGCCGGAAGGGTAGGACCTCCCGCGTTCCTGCCCGTGCTCCACCCGCCCGTCGGCGACCGGCGTGGACCCGGTGCCCCGTGCGGAACGCGTACCCGGCGGGCACGCTCGGGTCACATCCGGTCGACGATCAGGTCCTTCAGCGGCACGTCCGGGTCCGCCGCGGCCTGCGGCGGGATCGTCGCCCCCCTGCCCAGCGCGCGCTTCACGGCCAGGAAGTCCTTGGGCCGGTTCACCGACTCGGACGCGATCAGTGTCTCCGCGCGGTAGTAGAGGACGCTGACGTCCCTGGCACCCGGGTGTCCCCGGACCACGTACTCGTCGTGGCCGCCGGAGATGCCGGCGATCTGCAGCTTCAGATCCCGCTGGTCGGACCAGAACCACGGCACGGGCGGTGCCGGCGGGGCGACGCCGACGATGCCGGCTGCGACCGCCCTGGCCTGGTCGTTGGCGTTCTGCACGGACTCCACGCCGATCAGTTCCTCGGGCAGGTGCGGATGCGCCACCACCGTGCAATCACCGGCGGCGAACACCCCCGGGTGGCTCGTGCGACCGGCACCGTCGACGGCGATGCCGCGCCGGACCCGGAGGCCGAGCTTCTCGGCGAGGGCGGTCTGCGGCACCGCACCGACACCCACGACGACGAGGTCGGCCGCCAGTACCTGCCCGTCGGCGAGGCGCACACCCCGAACCTGGTCGCCGTCGTCGCCGACGATCGCCCGGACCTCGGCGCCGAGGCGGAAGCCGACGCCCCACTCCCGGTGCCGCGCGAGCAGGAAGTCCGACAGCGGGGCCGCGCCGACCCGGCTCAACAGCCGGGTCTCGCGTTCGACGACCGTGGTGGCCAGGCCGCGGGCACTGGTGACCGCGGCCGCCTCCAGCCCGATGTACCCGGCTCCGAGCACGACCACCTGCTCGGCCGACCCCAGCCGCTCGCGCAGGACCTCCGCATCGCACAGGCTCCGCAACGTGCAGACCCCGATGAGGTCGGCCCCGTCCACGGGCAGCGCGCGGGCCCGGGCCCCCGTGGCCAGCACGAGGTGGTCGAACGCCACGGTGTCGCCGTCGTCGCAGCAGGCGGTCCCGGCGCCGGAGTCGCCGACCTCGACATGGGTGATCGTCCGGCCCGTCCGCAGGTCGATGCCGGCCTCGGCGAAGTACTCCGGGTTGCGCAGCGCCAGCGCAGTGGGGTCGCCCGTACCGTTGAGGAACGCCTTCGACAGCGGCGGCCGCTGGTAGGGACCGTGCGGCTCGTCGCCGAGCAGCAGGATCGGCTGGTCGTAGCCGAGCTCGCGCAGCGACGCGGCCACGCGTACCCCGGCCTCGCCGGCCCCCACGACGAGCACACCGGTACGGGCGGGAAGTGACTGCGAGTTCGTCATTGCGCGGGAGCCACCGTGACCTCGACGCCGTCGAGGGCGTCCGTCATCGGGATCTGGCAGGACAGCCGGCTGGCCTCCGTGCGCTCGGCCGCGGCGTCGTCCAGCATCTCGTCCTCGAAGTCCCCGACCTCGCCGACGGCGTCCCGGAACTGCTCGGCGACATAGACGTGACAGGTGGCGCAGGCCAGCGCGCCGCCGCACTCGGCGACGATCCCGGGAATCCCGGACCGGGTTCCGGCATCCATGATCGACGAGCCGACGCGGGTCTCGACGATCCGCTGGGAGCCGTCCGGGCAGTTGAAGACGATCTTGGGCATGGATGTGGCCTTCTCGGATCGGATCGGATCGGATCGGAGCGGAGCGCCGGAGCCGGCCGGCGGGCGTTCCCGCCGGCCGGGCTCCGGATGTGCACGGGCTAGAACAACTCGAAGTACTCGCGGTGCTCCCAGTCGGTGACACCGTTGACATAGGTCTCGGGGTCGGGGTTCTCGGCGACCCAGGCCTCGTACCGGGTGATCTCGCTGCGCTTCATCGTGACCATGTAGTCGACGAAGGTGCTGCTGAACTGGCTGCGGAAGAACTGGTCGTCCTCGAGCGCCTGGACGGCGTCGGACAGGCTGGCCGGCAGCCGCGGGACGTCTGCGGTGTAGGGGTCCTCGCTCAGCGGGCCGGGCGAGGTCCGGTTGACGATGCCGTCGAGGCCGGCGACGACCTGCGACGCCATGTAGAGGTACGGGTTCGCGGACGCCTCCCCCACCCGGTTCTCCACGTGCGAGGCCTTGTCCCCGGGTGCACTGATGACCCGCATCATCGCCGCGCGGTTGTCGTAGGCCCAGGTCAACCGGTCGGGGGCCAACGAGTAGGGGCGGCGGCGACGGTACCCGTTGATGCTCGGGGTGGTGAACACGGACGCCGCGGCACCGTGCGCCAGCTGACCGCCCACGTAGTGCTGACCGAGCTCGGAGAGCGCCTCGCCCTCACCGGGGATCATCAGGTTCTCCCCGGTGGAGCTGTCCGCGATGGAGGTGTGCAGGTGCCAGCCGCTGGCGTAGAACCCGGCGATCGCGGGCGTGCACATGAACGAGGCGAGGTACCCGTGTCGCTTGGCGGTCTGCTTGACGGCCATCTTGAACAGGCTTGCCGAGTCCGCCGCGGCGAGGCCCTCGATCACGTCGAAGGTGGTCTCGACCTGGCTCGGCGCCCACTCGTCGTCGAACGACCGCAGCGGCAGCCCCATGGCGAGCACGGACTCCCGGATCGGGGTGAGCGCGTCGTCGATCTCGTCGAGGTGGTCGACGAGCAGGTAGTTGTAGCCGCGGGCGACCGGCGCGACCAGCGGCGGGTCGGCCGGTGATCCGGGAGCCCCGAGCGAGCACGTGCCGAGCAGGTCGTCGACGATCCGGGTGAGGTACCACTCCATCTCGATGCCGGCGACGAGCGTGTAGTTGAGCTCGGCGAGCTTCGCCAACGAGTTCCGCAGGATGGTGCGCGGCGCGAGGGGGAACAGCGACCCGTTGTTCATGTAGAGATCGGCGAAGACCACCGCGGTCCTCGGCGCCCACGGCAGCAGCCGGAAGGTCTCGGGGTCCGCGACCATCGTGACGTTCGGGCTGCCGCCCAGGCCGTCGATCTCGAACCCGCCGTCGGTGCTGAACGGGTTCAGCACGATGGCGTTCGCGGTGTCGAAGAAGAACGGCGCCATGGTGATCTCGTTGCCGGCCTTCAGCGCGCTGAAGTACGCCGCCCTGGTCAGCGCCTTGCCGCGCAGCAGCCCGTGCTGGTCCGGCCACACCATCCGGATGATCTCGACGTCGTGCTGCTCGACGAGCTTCTTGGACCGCTCGGCGGCCTCGATCTTCTCGGGTCCGTACAGACCGTGACGCTCGATGAACGTGCCGGTGGTGGGCATGGGTTCTCTCCTCTGGGTCAGTTGCGGGAGCGGGCGGGGGCGATGTCTCGGAACCAGCGGTCCAGCAGCACCCGGGAGTCCCGGGCGCCGGTGGCGAAGTACTGCTGGGCATCGGCGCGCACCGCCGCCACATCGACGCCGAACCGTTCGAGTTTCGGACCCTCCACGGCGAGGAGGTCCTGTACGCCGTCCAGGGTCATCTCGGGGTGGAACTGGATCGCGAGGGCCGACTTCATGGCCCAGGCCTGCACGTAGCGGTCGGACTCGGCCAGGATCTCGGCGCCCGTGGGCGGGGTCATCGAATCGGAGTGGAACGAGAAGAACTCGCCGTCGATCCCGTTCGCGGCCTCGGACGGCCGGACCCGGATGATGCCGGCCTCCAGGCCTGCCTCGCCGGGCTGCGCGGTCCCCCCGAGTGCCCGTGCCAGCACCTGGGAGCCGAGACAGATCGCGAGGACCGGGACGCCGGCATCGACGGCCGCGGCCAGGAAGCGTTCCTCGTCGAGGAGGTACGGGTGGTCCTCGTAGGCGGCCTGCGGCCCGCCCAGGATCACCACCGCGTCGACCTCGCCGGGATCGGGCAGGGCCTCGCCGGCGTACGGCCGGACGATCAGGCAGGTGTGCCCGAGCTCCTGGGCGATCTCGTCGACCAGACCGACGACCGCCCCGTCGATGTGGGTGATCACGGTGACGGGCGTCATGGCTGCGGCCTCGGTTCGATGCTGGATCCCCAGGGGTCCCAGTGGTCGATCCCGGCGAGCGCGGCCATCAGGGACATCGCCTGCACGCGGTCCACGGCCACCCAGGTGTCGTCCGGGGTGACCTCGTAGGGCGTGAAGTCCCAGAAGGACAGGGTCCGCGCCTGCCGGATCAGCGGCGCGGCGCTCGACAGCTGCCGTTCCAGACGGGTCACCCGGCTGTGCAGCAGCGCGTTCTCGCGGTGCAGCGCGTCGACCTGCGCCTGCAGCGTGGCCGCTCCCGCGGCCGGTTCGTCGTCGGCCATCTCAGAACACCAGGGTGAGGTTCTCGTGGATCTGGTCGGAGTCGAGCAGGTTGACCTGCTTCAGCCTGATCCGCCAGCCGTCGTCGGTCTGCCGCAGCACGTGGCCGTACCAGCCGGGATAGGTCTTCGTGACGCCCGCCCGGAACTCGTGCACGACGACGTTGGACCGGACGAGGCGCTCACCGGTCACCGGGTCGACCGTCGTCTCGACGTTGCCGATCACCCGCCGGGTGCGGGAGGCCGGGATCTGGCTGAACGCCAGCCCGGTGCGCAACCAGTAGACCCGGTCGGTGAGGCGGCGCCGGTCGTCGAAGGCGTGCGACACCTCGACGGTCGGGTCCCCGGCGCCCGCGGTCACCGGGACCCAGTAGAGACAGTCGTCGGTGAACTGCTCCAGCCAGTCGTTGAACCGGCCCACGTCGATCAGCCTGGCCTCACGGGCGAGGAAGGACTGCGCCTCGACGATCTCGGTGACACCGGCCTCCGGCCAGTCCTCACGCAGCAGCGCGGACTGCCGGGCCAGCTCGGCGTAGAACTGCTCGTCGACGTGGTAGGACCACGACGAGGTGTCGGCGTACTCGGGCGGGATGCGGCTGCTCATCGCGCGGTGTCCTCGCTCATCATGTCCAGCCATGCGGCGTAGTAGCGGCGCATGTGCAGCTCGTCGGTCGCCGCGCTCGACACGACACCGTCCGGGCCGACCTGCTGCCATCCCGCGACGTCCAGCCCGCGGTTCATCAGGATCCACTCCGCCTCGGGTGCGGCCAGGCCCCGCTGGACCTCCTCGAAGTTGGCCTGGTCGTCGGGCTCGCCGAAGGCCGGGAAGTCCTCCTGGGTGCGCATCCGCATCGTGTTCACCTCGGGCGGTACGCCTCCGACGGTGGTGGCGTTCCAGGTGAGCTGCGTACGGTCGACACCCAGCGGCTCGATGACCTGGATCTGGTTCCCGATGACCAGCAGGTTCGGGAAGATGCTCAGGTTGATCTGCGACCCGATGGTCAGGTCGAGCAACCGGTCGGCGTCGGCACCGTGCTCGGCGCGGATCTTCTCCTCGAACCGCTCACGCCCGGGCTGCGGGCGCTGGTTCGCCCAGAAGCTCCCCGGGCCGTCGTAGTTCGGTCGCTGGTCGATCACGCTGTGCCCGTTGCCGAGCATGTAGGTGCGCATCGCGCCCTCGTCCGGTGAGACACCGAAGTAGGACATGTCCTTGCTGTCGCCCATCCGGGAGGCCATCTCCAGCAGCGACCGGTGGGAGAACGCCGGGTGGTACCCGTCGCCGGCGTTGTCGTAGGCGAGCTTCCAGTTGCCGCGGTAGCCCATCCGGTGGGCGGCGCTGCGGACGATGACCTCGCCGCCGGGGGCGCGGTCGATCCAGTAGTCGAGCCAGCCGGCTGCCGGGCCGAGCCAGTCCACCACGGAGGGGGCGGACTCGTTCAGCGTCCCGAAGATGAAGCCGCGGTAGGACTCCACGCGGGCGACCTTGTGCAGTCCGTGCTCGGACTTGTCGAAGGACTCGCCGTAGCCCCGCGGCCACGGCGTGCCGACGAGCTCGCCGGTGTTGCGGAAGGTCCAGCCGTGGTAGGGGCACTGGAAGCTCTTCGCCGTACCGGACTCCTCCCGGCAGAGCGTGGCGGCACGGTGGCTGCACCGGTTGAACACCGCGTGCAGGTCGCCCTTCCGGTCACGGGTGACGATCACGGGGCGCAGGCCCATCCGGACGGACCGGAACGAGTTCGGCTCCGGCAGCTGCGACTCGTGGGCCAGGTAGACCCACGAGCGACCACCGAAGACCTTGACCATCTCCTCGTCGAAGATCCGCTGCTCGGTGTACAGGGTGCGGTGCACTCGGTCCTCGCGGACGAGCGCCGCGTAGGCGGTGCGACCCTGCGCCGGCGCTGCGGCCATCGAGTCGCGTTGGACTGTCATCGCTGTCTCCGAAACGGGTGGGTGGAGGCTGTCTCGCGCGTCGGTCCGGTACGCGGTCGGGCGTCGGGACGGGCCCGCGTCGAGGACGGGGTCGTGATGACGACCGCGCCACCTCGCCGACGACCCCGGGTACGCGTGGCCACCAGGGACTTCTTCGTGTTCCGTATTTCGTATACGGTCGGAGTGTGGCGGATCGGTCCCGATCACGCAAGCACTAGGATCGGTTCGGGTGAGCGAGACCGTCCGACCGGTGGTCGGGGGCATCCTGGCCCACGCACCGCCGTACCGGCCGGGACGCCCACGACGGAAGAGATGACGGACAGCAACGTGGAGGTCGGCATGGTGCTCCAGCCCATCGGGCGGGTGGGGACGCCACTGGCGGACGAGGCCTACCGTCGACTCAGCGAGGCGATGCTGGCAGGCGACCTGCCGCCGGGTTCACGACTCGTCATGGACGCGATCGCCGAGCGGCTCGAGATCAGCCGGACGCCGGTGCGGGACGCGCTCCGGCGCCTGGAACGGGAAGGGCTCGTCGAGCCGACCGGCCGGAAGGGCTACACGGTCCGGGCCATCGCCGCCGACGATCTGGCCCATCTCTACGAGTCCCGGATCGCCGTCGAGGCCTACTCGGCGCGCCGGGTGGCGGAGCTCGGTGAGCCGGCGATCCGAGTCGTCGAGACGGCGATCGACGTGGCCGTCAAGAGCGGGGCGGGGACCGCTGCCGAGGCCTACCACCAGAACCGGATGATCCACCGGTCCGTCGTGGAGGCCGTCGCGAACCCCATCCTCGTCGAGCTGTTCGAGAGCGTGTGGGATCGCGCCAAGGCCCTCCAGATCTTCGAACAGTTCCACAAGTTCGCCGAGGAGGGCGGCGGCGACCAGCTGGCCGAGCACTACGGCCTGGTCGCGGCGATGCGCGTCGGACCCGACCGGGCCTTCGCCGTGATGGAGGAGCACATCTCCGAGGGCTTCGGAGCGCACCGGAACGGGTGATGACGCGGCGGCCTGCCACGCCGCAACCGGGGGCGAACCGGCCTGCGCAGCTGACATGCGCCCGAGAGCGGCGCCGGGCGTGCCCCTGTCCCCGGGCGTGTCATGCCCGGGGCAGCGACAGCCGCCTCCGTCCGAGCTCACCCGCTCCCGGTCCCTCACCCCGCCTGCAGGTCACCACGTTAGTGGTCATTGACAACCCATCCATGGATATAGATATTCTCTGTGTTCACTGGCTTGTCGTCGGAAACGACACGATGAGCGGTGGAGGACTTAGTGGAGGGGTCACCATCGAGACCGATCTGCACCTCTATGACAGGCGCGCCCTCGTGCTGCGGGCGTGGAACGGAGATCACGAGGTGCGCGCACCCCGGATCGGCGACACCCTGCGCACCGGACCGCGTCGCGCGGAGCCCCGGAGCACGTCATGACCTTCACCTCGCCCGGTGGGTACCGCCCGCGACCCGATCTCGTCGACGCCTACACCGCGCCCGGCCTCTGGGAGGGCATCCGCGTCGACTCCTACCTGAGCGAGCGGGCCGCGCGGCATCCGGAGCGCCTGGCCCTCGTCGACCGCGGCGCCGAATGGAGCTACGGCGCCCTCGATCGGGAGATCGACCGCTGGGTCGTCGCTCTGCGACACCACGGTGTCGGGCCCGGCACGGTGGTGTCCTGGCAGCTGCCCAACTGGGCGGAGGCGGTGATCCTGCACCAGGCGACACTCCGGCTCGGTGCCGTCAGCAACCCCATCATCCCGATCTACCGGCACTCCGAGGTCTCGTTCATCCTGCGGCAGGCCCGCTCGGAGATCTTCTTCGTCCCGGCGACCTTCCGCGGCTTCGACTTCCCGGGCATGCTCCGCGACATCCGCGGTGAGCTCCCGGACCTGGCCACCGTGGTCGTCGTCGGCGGGGCCTCGACCGAGGACGGCGTCGTCTCGCTGGACACCTTCCTGGCCGCGGGGGCGTCGGCGCCCACCTCGGCGGACGGGCAGGCATCGCGGGACGCGAACGCCATCGCGTTGCTGCTCTACACGTCCGGCACCACCGCGAGCCCGAAGGGCGCCCTGCACACCCACAACACCCTCGACTACGAGAACCGCAGCATGATCGAGTTCTTCGGTCTGACGAGTTCCGACGTGGTGTTCATGCCGTCTCCGGTCACCCACATCACGGGCGTCCTCTACGGACTGCAGCTCCCCTTCATGCTCGGCGGTGCGGTGGTGCTCCTGGATGTCTGGGAACCCGGAGCCGGACTGGAGCTGATCCAGCGCCACGGATGCACGTTCATGCTGGCGGCCACCCCGTTCCTGCACGGCCTGGTTCACCATCCGGCCCGCACACCCGAGGCGACGCGGACCCTGAGCGTCTTCGCCTGCGGGGGCGCGGACGTGCCCCCGGACCTCGTGCGCCGGGCCGCGGACGAGCTCGGCTGCCTGGTCAGCCGGGTCTACGGCTCCACCGAGTTCCCCACGGCCACCAGCAGCAACCTGTCCGACCCGCTGCAGAAGCGCGCCCGCACCGACGGACGCGCCATCGGTCACGCGCAGCTCATGGTGGTGGACGACCAGGACCTACCGGTGCCGACCGGGGACACCGGCCACCTGCTGGTGCGGGGCCCCGAGCTCTTCGTCGGGTACCTGGACGAGGCCCTGAACGCGGACGCCTTCACCACCGACGGCTGGTTCCGCACCGGGGACCTCGCGGTCGTCGACGACGAGGGCTACGTCGAGATCACCGGCCGGCAGAAGGACATCATCATCCGCGGCGGCGAGAACATCAGCGCCAAGGAGATCG
>JAOZVV010000057.1 GCA_025869365.1 Pseudonocardia sp.
GCGCGATGTACCGGCTCAAGGCCTACTTCGGCATGGTTCCCGCCGAGGAGATGGACTACGCCGAGGACCCCGAGGCGTTCCCGGAGCCCCGCCGTCCCCGCCGGGACGACCGCTGGGCGGACCCGGACGACCGCTACGGCGACTACGACGAGTACCGAACCGGCCGCGCCGAGTCCTCCGAGGACTCCGAGAGCCGTTTCGGGACGGACTGGAGCCGCCGGTCGGCGCGCGAGCCCGTCCGGTCGGCGCGCGACCGGGAGCCCGTCCGCGGCTCCGGAGGCATGTCCCTTCCGTCCTCCCCGGCCGTCCGCGGCGCCCTCGCGGTGGACCCCGACACCGTCCGCGAGCCGGCTCCGCGAGAGGTTCTGCGACCTGTGAGCGACCCCGTGAGCCCGATGCGCGCCGCCGGTCCCATGCCCGAGCAGCGGGACCGCGGCGCGGCCGCCCTGGCACGGATCACGACGCTCCAGCCCCGCAGCTACAACGAGGCCCGGACGATCGGTGAGCGCTACCGCGACGGCGTCCCGGTGATCATGAACCTGACCGAGCTGGACGACGCCGCGGCGAAACGCCTGGTGGACTTCGCCGCAGGTCTGGCCTTTGCGCTCCGGGGTTCGATCGACAAGGTCACGAGCCGGGTGTTCCTTCTCACCCCGGCGGACGTGGAGGTCTCCGCGGACGACGCGCGGAAGCTCGCGGAGCGGGGCCTCTTCCGTCAGGATTGAGCCGTGCCGACCGTCGTGCTGTTCCTGATCTATTACGTCCTGTTCTTCTTCTGGCTGCTGCTCGTGGGCCGTATCGTCGTCGAACTCGTGCGCTCGTTCGCGCGCCAGTGGGCGCCGGCCGGAGGAGCCGCCGTGGCCCTCGAGGTCGTCTTCACGGTGACCGATCCTCCTGTCAAGCTGTTGCGGAGAGTGATTCCCGTCCTCCGTATCGGAGGCGTTGGACTGGACTTGTCGATTATGGTTCTACTGCTGGTGGTGTTCATACTGATGAGCATTGCCAGACCGGTGTGAGCCCCAGTCACCCGGTCTGCCGCCGAGGACTGCATGAGGTGATCCGATGCCGCTGACGCCCGCTGACGTCCACAACGTCGCGTTCAGCAAGCCCCCGATCGGTAAGCGGGGGTACAACGAGGACGAGGTAGATGCATTCCTCGACCTCGTCGAGGCCGAACTCGCGAGACTGATCGAGGAGAACGAGGACCTGCGCGAGCAGGTCTCCGAGCTCGAGCAACGCCTGGGCAACACCCAGGCCGACCTCGAGGAAGCCAGGTCGCGCCCACAGGGTGGCGGTCTGGGTGCCCAGAACGGGCCTCCGCCCACGCAGCAGATGCAGCGTGCGGTCGAGCCCCCGGCCCCGCAGCGGCCGGAACCGCAGCGCATGGCGCCCGCGCCTGCGATGTCGGACTCCGGTGACAGCGGAGGCGGGGACCACCACGTCCAGGCCGCCAAGGTCCTGGGCCTGGCCCAGGAGATGGCCGACCGGCTCACCGCCGAGGCCAAGAACGAGGCGGACTCGATGCTGGCCGATGCCCGCACCAAGTCCGAGCAGCTGCTCTCCGACGCCCGCACCAAGTCGGACGGCCTGGTCAACGACGCGCGCTCGCGTGCCGAGACCATGCTGAACGACGCCCGTACCCGTGCGGAGACGCTCGAGCGGCAGTCGCGGGAGAAGGCGGCGACCCTGGTCGGCGACGCCGAGCGCAAGCAGACCGAGGTCATCGGCGCCATCCAGCGGGACAAGTCCGTGCTGGAGAAGAAGATCGACGAGCTCCGGACCTTCGAGCGCGAGTACCGGACGCGGCTCAAGACCTACCTGGAGTCCCAGCTCCGGGACCTCGAGGGTCGTGGCTCCGCCGCACCGTCCGATGCCGGCCGGTCCGGGACGAACGGTGGCTACGCAGCCTCCGGCTACGGCCAGCGCGCCGACGCCGGCAGCTGAGTCCGCAGACCGACAGATCAACGCGGGCGGGCGGCCATGCCGGGTCCACGGCGTGCCGCGCCGCCGCACACGGAGTGAATCGTGCTGCTGCTGGTTCTGATCCTCGTCCTGATCGCCTTCGGGTTACTGGTCGTCGCGCTGCTCTCGGGCAGCGTGGTCTGGGCCTGGGTCTCCGTCGCCGTGAGTGTCGCGGCGGCGGTGTCCCTGCTCGTCGACTGGTTGCACCGGCGTTCGGCGGTCAAGGCCGGTTCGGACACCGGCACGGGTACGGCGGCCGCAGCACAGGCCGCCGGTGGGGTGACCGCCCCGCCGGCCGGTGCACCTGCGGTCGGCAGGGCCCCTGCCGACTACTACGAGCCGGTCACCGAGGTCATCCCGATCGTGCCCGGGGCAGCGTCCCCGGGCTCGTCCGGGACGGCGTCGACGGCCGGGACAGGTGCTGCCGAATCCCCGGACACCTCGGAGACCTCCTCCCCGGAACGCGGCTCATCCGTGTTCGCCGCGGGTGCGGACGCCGAGGTGACGACCGTGATGCCGGTCGTCCAACCGCCCGGCTCAGCGGAGCAACCGTCCAGCGCTACCGAGGGTGACACTCGATCGGGCGATAAATCGTCACCCAGCGTGACGGAATCGCCGTCGGACGCCGACCCGTCGACGACCCCTGTGGGTGGGCCCGAGGAGCCGTCCCACGGAGTCGAGGACGCGTCGACGACCTCGTCCGAGGAGCCGGGTGACACCGGTTCCTCGCGGGCGGGTGCGCCCGGGGTCGCCGCCGCGGGTGCGGGTCTCGCGGCCGCGGCCGCGAAGCTGACGAAGAACGACGACCAGGCCGGCCCCGAGGGGCCGCAGGGTCGGGATCCCGAGGACCGCGCGGACGCGACGGCGGGAGCCGCCACGCCCGCGGAGCAGGGCACCGGCCCGGCCGGTGCGACAGAGGCGCCTTCGGCCGGGACCACGCCCGCCCCGGCGGACGTCGAGGGTCGGTCCGAGGCGGCCGACGCCCCCGCGGTCCCCGCCGCGGCTGCCGGCCCCTCCGAGCCGGCCGGCCCCACGGACTCCCCCCGCACCACCGGCGGCACCGTCCCGGACTCCGGCCGGACGGCCGAGCCGTCCGGCGTCCCGGGCGCCGCGGTACCGGGCGGGGAGCAGGGATCCCTGGGCGGAGCCGATCTGTTCGCGAGCTTCTCCGACGGCGGCAAGGGTCGGGCGGCGGACACGCCGTCGGCCCCGGTCGACCGCCCTGCGCAGGCGTCGGAGGGCCCCGCGGACGACGAGATCGCCGCGCGGGCGGGCCGGGACATCGACGGCCCGACCGTCGTCACCCGCGTCCCGGGAGCGGAGTCCCAGGGCAGGCCGGGTACGCCATCCGGCGGGCAGACCCGCGAACCGGCCGGGACGTTCCCGGCGGGACAGAGCTCCGCGGGGCAGCAACCCGCGGGCCAGGGTCCCTCCGCGCAGAACGCGCAGGGCGGCGTGCCGGGCGGTGCCCCCGGTCAGGACCAGGCCTTCGCGGGGAGGTCCGCCGATCGTGGTCCGCAGGGATCCGGCGCGCCGCAGGGGGACAGGCTGCCCCCGGCCGGACCGGACGGGGAGGCCCCCGAGGAGCCCCGGGACGCCGAGGCCGCCGCGCTGGTCGCCGAGCTGGGGGACGAGGTCCTGGTGATCGACGAGCAGCCCCGCTACCACCTGGCCGGATGCCGCTCGCTGCCCGGACGCGCGATCATCCCCATCGCGGCGAAGGAGGCCGTCGAGCTCGGCTTCACCCCGTGCGGCTGGTGCAGCCCGGACCGGAACCTGGCCCGCAGGCACTCCGCCGAGGTGCGCTGACCGTCCCGGCGCCGCGGGCACGGGGCCCGGCGGAATAACCGCTCGTGGTCCCGCGCTACCCTCGTCGACAGCACCATCACAGGCACCGATCCGGCCATCACCGGGGAGCCTCCGGAAGAAACCCGCACTCCGGCGCGGGGAGTAGAACCGGACGGGAGCGGCCCGTCACAGCCACATCACGAGAGGCCGGGAGCAGTCGTTCCCGGCAAGCGGGGTGGTACCGCGGCGAGATCCGTCTCGTCGTCCCCGTGCAGGCACGCGTCACATCAGGCCCGCACGAGGAGCACCACCGTCATGAGCGAGAGCTACCCCGCAGTCCCCGCGCACCCGTCGTTCCCGGCGGTCGAGCGTGAGGTCCTGGACTTCTGGAAGGCGGACGACACCTTCGTCGCCTCCGTCGAGAACCGCCCCGCCGGGGAGAACGGCGCCAACGAGTTCGTCTTCTACGACGGCCCGCCCTTCGCCAACGGCCTCCCGCACTACGGCCACCTGCTGACCGGCTACGTCAAGGACGTCGTCCCGCGCTACCAGACGATGCGGGGCAAGCACGTCGAGCGCCGCTTCGGCTGGGACACCCACGGCCTGCCCGCCGAGGTCGAGGCCGAGAAGCAGCTCGGGATCAAGGACAAGTCCGAGATCGACGAGATGGGCGTCGCCGCGTTCAACGCGGCGTGCCGGGAGTCCGTGCTGCGCTACACCGGGGAGTGGGAGGCCTACGTCACCCGCCAGGCCCGCTGGGTGGACTTCGAGCACGACTACAAGACGCTGGACCTGGACTACATGGAGAGCGTCATGTGGGCCTTCAAGACCTTGTGGGACAAGGGTTTCGTCTACTCCGGCTTCCGGGTGCTCTGGTACTGCTGGCACGACGGGACCCCGCTGTCGGCCACCGAGACCAAGATGGACGACGTCTACCAGGCTCGGCAGGACCCGGCCGTCACCGTCGGGTTGACGCTGAACGCCCCCGGCACGGACCTCGACGGCGCCCGGGCGCTGATCTGGACCACCACACCGTGGACGCTGCCGTCGAACCTCGCGATGGCCGTCCACCCCGAGGTCGAGTACTCCCAGGTCCGCACCGAGGCCGGCGAGCGCTACGTGCTGGCCTCCGCCCGCGTCGCGCACTACGCGCGTGAGCTGGGCGAGGAGCCGGAGGTGGTGGGCACCTACTCCGGCACCGAGCTCGTCGGGCTGACCTACGTGCCGCCGTTCGACTTCTTCGCCGGCTGGGAGAACGGACACCGGATCCTGGCCGCGGACTACGTCACCACGGACGACGGCACCGGGATCGTGCACATCGCACCGGCCTTCGGTGAGGAGGACAAGGTCGTCACGGACGCGGCCGGCATCGAGACCGTCGTGCCCGTGGACACCCGCGGCGAGTTCGACACGCGCGTGCCCCCGTACGCCGGCCTGCAGGTCTTCGACGCCAACCCGCAGATCATCCGGGACCTCCGGGACGGCACCGCCCCCTACGTCCACGGCGTGCTCCTGCGCCACGAGACCTACGACCACCCGTACCCGCACTGCTGGCGCTGCGGCAACCCGCTGATCCAGCGCGCCGTCGACTCCTGGTTCGTGCAGGTCACGGCATTCCGGGACCGGATGGTCGAGCTCAACCAGGAGATCACCTGGGTGCCGGGGAACGTCAAGGACGGGCAGTTCGGCAAGTGGCTGGAGGGCGCCCACGACTGGTCGATCTCCCGCAACCGCTATTGGGGCTCGCCCGTCCCGGTGTGGCAGTCGGACGACCCGGCCTACCCGCGCACGGACGTCTACGGTTCCCTGGACGAGATCGAGCGGGACTTCGGCGTGCGGCCCACGGACCTGCACCGCCCGTTCGTCGACGAGCTGACCCGGCCCAACCCGGACGATCCGACCGGGAAGTCCACGATGCGCCGCGTGCCGGAGGTGCTCGACTGCTGGTTCGACTCCGGTTCGATGCCGTTCGCGCAGGTGCACTACCCGTTCGAGAACCGGGACTGGTTCGACCACCACTACCCGGGCGACTTCATCGTCGAGTACAGCGCGCAGACCCGCGGCTGGTTCTACCTGCTGCACGTGCTGGCCACCGCGCTGTTCGACCGGCCGGCGTTCCGGTCCTGCGTGGCCCACGGGATCGTGCTCGGCGACGACGGGCAGAAGATGTCCAAGTCGCTGCGGAACTACCCGGACGTCAACGAGGTGTTCGACCGGGACGGCTCGGACGCCATGCGCTGGTTCCTGATGGCGTCACCGATCCTGCGTGGCGGGAACCTCGTCGTCACCGAGCAGGGCATCCGCGAGGGTGTCCGGCAGGCGATCCTGCCGCTGTGGAACACCTGGTACTTCCTGTCGCTCTATGCCGGCGCGGCCGGACGCAAGGGGACGTTCCGCACGGACTCGACCAACGTGCTGGACCGGTACGTCCTGGCCCGCACCGCGGCGCTCGTCGAGGAGGTCACCGCCGCGATGGACGTCTACGACGTCGCCGGCGCCTGCGAGAGGGTCCGGGACCACGCCGAGACGTTGACCAACTGGTACGTCCGGCGCTCCCGGGACCGGTTCTGGGACGGTGACGCCGACGCGATCGACACCCTGCACACCGTGCTGGAGGTGACCGCACGCGTCGCGGCGCCGCTGCTGCCTCTCACGATGGAGCGGATGTGGCAGGGGCTGACCGGCGGTCGTTCGGTGCACCTGGCGGACTGGCCCGCCGCGGACGAGCTGCCGCACTCCGCCGAGGACGCGGCGCTGGTCGTGGCCATGGACCGGGTGCGGCAGGTCGCCTCGTCGGCGTTGTCGCTGCGCAAGGCGCGCAAGCTGCGCGTCCGGCTGCCGCTGGCCCGGCTGACGGTCGCGGCGGCGGACGCCTCGGTGCTCGAGCCGTTCGCGGACATCCTGCGGGAGGAGGTGAACGTCCGGGAGGTCGTGCTGACGGACGACGTCGCCGCCTACGGCCGGTTCGAGGTCGCCGTCAACGCCCGGGCCTGCGGTCCGCGGCTCGGCGGGGACACCCAGAAGGTGATCAAGGCCGTCAAGGCGGGGGACTGGACGTCGAACCCGGACGGGACGGTCACGGCGGGCGGCATCGCGCTGTTCGAGGGCGAGTTCGTCGAGAAGCTTGTCTCCACGGACCCGGCGTCGACGAGCGCGCTGCCCGGCAACACCGGTCTGGTCGTCCTGGACACCGAGGTCACCCCGGAGCTGGCGGCCGAGGGGACCGCGCGGGACGTCGTGCGGGCGGTCCAGCAGGCCCGCCGGGATGCGGGCCTGGACGTCTCGGACCGGATCGACCTGGTGCTCGACGCCCCGGAGCCCGTGCTGGACGCCGTCCGGACTCACGAGAAGTTCGTGGCCGGCGAGGTCCTGGCGGTGTCCGTGGCCTACGCCCCGGTTCCGGTCCCGACCTCCACGGGCAGTGTCACGTCCCCCGACGGCTCCTCCGCCGAGGTGCTGGTGACCGTCACCCGCACCTGACCCCGCGAGTCGGGGTGTGGGGCCGGGCGAGTCGCGACGTGAGTCCCCGCGAGTCGGGGTGTGGGGCCGGGCGAGTCGGGATGTGAGGCCCGCGGGTTTAGGGTCGAGCCGTGTCGACCGCCGCGGCCCGCTGGGCCGAGCTCCAGGAAGGCCGGGGCATCCCGCCCGAGATCCTCGCGGCCGCCCCGGCCAACCCGTGGGTCCACAACCCGCAGGACTTCACGGCACCGGCGGTGCCCGCCGACACCCCCTCCAGGGACGCCGGACTGGCGCTGCTGGGGCCCGGCGGGACCGTTCTCGACGTCGGTTGCGGGGGCGGCGATGCGGCGTTCGCGCTGGTCGGGCCGCTCGAAGCGGTGACCGGCGTCGATCAGCAGCAGGACATGCTCGACGTCTTCGCCGCCGGTGCCCAGGCCCGCGAGATCCCGTACCGCACGGTCCTCGGTCGCTGGCCCGAGCCGGCGGCGGAGGCGGGCACCGCGGACGTCGTGACGTCGCATCACGTGCTGCACAACGTCGTCGATCTCCCCCCGTTCCTCGCCGCGCTCACCTCGGCGGCCGGCCGGGGCGTGGTCGTCGAGATGCTCACCGAGCACCCGCTGACCTGGCTCGATCCGCTCTGGACCCGCTTCCACGGGCTGCACCGGCTCCCGCCCGCGACCACGGACGACGCGGTGGCGGTGCTCCGGGAGATGGGCGTGGAGCCCGAGGTCACGCGCTGGAGCAGGGACCGCCGGCCGCCGCACGACCCGGTCTGGGTCGCGCGACGCCTGTGTCTCCCGGAGACCCGGGCCGACGAGGTGGCAGCGGCGCTGGAAGAGCTCCCGCCGCGAAGGACGGACGCCGCGACGCTCGTCTGGCGTCCCTGACCGGAGATCGCCACTCGCAGGGTCGAGATCGCGACTCGCCCGGTCCCAGATCGCGACTCGCCCGGTCCCTGGGCGCGACTCGCGGGGTCCCAGATCGCGACTCGCCCGGTCTCAGATCGCGACTCGCGGGACGGAAGGGGCCCGCGCTCGTGGGGTGGGTGGAACGGCGCTGGTCAGGACGGGTGGACGGTGATGTCGCCGCTGTTCGCGGTGGCGGTGATCGCCGCGGTCCCGGCCGGGTCGCTCGGGACCGTGACCCGTTCGCGGCCGCTGCCCGAGGAGGTGGCGACGCGGTAGGCGCGGTCCGCCGGGACCCCGAGGTCGATGTCGCCGGAGCCGGTCGATGCGGTGATCCGGGTCGGGGCGGCGAGCAGGTCGAGGGAGACGTCCCCGGAGTTCGTCTCGCTGCTGACCGCGGTGCTGCGCAGGCCCGTCCCCGTGATGTTCCCGCTGCCCGTCGAGGCGGTGATCGCCCCGGACAGCCCGGCGAGGGCGATGTCCCCCGAGGACGCGTCGACCGAGAGGGGGCCGGTGAGATCCCGGGCGTCGAGGTCGCCCGAGCTGCTCTCCACCACGACGGTGAAGCCGGCCGGTACGGCGATCGTGTAGTCCGTCTCGCACCTCGACGCCGCCCAGATGCCGTGGCACTCCGAGGCCAGGGCGACGCCCGCGGCGGTGGACTCCTCGGTCAGGACGGGCTTGTGCACGCCGAACCGGGTCACCGTCCGGACGTGCACGTCGGCGTCCGGGCTCGGGACCAGCGTGACGTCGCCGGGCCCGGCCGAGACGCTGAGCCGCGGCGCCTCCGCGACCTGCACGGAGTCCTTCGTCTCGGAACCGTGGAACACCTCCGAGACGAGCTCCGACGCCCCGACCGACACGACCGCCAGGACGAAGAGCACCGCGGCCCCCACCAGCCACGGGGACGGCTTGCGCGGCGAGTCGGTGACGGTCATCAGCCCTCCAGGTGGCGGAGCACCGCGAGCACACGGCGATGGTCGGTGGCCCCCGCGGGCAGCGCGAGCTTGGCGAAGATGCTGGTCACGTGCTTCTCGACGGCGCCCTCGCGGACGATGAGCGCCTCGGCGATGCCGGCGTTCGACCGGCCCTCGGCCATCAACCCGATGACCTCGCGCTCCCGCGGCGTCAGCTGGGCGAGCGGCGCGGCCCGGCGGGACCGCGCGAAGATCTGGGAGACGACCTCGGGATCCAGCGCCGTCCCGCCCGTCCGCACCCGGTGCAGTGCCTCCACGAAGCTGTCGACGTCCGCGACCCGGTCCTTCAGCAGGTAGCCGACGCCGCGGGTCTCCCCGGCGAGCAGCTCGGTCGCGTAGCGCTCCTCGACGTACTGCGAGAGCACCAGCACCGCCACGCCGGGCCACCGGCTGCGGATCACCAGCGCGGCCTTGAGGCCCTCGTCGGTGTGCGTCGGCGGCATCCGGACGTCCGCGACGACGATCTCCGGCTGGGCCACGCCGACGGCGCGCAGCAGCTCCTCGCCGTCGCCCACCGCCCCCGTGACCTCGAACCCGGCCTCGGTGAGCAGCCGGCTGATGCCTTCGCGCAGCAGCACGGAGTCCTCGGCGATCATCACCGTCGGCGCTGCGCGCGGGCACCGTGTCCCTGATTCGCTCGCCCGCGAGCTCATCGGCGGACCGGCAGCTCGACGGTCAGGACGGTGGGGCCGCCGACGGGGGAGTCCACCCGGAGCTGACCGTCGACGCCGGACACCCGATCCGCCAGCCCGCGCAGGCCGGACCCGCTCTCGGGGTCGGCGCCGCCGCGTCCGTCGTCGCTGATGGTGATCCACACCGCGTCGTCCGCCCCGCGCACCGTCACCGCCGCCCGCGTCGCCCCCGAGTGTCGCGCGACGTTCGTCAGCGCCTCGGCGACGACGAAGTAGCCGATGGCCTCGATCGTCGCGGGCGGTCTCCGGTCGAGGTTGACGGCGAGGTCGACGGGGACCGGGCAGCGGGTGGCCAGCGCGGACAGCGCGGCGTCGAGCCCGCGGTCGCTGAGGACCGGGGGATGCAGCCCGCGGATCAGCCCCCGCAGCTCGGTGACGGCGTCCTTGGCCTGCTGGTGGGCATCGTCGAGCAGGGGGCCTATCGCGTCCGGCTCCGTGCGGTAGCGCGAACGGGCCCGGCCCAGGGTCATGGCGAGCGCGACGAGCGTCTGCTGGGTGCCGTCGTGCAGGTCCCGCTCGATCCGGCGGCGTTCCGCCTCCGCGGAGTCGACGACGCGGGCGCGGCTGCGCTCCAGCTCCCCGACCCGTTCGGTGAGCGTCCCCGGGACCCGGCCGAGCAACGTCCGCGCGGCCAGGACGTCGACCCGGACCAGGGCGCGGATCACCGCCGGGGCGAGCAGCAGCAGGACCAGCCCGAGCCCCGCGAACAGGCTCTGGGTCGCCGGCCCGCCGAGCGGGACGCCGGACACGAACGCGTCGTTCGTCGGGAACACGGTGCCGAGGACCGGCGTCAGCAGCAGGACGACGCCGGCGGAGAGCTGGGTGTAGACGATCACCGAGGTCACCAGGCCGAGCGGGAACGCGATCAGCTGGTGCAGCGTCCGGCGGCGCACGCCCGGATCGCGGAGCAGGGCGCCGCCGTAGCGCAGGGGGTTCCGCTCCTGCGGCGGCATCGGCTGGCCGTCGAACGCCACGCCGAGGACCAGCGCGTAGCGGGCGCGTTCGAGCCGGCCGAGCAGCGCCCCCGTCCAGGCCGTCAGCAGCCACACGGGCAGGCCCAGCAGCGCGAACGGGAACAGCACGACCGAGAAGAACAGCCCGGAGCCGATCACGAAGGTCGCGGCGAACCCGATCACGACGTCGAGCAGCAGGTGTGCGGCGCCGAGCCAGGTCGCGGGGGACACGAGGGCCCGCAGCGGGCCGGCGGGCCGGGTGACGAACCCGTCGGACCTGGTCAGGGTGCTCGTGGTCATGACGGGAAGCCTAGGGAGGCGACGCAGGACGGACCATCCCGTTGCACCCCGGGTCCGTACGGGGGACAACCCCCGGATCAGGTCACCCACCAGGCGGCGACGACCCCGAACGAGTTGGTCGCGACGTGCGCGAGCACCGGTGTCACCAGGTGCCCGCCCCAGCGCCGCAGCCCGCAGAACGCCACGCCCGCCAGGGCGGAGGCGAGCACCGCGAGGGCGGTCTGGGCGGGCGCGCCCCAGCTCCCGAACGCCGCCCCGACTGCGGCGTTCGCCCTGCTCAGTCCGAGGGACGGGACGACGTGCCAGAGTCCGAACAGCCCGGAGGCGACGAGCGTCCCGCGCCACCAGGACCCCCCGACCAGGCCGGGCAGCACCGCCCGGAACGCGACCTCCTCCAGCACCACGGTCCCGAACGGGATCCGGAGCAGTGCCGCGTAGAGCAGGACGCCGACGCTCCCGGCGGCACGCGAGTCGTCGAACGCGGCCCGGGTGGCGGGGAGTGCGAGCCCGATCCCGTACGCGACGACGACGAGCCCGGCCGCGGCCCCGCCGACGGCGAGTCCCCGCCCCAGCCCTCGCCGCCCGAGCCCCAGCACGTCCCACCCGAGCCCGGACCGCCGCGCCAGGGCCAGCAGCGCCGCGGCCACGGCCAGGTTCCAGGGCACGACGGCGAGGGGCCAGCGGGGGACGACGGCCACGGTGGTGACGGAGAGGAGCACCAGGGCGGCGAGGAGCGCCCACGCCCGGGACCGCGTCATGGAGAGATCTTCGCCCACCCCGCCGAACGCCCCACCCCGGATGGCAGGACGGCCACCTCCACTCCAGATCCTGGCGTGGAGGTGGCCTCCCTGCCGGCGCCGCCGAACGTGACCGATCTGACCTTTTTGGGTCGATCACTGCGTGCTCCACCTGCGCCGATAGGATCGGACGCCGGGGGGTGTGGATGAGTCTGGAGCTCGTTCTCGGAGCGTTCGCCGCAGTGGTGCTGCTGGGTGTCATCGCGGTGCGGGTCTCCGTCCGGCTCGGGCTGCCGTCCCTCCTCCTCTACCTCGGCATCGGCATGGTCCTGGGCGAGTCCGTCCTGGGTCTGCAGTTCTCCGACGCCCGCCTCACCGAGAACCTCGGGATCGCCGCGCTCGTCCTCATCCTGGTCGAGGGCGGGATCACCACCCGCTGGGAGGCCGTCCGGCCGTCGCTCGGCATCGGGATCGGGCTCTCCACGATCTCCGTCGCCGTCAGCATCGGGGTCGCGGGCACCGCCCTGCACTACCTGCTCGGCCTGGACTGGCGGATCGCGTTCCTCTGGGGCGCGGTGCTCTCGTCCACGGACGCGGCGGCGGTGTTCAGCGTGCTCCGCGGGGTCGGCGTCGCCCCGCGGCTCGCCGGGGCCCTCGAGCTCGAGTCCGGCCTGAACGACGCCCCGGTGGTGCTGGCGGTCATCCTGCTCGCCTCCACGGAGGCCATCACCTGGGTGACGCCCGTCCTGGTCGTCTACGAGCTCCTCGCCGGCGCGGTCATCGGGCTGGCACTGGGCTTCGGCGGCGCCTGGGGGCTGCGCCGCGCCGCGCTCCCGTCGACCGGCCTCTACCCGCTGGCCGCGATCGCCGTCTGCGTCCTCGCCTTCGCCGGTGGCCAGCTCGCCCACGCGTCGGGTCTGCTCGCCACCTACGTCGCGGCGCTGGTCCTCGGCAACTCGCGCCTCCCGCACCGCGGCGGCGTCGTCTCGTTCGCCGAGGGCACCGGCTGGCTCGCCCAGATCGGCCTGTTCGTCCTGCTCGGGCTCTACTCGAGCCCCGCCCGCCTGGTCGACGCGCTGATCCCCGCCCTGATCTCCGCGGGCGTCCTGCTGGTGCTCGCCCGGCCGTTGTCGGTGATCGCGGCGGCGACGCCGTTCCGGCTGCCGTGGCGCGAGCAGGCGTTCCTGTCCTGGTCCGGGCTGCGCGGAGCGGTCCCCATCGTGCTCGCGCTGATCGCGCTGGTGGAGGGCGCGCCGGGCGGGGAACGGCTGGTCGACGTCGTGTTCGTCCTCGTCGTGTTCCTGACGCTGCTGCAGGGCACCACCCTGCCCTGGGTAGCCCGTTTCCTGGGGGTCGCGAAGGGCAGCGAGCCGCAGGAGATGGCCGTCGACGCGGCCCCGCTCGACGAGCTCGACGCCAGCCTGATCCAGGTCCGCGTCCCCGTCGGGTCCAAGCTCCGCGGCGTCTACCTGCGTGAGCTGCGGCTCCCGGTCGGTGCGACGGTCAGCCTCGTGGTCCGGGACGAGGCCGCCTTCACCCCGAACGGCGAGACGCGGCTGCGGGAGCTGGACCAGCTGCTCGTCGTGGCCACCGCGGAGTCCCGGAGCAAGGCCGAGCGGCGGCTGCGCGACGTCGACCGCGGGGGAGCGCTGGTCCGGTGGCGGGAGACGGAACCCGACGCGAAGGCCCGGCGGCCGGGCAACCCGGGCGCGCCCGCATAATCGTGGGGTGACCGTCGAGCCCGAGCCAGCCCCCGCTCTCCCACCGAGGCGGGTCCTGCTGCTCGCGGTCGTCGCCGTCGCGATCCTCGGGTTCGACATCCTGACCAAGGTCCTCTCGGTCGCCCGGCTCGAGGACCGCCCGCCGGTCGAGCTCCTCGGCGGCGCCGTCTACCTCATCCTCGTGCGCAACCCCGGCGCCGCGTTCTCGCTGGCCACGGGCTAC
>JAOZVV010000058.1 GCA_025869365.1 Pseudonocardia sp.
GGGGGGAGCCGTGCTCTGTCCCCCGCGCGGCCTCCCCCCCGCGCCGTCGCCCCCCGGCGCGCGGCCCCCGGGGCGGGCCCGCACCACGCCCCCGCCCCTTCGTCGCTTCTCGCGACGCCCGGACCCCGGTCGGGTCACGGACGTCGCGACGGCTGTCAGCTCTTGTCGTCCTCGTATCCGGCGGCCTGCGCCTGCCACATCCAGCGGGCCTCCTCCAGCGCGGCGACCAGCGCGATGAGCAGGTCCTGGGTCACCGGGTCGGTCTTCTCGGTATCCGCGAGCCGCGGCCGGACGCCGGCGACGACCGCGTCGAGCGCGCGGTAGACGTACCGGACGACGTCCCGGTCCCGCGCCCAGCCCTCGGCGAACGAGGGCACCGTGGACGCGTCGGAGACGGTCCGGGCACGGCCGTCCGGGGAGACGCCGATGGCGGCGGCCCGCTCCGCGACCTTGTCCGAGAAGTCCCGCGCGACGGCGACGAGCTCGTCGAGGTGCAGGTGGACGTCGTGGAACTGGCGGCCGACGAGGTTCCAGTGCGCCTGCTTCGCGACCAGGGAGAGGTCGATCAGGTCGACCAGGGTGTTCTGCAGGGCCGCGCCGGTGGTGTCGCGGGCGGCGTCCTCGAGGGTGCTGGTGATCGGTTCGGTCATGGTGATGGGAACTCCTCACGTCGAGCTGAGTGCCGACCGGTCCGACCGGCACACGCTTGTATCAACGTCAGAGGAGTACCCGCACGTTCCGCTTGACAACGTGATTCCGGCCATGCTAGGTGAGCCTGGTCAGGCCGATGCGGCCGTGCCCGGGTGCTCGTGCGGGACCACGGACAGTTCGAGGCTGCGGTAGCGCAGCATCGGGATCCCGTAGACCCGCGCCAGCCGGTTGACGATCTCCACGATCGTCGTGCGCTCCGGGTCCGACGGGGAGGACGTCGGCGCGACGAGGTAGACACCCGGTTCGGGATCGAACCCGACGAGCTCGCTCAGCGCCGCCGTCAGGTCCGCCTCCACCGCGGCGCTCACGCGGCCCGACAGGCCGAGCCGGTGCAGGTGGAGATCCGGGAGACCCAGCTCGGCGACGGCCGCGAGGACGAAGTCCTCGTCGTCCTCGTCGTACAGGTCGTCGTCGTCCTCGTCGTACTCCACAGCGGCGTCGAAGGCCTCCACGCCGAGGGGGTCCGGATCGCCCGCGAGCGCGGCGATGTCGATCACGATCTGCTCGCAGGGGGCTCCCTCGCCGGCCAGGGCCGTGACGTCTGCGCAGTCCGCGTCGAGATCCAACTCGTCCCGGGCGACCAGCAGGTCCACCCGGCCGGACCCACCGACGATCCGCGCGAGGTCCGAGCCCGGGCGCAGCAACTCCAGCGGGCTCACCGCCACGGCGACGAGCCGGCTCCGCGCGGGACGAACGAGCGTCACCCCCGCGCGCCTCCGCTCCATCGGACCGGTGTCCCCGACACCGGGCACCGCGATCATCCGACGTACCCCCCAAGGTTCGGGCTGCGGCCACGTCGCCGTTCCCGTTGTACGCAACCGATCCCACATCCTCGACACCCCCCAGCGCGCGGGAACGGGGCAGCCGTACGCCGAGCGGGCACCTCCGATCCGTGAGCGGAAGCCATGACCGGCCAGCCGGTTCTCCCGATCGAGTGAAACGAACGAGCCCGACGGGCCGGCGCGTCGGCCGACGAGGCGCACACCGGGCACGGCCGACCGGGCTCCCCCTGCCCGTCGACGTCTCGCCGGGGCCGCCCGGCTCCGGGCGTCCGCGTGGGAGCGGCAGGGGCCCGGAGGGCCGTTCCATCCCTCGTCGCGCACCCCTCCACGAGGACCGCCCGGCGCGCTCCGGGCACGGCCGACGCGGTCCCGACGCGCCGACGGGTGCGGGCGCGCCGGACTGTAAAGTCTGGCCGGACGCGGTTGAGCCACCAGCCGCCCGGCCCGGGACGCGGCGTGCTCCCGTGCCGCCGGCCTCACCGTCCGGGCTTTCCGCCGCTCCGCTGGAGGTGTCGCCCCGTGCTCGACCCCGCAAGCCCCGAGCCCTCCGACCGTGCGGGCGCACTCGGCGCCACGCTCGGCTCTCCCGCGCCGGGAGTGCGCGTGCTGACAGTGGAGGGCGAGGTGGACACGCTCACCGCCCCGCACCTGGCCGACGGGCTGACCCGGCTGCTGGACGACGAACGGTCCGTTCCCGTCGTCGATCTCGCGGAGGTCTCCTTCCTCGCCTCGAGCGGGCTCGCCGTGCTGATCCACGCCGCCCACCGGGCCACCGGGCAGGGCCGCACCCTGCACGTCGTCGCGACGTCGCGCTCGGTCACCCGCCCGCTCGAGATCACCGGGTCGGACCGCCTCTTCGAGATGCACGCGGACCCGGCCGAGGTGCTCGGCCTCGGCGGCGGGGCGGGTTCCGGTCCGCGGCCACCGGAGGCGGATTGATTCTCCGCCCCACCGGGTAGCACGATGACCATCCGGCCCCGGTTCGCCCCGGGACTTCCCAGCGTGTGCCGAGCCGACCAGAAGGAGATACCCCGCGTGTCCGACATGGACCGAACCGATCCGGAGGGCGCGTCCGTCGTCGAGGTGAGGACGGCCGCGACGGCAGCCCTCATCCCCACCATCCGCGCCGTGGCGTCGGATCTGGCCGCGCGTGCGGACTTCGACCTGGACGCCATCTCGGACCTGCGCATGGCGGTCGACGAGGCGTGCGCGACGCTCGTCGACGTCGCCGCACCGGGCTCGTCCCTGCGCTGTGCGTTCTCCGTCTACGGGGAGCGGATCGGCGTCGAGGCCGAGGTGGACGTGGCCGGGCCGGACACGAGCGTCTCCACGGACACGTTCGGCTGGCGGGTCCTGCAGACCCTCGCGGACGAGGTCGAGCTCGTGTCCTCGAAGGAGGACGGGCGGTCCACCGTGGGGATCAAGCTCGACAAGCGCGCCGCCGCCCTACCGCGGTGACCGCGAGCGATCCCGAGTACGGCCACCTCTCCCCCCTGCTGGAGGAGTACGCGGGCCTGGCGCCGGACGACCCGCGCCGCGAGCCCCTGCGGGACCAGCTGGTCACCGGGTTCCTGCCGATCGCCCAGCACATCGCGCGGCGGTTCAACCACCGCGGCGAGCCGCTCGACGACCTCGTGCAGGTGGCCACCGTCGGCCTGATCAACGCGGTGGACCGCTTCTCGCCCGAGAAGGGCAGTGACTTCTTCTCCTTCGCCGTGCCCACGATCAGCGGTGAGGTGCGCCGGCACTTCCGGGACCAGGGCTGGTCCATGCGGGTGCCGCGGCGGCTCAAGGACATGCACGTCTCGATCAACGGCGTGGTGTCCGAGCTGTCCCAGGGGCTCGGCCGCGCGCCCAAGCCGAGTGAGATCGCCGAGCGGCTGGGGGTGCCCGTCGCCGAGGTGCTGGAGGGGCTGGAGGCGTCCGAGGCGTACCGCAGCTCGTCGCTGGACGAGATGCTCTCCTCCGAACACGGCAGCGCGACGGTCGGCGAGCTGGTGGGCCAGGCGGACGCCGAGCTGGACCGGGTGGACTTCCGGCAGGCGCTGCGGCCCGTGCTGGGGGAGCTGCCCGAGCGCGAGCGGACCATCGTCATGCTCCGGTTCTTCGGGAACATGACCCAGACCCAGATCGCCGAGCAGGTCGGGATCTCCCAGATGCACGTCTCCCGCCTGCTGGCCCAGACCCTGGACCGGCTGCGCAGCAGGCTGGACCCGGACACACGCACCGGCTGAGCGCAAGTGCGCGGAGGGTCACGTCCTGATCGCACGGCGCATCCGCCAAGATGACCCGCGAGCACGATGAACGCTGCGGAGGTGGGCGACAGCCCGCTCGGAAGGGAAGCCGATGACGACGCCGGAGCACGTCCTTGTCGTCGGAGCCGGGCTCGGTGGTCTGCGCACCGTCGAACAGCTCCGCCAGGTCGGCTACGAGGGACGGATCAGCCTCGTCGGCGCCGAGCCCCACCCGCCGTACGACCGGCCGCCGCTGTCCAAGCAGCTGCTCGCCGGGACCTGGGAACCCGAGAAGGTCGCCCTGCGGGACGAGGCGTCCCTGGAGGACCTCGGCGTGCGGATGCACCTCGGGCTGCGGGCCGTGGCGCTGCGCCCCGGCGAGGTGGAGCTGGCGGACGGCTCGCTGCTCACGGCGGACGCGATCGTGCTGGCCACCGGCGTCGAGGCGCGGACGCTGCCGGGCCAGCCGGAGGACGTGTTCGTGCTGCGGACGCTGGACGACGCGCTCGCCCTGCGCGCCGCGCTGGAGAAGGCGGGCTCCCTGCTCGTCGTGGGGGCGGGGTTCATCGGGGCCGAGGTCGCGAGCACGGCGCTGGACCGCGGCGTCGCGGTGACGGTCCTGGAGGCCGCGCCGGTGCCGCTCTCGCGCGGCCTGGGGGACGAGGTCGGCACGATCTGCGCCCGGCTGATCCGCGAGGCCGGGGTGGACCTGCGGACCGGGACCGCGCTCGCCCGGTTCGTCGACGCCCACACCGTCGAGCTGGCGGACGGCTCGACCGTCTCCGCGGACGTCGTGGTGGTCGGGATCGGCGGGCGCCCGGACCTGCAGTGGCTGGCGGACACCGGGCTGGACCTCACCGACGGTGTGCCCTGCGACGCGCGCGGCCGGGTCGAGGGCCTGGGCGGGGTCTGGGCGGTCGGTGACATGTCGTCCTGGTCGGACGCCGACGGCAGCCGGCACCGGTTCGAGCACTGGACCTCGACGGGCGACCAGGCTGCGATCGTGGCCCGGGACATCACGGGGGCGGAGGCTCCGCAGCCGAGCGTGCCGTACTTCTGGTCGGACCAGTTCGGGCTCAAGATCCAGCTGATCGGGCGACCCGATCGGGCGGACTCGGTCTTCCCGCTGCACGGCGAGGGGCTCGCGGGCGGCCCGGTGAAGGGCACCGTCGTCGGCTACCTGGCCGGGGACACGCTCGTCGCGGTCGCGGGGTTCGGGGCGGCCCGCTACGTCGTGCGCTACCGGGCACAGCTGATCGCCGGGGCGAGCCGGGCCGCGGCGCTCGAGTTCGCGGACACGCTGCGGAAGTAGCGCGGTCGGGACCCGTCGCCGGGCCCCGACCCGCGGTGCCCTACGAGAAGAGCTTCTTCAGGATCGCCGCGGCCAGGATCACGCCGACGCCGATCAGGGCGTACTTGATCTTCGGGTCCTCGAGCTTCTGCTTCGCCTGCGCCTTGCCGCTGTCGACGAACCGCTTGGGGTTCGCCCGGTCGCTCAGGGCGTCCAGACTGTCGGCGAGTGCGTCACGCGTCTTCTCGATCTCGATCTGGATGCTCTCGGGGTCGCGCGCCACGACTCCTCCTCGGGGAATGTCCTTCGCGAATGACTGCCGCACACCGTAGATCACGCTCGGCGCCGGGGCCCGACGGGTGGCGGTGGTCGGCGAGCCGCCGGTCGGCGGTACTGGGAGGATCGTGCCATGACAACCCGGCTGTCCGAGGGCGACCAGGCCCCCGAGTTCACCCTGCCCGACGCGGACGGCAAGCCCGTCTCGCTGGCCGAGCACAGGGGCCGCAAGGTCCTCGTCTACTTCTACCCGGCCGCGAGCACGCCGGGCTGCACCAAACAGGCCTGCGACTTCCGGGACAACCTCGCCGAGCTCAACGACGCGGGCTTCGACGTCCTGGGGATCTCCCCGGACAAGCCGGCGAAGCTCGCGAAGTTCCGGGACAAGGAGGGGCTGACCTTCCCGCTGCTCTCCGACCCGGACCGGGAGGTGCTCACGGCGTGGGGTGCCTTCGGCGAGAAGACGATGTACGGCAAGACCGTCACCGGGGTGATCCGCTCGACGTTCCTGGTGGACGAGGAGGGGAAGATCGAGGCCGCGATGTACAACGTGCGGGCGACGGGGCACGTGGCGAAGCTGCGGCGGGACCTGAAGATCTGATTCCGCCACGGAGCCGAACACTTGTTCGATATGCTCCCGGACATGCCCCGGGAACGTAGGTGGACGGACGAGATGCTGGTCGCGGCGGTGGCCGAGAGCCGCACGATGAGGGAGGTCTTCGCGCGGCTCGGCATCCGGCCCGGGAAGTACGACTACCTCCGCGGACACATCGCCCGGCTCGGCCTCGACGCCTCGCACATCCCGACGGCGACAACCGGCTCACCGAGATCGCGGCTGACGTGGACGGACCAACAGTTGACGGAGATCGTCCGTACCAGCGTCACCGTGGCGGAGGTCATGAGGCGACTCGGTTACAAACCGAGCGGCGGGATCCACCGGATGCTCATCGGCCACTTCCGACGCCTCGGGCTGGATACGACCCACTTCACAGGGCAGAGCTGGGCCCGTGGGCTAGTGGTGCCGGCCTTGCGTCGAACGAGGCCGCTGGAGGAGGTACTCGTGGAGAACTCCACCTACACCTCCAGCGGTGCGCTCCGGCGAAGACTCATCACGGCGGGGTTGAAGCCGAAGCGCTGTGAGGTGTGTGGTCTGGCGGAGTGGCGCGATGAGCTCCTTCCCCTCGAGCTCGACCACATCAACGGCAACCACACCGACAACAGGCTCGAGAACCTCCGTATCCTGTGTCCGAACTGCCACGCGATCACCGAGACGTGGGGCGGGAAGAAGAACAAGGGCAAGCCGGCGTAGCCCAACGGCAGAGGCACATGGCCTAGGACCATGCCAGTGCGGGTTCGAATCCCGCCGCCGGTACCAGCACGGACAGGGGAGGCAGGGCGTGGCCCACAGGGCCGATGTCCGGTCACTCCCCCGCGGCCGCCACCGGCTCCTCGTCCGGGATCGGCCGCCGGGCCGCCACCACGATCCCCGCCGCCCCGATCAGCCCGCACACCACGGACACGACGATCAGTGCGGGCGACGGGCGGCCCGTGACGGCGTCCCCGAGCACCACGATCGAGATCGTCCCGGGGACGATCCCGACGACCGTCCCCACGAGATAGGGCCAGAACCGCACCGCCGACAGCCCGCAGAGGTAGTTCAGCACCGAGAACGGGATCGCGGGCACCAGCCGCATCGACGCCACGGCGAGGACCCCGTGATGGTCCAGCCGGGCCCTGACCCAGCGGGCCGGCGAGCCCCGGGCATAGCGCTCCACCAGTTTCCCGCCCGTCATCCTGACCACGAGGAAGGCGATGACGGCCGCCAGCGTCGTGGCGACGAAGGTCAGCACGATCCCGAGCACCGAGCCGAACAGGAGGCCGGCCGCGAGGGTGAACACCGTGCGCGGCACCGGCGTCACCGTCATCCCGGCCTGGAGGCCGACGAACAGCAGCGGCGCCCAGATCCCGGCCTCGGCGGTGAGCCGCTGCAGGTCCGAGACCCCGGGGACCCCGTAGAGGCGCGCGACGAGCACCGCGGCCGCGATCACGACCACCAGCCCGATGCCCGCGAGCACAGGGCGCCACCACCTCACGGCCACGACGGTACCCACCGGGTGCCCCGCGGAGACCGCCGCACCCACGCGGTCCACCTGCCGTCCACCTCCCCGGGCGACCACGGCGCTACCGTGCTGGCCGTGAGCACGCCCGAGAGCCCCCGGAAGCTGGACCTGGACCCCGACGGCCTGGCCGTCCGACGGGAGGTGCTCGGCGCCCCCCACGTCGACGCCTCGCTGGACCGCGCGGACGCGGTCACCGGCGAGTTCCAGGAGATGATCACGCGCTACGCGTGGGGCGGCATCTGGACCCGTCCCGGCCTGGACCGGCGGATGCGCAGCGCGATCACCCTGACCGCACTCGTCGCCCACGGGCACCTGGCCGAGCTGGAGCTGCACCTGCGCGCGGCGCTGCGCAACGGCCTGACCCGCGAGGAGGTTGTGGAGGTGCTGCTGCAGAGCGCGATCTACTGCGGCGTCCCGGCCGCCAACTCCGCGTTCGCCGTCGCCCAGCGGGTGCTGGCCGAGGAGGACCCGACGGACTGACCGCGTCATGGCTCCACGACGCGCCCACACCGCCGCCCAAACCGCGTTATGGCTCCATAACGCGGGCGGGCGGGCTTCTGAAGCGCGTTGTGGCTCCACAACGCGGGCGAGCGGGCTTCTGAAGCGCGTTGTGGAGCCAGAAGCTCAGGTCAGGGCGGTCAGGTGCGGGAGGAGCGCCCGCATCGCCCGGCCCCGGTGGCTCGCGGCGTCCTTCTCCACCGGCTCGAGCTCGGCGGAGGAGCGTTGCTCGCCCTCCGGCACGAAGATCGGGTCGTAGCCGAAGCCGTTGGAGCCCCGCGGTTCCCGGATCAGCCGGCCCCGCCACTCCCCGTGCTCGATGATCTCGGCGCCGCCGGGCACCACCAGCGCGGCGGCGCACACGAACGCGGCGCCGCGGCGCTCGTCCGGGACGTCGGCGAGCTGGCCGAGGAGCAGCTCGAGGTTCCCCAGGTCGTCCCCGTGCTTGCCGGACCAGCGCGCGGACAGCACACCGGGCATCCCGTTCAGCGCGTCGACGGTCAGCCCCGAGTCGTCCGCGACGGCGGGCAGCCCCGTCGCGGCGGCCGCGTCCCGCGCCTTGGCCAGGGCGTTCTCCGCGAACGTCGCACCGGTCTCCGGCGCCTCGGGGAAGTCCGGCACGTCCCGGAGCCCCAGCACCTCGACGCCGCCGAGGTCCGCGGCGGCGAGCAGCCGCTGCATCTCGACGAGCTTGCCCGCGTTCCGGGTGGCGACCAGCAGCCGCGTCATGCCGGCAGCTCGCCGGGGTAGGGCTCGGCGAGCGCCGCGGACTGCGCCCGGACCAGCGTCGCGATCCCCGCGAGCGCCGAGTCCAGCATGGCGTCCAGGGTGGACCGCGCGAACGTGGCGCCCTCCCCCGTGCCCTGGACCTCGATCAGCGTGCCGGTGTCCGTGGCGACGACGTTCGTGTCCACCTCGGCGCGCGAGTCCTCCTCGTACGGCAGGTCCAGCCGCACCCGGCCGTCGACGACCCCGACGCTCACGGCCGCGACCTGGCACGAGATCGGCTTCGGGTCCGCCAGCTTCCCGTGCGCCCCCAGCCAGGTCACCGCGTCGACGAGGGCCACGTAGGCCCCCGTGATCGCCGCGGTGCGGGTACCGCCGTCCGCCTGGAGCACGTCGCAGTCCAGCGCGATCGTGTTCTCGCCGAGGGCCTTGAGGTCGATGCAGGCCCGCAGGGACCGTCCGATGAGCCGGCTGATCTCGTGCGTCCGACCCCCGACGCGGCCCTTGACGGACTCACGGTCGTTCCGGGTGTTCGTGGCCGAGGGCAGCATCGCGTACTCCGCGGTCAGCCAGCCGAGCCCGGAGCCCTTGCGCCAGCGCGGCACGCCCTCGGTCACGCTCGCCGCGCAGAGAACCTTGGTGTCCCCGAACTCGACGAGCACGGAGCCCGCCGGATGCTTCTGGAACCCGCGGGTGATCCGCACGGGGCGCAGCTCGTCGTCGGTTCTGCCGTCTGCCCGGGTCACAGTGCCTGTAGTCACGCGGGCCAGTCTAGGAAGCGCCCCCGACGGTCCCGGCCCCGGCACGTCACAGGGACCTCACATCGTTCACGATTCAATTACGCATGATCACGGTCAACGGGATCCCCGCACATCCGCTGGTGGTCCACGCGGTCGTCGTGTTGCTGCCGCTGGCCGCGCTCGGGGCGGTCCTCATGGCGATCCGGCCGCGGTGGCGCCGCGCCATCGGCATTCCCGTCGCGCTCCTCGCGCTGGTCGGCGCGATCGCCGTGCCGATCGCGACGCAGACCGGCGAGCAGCTCCAGCGGGCCCTGAACGGCGGCGGACCGCTCGTCTCGGTCCACGAGTCGCGGGCGGACACCCTCCTGCCCTGGGCGATCGTCTTCGCGGTGCTCGTGATCGCGACGGTCGCGGTCGGGATCCGCTCGGACCGGCTCGGCCCGGAGGGATCGGTGGCCCTCAAGCGCGCGACCCTCGGGATCGCGGTGCTGGGCGCGCTGCTCGGGATCGTCGTCGCCGGGCTCGTGGTGTGGATCGGCGATTCCGGTGCCGCCGCCGTGTGGCGGGGCTCCTTCTAGGACTCGCCCCGGTCAGACCTGGTAGGCGGCGTCCGGTGCCACCAGCTCCACCGGCCCGTCGAACGCCGCCCGGGCCTCGGCCAGGATCGCCTCCGGATCGCACCAGGCCGGGACGTGGGTGAGCAACAGCCGCTTCACCCCGGCGGCCGTGGCGTGCTCACCGGCCTGGGTCCCGGAGAGGTGCACGCCGGGCGGTGGGGCCTCCCACTGGTCCGTGACGTGCGGCCAGCTCGCCTCGCACAGCAGCACGTCGGCGCCCCGGGCCAGCTCGACCAACCCGTCGCAGGGTCCGGTGTCCCCGCTGTAGACGAGCGACCGGCCCTCGGCCTCGACGCGCAGGCCGTAGGACTCGCACGGATGGTCGACGGTGGCCGCCCGCACGACGACGTCCTCGCCCTTCCCGAGGGTGACGGCCCCGCCGTCCGCCAGCGCGTGGAACGTGAACACGTCCGTCAGATCCGTCTCGGCCCGCTCGGCCGCCGAGGGGGCGAAGGCCGCGGCGAACCGCTCCGGGGCCTCCACCGGCGCGAACACCGGGAGCTTGTGCACGGTGGCGTCGATCGGGGGCGCGGGATGGTAGCGGCGGTGGACGACCAGCGACGCGAAGTCCGAGCAGTGGTCCGGGTGCAGGTGGCTGAACAGCAGCGCGTCGAGCTCCCACGGATCCAGGTGGCGCTGCAGCGCGCCGAGGGTGCCGTTCCCGAGGTCGAGGGTGAACCGGGTCGATCCCGCCTCCACGAGGTAGCCCGAGGCGGGCGAACCCGGTCCCGGTCCGCTTCCCGAACAGCCGAGCACGATCAGCCGCATGATCGCAGACGCTAGCCGCTCGACCGGGTCCGGCGCAGCCACCAGAGCCCGACGAACGGCAGGACCAACGGGATGAATCCGTAACCGCGGCCGAAGACGGACCAGACCGTGTCGTCCGGGAAGTCCCCGGAGTCCAGCACCGTGACCAGCCCGACGACGATGACGCCGACCAGTTCGAACCCGACGGCCCCCCAGGCCAACCTGCGGGACCAGGGCTTCGTGCCGGCCAGGCCGATCGTGGCCAGGATGTAGACCACCGCCGCGAGCCCCGAGAGCAGGTACGCGACCGGCGCCTCGGAGAACTTGCCCGCGATCTGGACGCCCGCGCGCGCCGTGGCGGACAGCGCGAAGATCGCGTAGATCGCGATCAGGACACGGCCGGCGCCGCTCGCCGTCGCGCGGGGTGGGTGCGCCTCAGACACCGCCGGCCGCCCACAGCTCGTCGATGCGCCAGACGGCGACGCCGGTTCCGATCGCGGCGACGGCGATGACGGTGCCGCCCCAGCGCGTCGGCTCCGCCGTGGCGAACTGCAGCCCGATCGGCATCACGCACACGCTCACCAGCAGATAGATCAGGAACGTGCTCTGCTCCGGCAGCGACACGCCACCGAACACCCGGACGGCGGCGATCACCGCCTGCACCACGAGGAGGGCCTCGAACGCCCCGACGACGAGCCGGTGCGGTCTACCCGGCGGGCGGTTCAGCACCGTCGTGACCACTCCGAACACCGCCACCGCGGCCGCGGCGACGTACGCCACGATCACCAGCGCGCCGATCACGAAAGTGACGCTACCCGAGCCCTCCGACAGGACCGGACGTGGCCACCGCCTGCCCGGTGCGGCCGACGACCGGCCCGATCTCCGGCCCCAGGAAACGGCGCCCGAGCCGCCGGAACGGCTCCGGGTCCCCGGTCGCGAGGAACTCGTGCGGGCCGGGCGGCGGGTCGATCCCGGGCTCCCGCAGCAGGTCACGGGCCATGAGGGTGCGCACCACGTCCTTGGCCGTCTCGTCCGCGCTGGACACGAGCGTGACGTCCGGGCCGAGCACGATCTGCAACACCCCGGCGAGCAGCGGGTAGTGGGTGCACCCCAGGACGACGGTGTCCACGCGGGCCCGTTGCAGGGGTTCGAGGTAGCTCTGCGCGAGGCCCAGCACCTGCCGCCCGCTCGTCATCCCGCGCTCGACGAAGTCCACGAACCGCGGGCACGCCACCGCCGTCACGTCGACGTCCCGGGCCGCGGCGAACGAGTCCGTGTAGGCGCCGGAGGCGATGGTGGCCCGCGTCCCGATCACTCCGATGCGGCCGTTGCGGGTGGTCGCCACCGCACGGCGGACGGCCGGGAGGATCACCTCCACGACGGGCACCGGGTAGCGCTCGCGGGCGTCCGCGAGGCACGCCGCGGACGCCGTGTTGCAGGCGATGACCAGCAGCTTCACGCCTCGCTCGACGAGGTCGTCCCCGATGGCGAGCGCGTGCCTGCGCACGTCCGCGATCCGCAGCGGGCCGTACGGCCCGTTCGCCGTGTCCCCCACGTAGACGACGCGTTCGGCCGGCAACTGGTCGATCACGGCGCGCGCGACGGTGAGACCGCCGACGCCGGAGTCGAAGATGCCGATCGGTGCGTGCCTGTCCGGTTCGTCCGCTCCGTGCCGTTCGTTCACGCTGTCAGGACCCCGCTCCCCCGCTTCCGGCTGGCCGCCACCCAGGCTGCCAGAACGCCCGCGAGGGCCCCGAAGAGGTGTGCCTGCCAGGAGACGCCCGGGTTGCCGGGCAGGATCCCGAGCAGGATGCCGCCCCAGAGGAACAGCAGGACCAGGGCCAGCAGGATCTGCTTGCCGCTGCGGTTGAAGAACCCTCTGGCCAGCAGGAACGTCAGCCAGCCGAAGATCACACCGGACGCGCCGATCGTCGAGACGCCGCTCGGTCCGATCAACCAGACGCCCAGCCCGCCGACCACCCAGATGATCGCGGTGACCATCACCCACCGGCCGATGCCGACCGCCATCGCGAGGAACCCGAAGATCAGGAACGGCAGGGTGTTGGCGAGCAGGTGGTCCCAGTTCGCGTGCAGCAGCGGGGACCAGATGACGCCGAGCAGCCCCTCGGCGTCGCGCGGGATGATCCCGTCGTCGTTGAGCCGCTGGCCGGTGAGGGCGTCGACGAGCTCGGTGGCGTAGAGCACGGCCGTGAAGACGACCATGATGATCAGCGACGGGATCGGAGACGGCGGGAGGATGCGCTGGCTCCGCGGTCGGGACGGTGTGGGGGCATCCGGCAACGGCACGGCCATACGACCGAAGGTACGCGTCTTCGCCGCCCGTGCGTGGAACCCGTCGCCGGGGCGACGTCGACCGCGCCCGATCCTCAGGCCCAGAGCTGGCCGTCGATCCCTTCGGCCGCGTCGTCCAGCTCACCCGAGTAGGCACCCGTGGAGAGGTACTTCCAGCCGCCGTCGCACACCACGATCAGGATGTCCGCGGGCGTCGACGAGCCGGCGGCCTTCTCCGCGACGGCCAGCGCGGCGTGCAGGATGCCACCGGTGGAGATCCCGGCGAAGATGCCCTCTGCCTCCACCAGCTCCCGGGTGCGGCGCAGCGCGTCGTAGCTGCCGACGGAGTAGCGGCCGGTGAGCACGCTCGGGTCGTAGAGCTCCGGGACGAAGCCCTCGTCCAGGTTGCGCAGGCCGTAGACCAGCTCGCCGTAGCGGGGCTCGGCGGCGATGATCTGGACGTCCGGCTTCTGTTCCCGCAGGTAGCGCCCGGTGCCGACGAGAGTGCCGGTCGTGCCGAGACCCGCGACGAAGTGCGTGATGGTGGGCAGGTCCCGCAGGATCTCCGGGCCCGTGGTCCGGTAGTGCGCGTCCGCGTTGGCCGGGTTCCCGTACTGGTAGAGCATCACCCAGT
>JAOZVV010000059.1 GCA_025869365.1 Pseudonocardia sp.
TGTGCCCGCCGAAGTTGCGCTGGCTGATCTTGCCGTCCGGGGTGCGGTCGAACAGGGCCCCGTAGGTCTCCAGCTCCCAGACGCGGTCCGGCGCCTCCTTGGCGTGCAGCTCGGCCATCCGCCAGTTGTTGAGGAACTTCCCGCCGCGCATGGTGTCGCGGTAGTGGACCTGCCAGTTGTCGTTCGGGTTCGCGTTGCCCATCGACGCCGCGCAGCCGCCCTCGGCCATCACGGTGTGCGCCTTGCCGAACAGCGACTTGGAGATGATGGCGACGCTCTTGCCCTGCAGCCGGGCCTCGATCGCCGCCCGCAGGCCCGCGCCGCCCGCCCCGATGACGACGACGTCGTAGTCGTAGGTCTCGATGTTCTCGGTGGTGGACATGGTGGTCACCCCACGATCCGGAGGTCGGAGATCCAGCCGGCCGCGACGCACATGACGTAGGCGTCCGTGATCGCCAACGTCGCGAGCGTGGTCCAGGCCAGCTGCATGTGCTTGCCGTTGAGCCTCGTGACCTGGGTCCAGGCCTTGTAGCGCAGCGGATGCTTGGAGAAGTGGTTCAGCCGCCCGCCGATGATGCTGCGGCAGGAGTGGCAGGAGATCGTGTACGCCCACAGTGCGACGATGTTGATCACCAGGATGATGTTGCCCAGGCCGAGGCCGAAGCTGCCGTCCTCCTTGATGAACGCCTTGACCGTGTCATAGGTGTTGATCAGCGAGATCAGGGCCGCGGCGTAGAAGAAGTAGCGGTGCAGGTTCTGGAAGAGCAGCGGGAAACGGGTCTCCCCGGTGTACTTCTTGTGCGGCTCCGCGACGGCACACGCCGGCGGCGACGCCCAGAACGCCCGGTAGTAGGCCTTGCGGTAGTAGTAGCAGGTCAGCCGGAAGAGCAGCAGGAACGGCAGCGAGATTGCCGCGTACGGCAACCACCAGACGTCCGGGAGGAAGCGGCCGAAATGGGCCGCCTGCTCCACGCAGCCGTTGGACACGCACGGCGAGTAGAACGGCGTCAGGTAGTTGTAGTCCGCGACGAAGTACCAGTTCTGCATGAACGCGCGGACCGTCGCGTAGACGACCCAGGCCGTGAGGCCCGCGAAGTTGAGCAGTGGCGGTAGCCACCATCGGTCCGTGCGCAGCGTCCGGGCCGCGATCTGTGCCCGGCCCGCGGCCGTGGCCGTGCCGGACAGAGGTGCGCCGGACGACGCTGTGGTGGATGACACGTCGTTGAGTCCCCTTGGTGTTGGACACGACGGCGTTCGGGACACGGCGCCGTGTCGTGCGGATCACAGGGAGGGTACGACGGAGGTCACAGGTGGGAAGTGTCAGGTCGGGAACAATCGGCCTGACGAGACAGGAGTCACACGCCGTGTGATTTCACCTCCACACGACGACGAGCCCGGCCCCTCCAGGGGGGTTCCGGGCTCGTGCCGTATGGACTTGTGGCGCGGTGTCAGCCCTTGCGGCGCTTCCCTCCGACGGTGGCCGCGAGGTAGTCCTTGTTCAGCTGGGAGATCACGTCCAGCGGGATCTCCTTCGGGCACGCGGTGGCGCACGCACCGGTGTTCGTGCAGCCACCGAAGCCTGCGGCGTCGTGGGTGTCGACCATGGTGACGACCCGCTCGTAGCGCTCCGGCTGCCCCTGCGGCATCTCGCCGAGGTGCGTCAGCTTGGCGCCGAGGAACAGCGACGCCGAGCCGTTGGGGCACGCTGCGACGCATGCGCCGCAGCCGATGCAGTTGGCGGCGGCGAACGAGCGGTCCGCCGCGGCCTTCGGCACGGGGGTGGAGTGCGCCTCGGGCGCCGATCCGGTGTTGACGGAGACGTAGCCGCCGGCCTGGATGATCTTGTCGAACGCGCTGCGGTCGACGACCAGGTCCTTCACCACCGGGAAGGCGCCGGCCCGCCAGGGCTCGACGTTGATCGTGTCCCCGTCGTTGAACTGGCGCATGTGCAGCTGGCAGACCGTGGTGGCCTTCTGCGGGCCGTGCGGCTGGCCGTCGATCACCATGCTGCAGGAGCCGCAGATGCCCTCGCGGCAGTCGTGGTCGAACGCGATCGGGTCCTGGCCGGCCAGGATCAGCTTCTCGTTCAGGACGTCGATGAGCTCGAGGAACGACATGTCCTCGGACGCGTCGTCGACCGTGTAGTCGACCATCCGGCCCTTGTCGACCTGGTCGTTCTGCCGCCAGACGCGAAGGTTGAGTTTCACTTGTAGCTCCGCTGGGTCGGGTGGACGTACTCGAAGTTCAGTTCTTCCTTGTGGAGGATCGGGGCCTCACCGCGGCCCGTGTACTCCCAGGCCCCCGCGTACGCGAAGTTCTCGTCGTCGCGGGCGGCCTCGCCGTCCTCGGTCTGGCTCTCGGCGCGGAAGTGGCCGCCGCAGGACTCCGCGCGGTGCAGCGCGTCCAGGCACATCAGCTCGCCCAGCTCGAGGAAGTCCGCGACGCGGCCGGCCTTCTCCAGGCTCTGGTTGAGCTCGGCACCCGTGCCGGGGACCTTGACGTTGTTCCAGAACTCGCGGCGCAGTTCGGGGATGAGCTCCAGCGCCTTGCGCAGGCCCTCCTCGGTCCGCTCCATGCCGCAGTAGTCCCACATGATGTGGCCCAGCTCGCGGTGGAACGAGTCCACGGTGCGGGTGCCGTTGATCGAGAGCAGCGTGTCGATGCGCTCGTTGACCGCACCGACCGCCTCCAGGACCTCGGGGGCGTCCGGGGCGACCTCGGGCAGCGTGGTCGACGCGAGGTAGTCCCCGATCGTCACCGGCAGCACGAAGTACCCGTCGGACAGGCCCTGCATCAGCGCGGACGCGCCGAGCCGGTTGGCGCCGTGGTCCGAGAAGTTTGCCTCGCCGGCCACGAACATGCCGGGGATGGTGCTCTGCAGGTCGTAGTCGACCCAGAGACCGCCCATCGTGTAGTGCACGGCGGGGAAGATCCGCATCGGCGTCTCGTACGGGTTCTCGCCCGTGATCCGCTCGTACATCTCGAACAGGTTGCCGTACTTGGCCTCGACGGCCGGGCGGCCCAGCCGGGCGATCGCGTCGGCGAAGTCCAGGTAGACGCCGAGACCCGTCGGGCCGACGCCGCGCTTCTCGTCGCAGACCTCCTTGGCCGCGCGGCTCGCGATGTCGCGGGGCACGAGGTTGCCGAACGAGGGGTACTTCCGCTCCAGGAAGTAGTCCCGCTCGTCCTCGGGGATCTGGCTCGGGGCGCGGTCGTCGCCGAGGCGCTTGGGCACCCAGACGCGGCCGTCGTTGCGCAGCGACTCCGACATCAGGGTCAGCTTCGACTGATGGTCCCCGGAGACCGGGATGCAGGTCGGGTGGATCTGGGTGAAGCACGGGTTCGCGAACAGGGCGCCCTTGCGGTGCGCGCGCCAGTTGGCGGTGACGTTGCAGCCCTTGGCGTTCGTCGAGAGGTAGAAGACGTTGCCGTAGCCACCGGTCGCCAGGACCACGGCGTCCGCGAGGTGCGTGGAGATCTCACCGGTGACCATGTCCCGGGCGACGATGCCGCGCGCCCGGCCCTCGACCATGATCAGTTCGAGCATCTCGTGCCGCTCGTACATGTTCACGGTGCCGGCGTGGATCTGCCGCTCGAGGGCCTGGTAGGCGCCCAGGAGGAGCTGCTGGCCGGTCTGGCCGCGGGCGTAGAAGGTGCGCGAGACCTGGACACCGCCGAAGGATCGGGTGTCCAGCAGGCCGCCGTACTCGCGGGCGAACGGGACACCCTGCGCGACGCACTGGTCGATGATCTGGCGGCTGATCTCGGCGAGGCGGTGGACGTTGGACTCCCGCGCGCGGAAGTCCCCGCCCTTCACCGTGTCGTAGAAGAGCCGGTAGACGCTGTCGCCGTCGTTGCGGTAGTTCTTCGCGGCGTTGATGCCGCCCTGGGCGGCGATCGAGTGCGCGCGCCGCGGGCTGTCCTGGTAGCAGAACGACGTGACGTGGTAGCCCGCCTCGCCCAGGGTCGCCGCCGCCGCGCCGCCGGCCAGGCCGGTGCCCACGACGATGATCTTGACCTTGCGCTTGTTCGCCGGGTTGACCAGCTTGACGCCGAACTTGCGGCGCTCCCACCGGGTCTCGATGGGGCCGTCGGGCGCGGCCTTGTCGACGACGGGCGCGCCGACCGTGTAGTCCGAGAAACTCATGTCAGATCCATCCGAACGTGGCGGAGATCGGGACGATCAGGAAGCCCACGACGAGCAGCCCCGAGAACGTGGTGGCGATCGCCTTGAGGATCGGCTCGCGGCGGTTGGTGGACCACCCGAGCGTCTGGGTCGCGCTCCACAGGCCGTGCCGCAGGTGGAAGAAGATCGACACCAGGGCCAGGACGTAGAACAGCGTCACGTACCAGCGCTCGGGGGTGAAGTCCGCGGTGACGTTGTCGTAGACCGCGAGGTGCTCGCCGTTCGGGTTCAGCGTGCCGGTCGTCAGGTCCAGGATGTGGTAGATCACGAAGAGCAGGACGATCACGCCGCCCCAGCGCATGGTCCGGGTCGTGTAGCTGCCCTTGACCTTGTTGCCGGCCGCGTACTTGACGGGCCGGGCCTTCTTCGCGCGCAGCGCGAGCAGCGTCGCCGCCCAGATGTGGCCGACGACCGAGATCGTCAGGGCCGCCCGCACGGCCCACACCAGACCCTCGTTGCCGAGGACCGGCGCCAGCAGCGTGCGCAGCCAGACCGCGTAGCCGTCGATCGCGTCCCGGCCGAAGAAGATCTGGAGGTTCCCGATCATGTGGACGACGAGGTAGCCGACCAGGACCACGGCGCTCACCGCGATCACGAACTTGAGCAGGACCGCCGGAATGAGGGGCCGCTTCGCCGCCGGGGGATTGGGGGATTTCACGGCCGCCGGCTTGCCGGCCGCACCCTTCGAAGACACCTGTGTCACCACGCCCGAAAGTGCACTACTCAGACCGCCTACCGTCCAATGCATCGAGGCGGCACGTTTGATGCACGTAGGCTATACCTGTGACACTTCAGCAGCTCGCGTACTTCGTCGCGGTCGCCGACGTGCGCAGCTTCACTCGTGCGGCGGATGCAGTGGGTGTCGCCCAGCCCACACTGAGCAGGCAGTTGAAGTCCCTGGAGGACGACCTGGGCGCCCCCCTCGTCAACCGAGGGAAGATCATCACGCTCACCCCGGCAGGGGAGGCCGTGCTGCCGCTCGCGCGCCGGATGCTCGCCGACATGGATGCCGCTCGGACCTCGGTCGCGGAGATCGTCGGGCTCCACCGGGGTCGGGTCCGGGTGGGCGCGACACCCTCGCTGTGCATCGGCGTGATGGCCGACGCGCTGCGCCGCTTCCACGAGCACCATCCCGAGATCCACCTCGAGCTGACCGAGAACGGCTCGCAGTCCCTGGTCCGGGAGCTCGTGCGGGGTGGGCTCGACGTGGCGTTGGTGATCGTGCCGCCCTCGGGGATGGATCCTGCGCTGCACACGCTGCCGCTGCTGCGCGAGCGGCTCTCCGTCGCGTCCCCGCGGTCCGGGAAGCCGCCGTCGAGCCGGGGGTCGATGACCGTCACGGAGCTGTCCCGGCGCTCGCTCGTGATGGTGCGCAAGGGCTACGACCTCCGCGAGGTCACGCTGAACGCCTACCGGGACGCCGGCGTGTCACCGCGATTCGCCGTCGAGGGCGGCGAGATGGACGCCATGCTGCGGCTGGTCGAAGCGGGAACCGGGGTGGCGGTGGTGCCGGACCTGGTGTTCGCGGGCCGGCCGCGGCTGCGGCGGACGGTGCTCACACCCCCGCTCTACCGGACCGTGGCCCTGGCCCGGCTCGCGGACATCGTCCCCACCCAGGCCACCCAGGCCTTCACCGACACGCTGCTCGAGTTCATCGGGGAGGTCGCGGCGACCGGTGGGCTGTCCGCGGACGTGCAGGTCCTGCACCGGCCGGAGGGGTAGGGCCCGGGACCGGGTTCCGGCGCGGCGCGCGAGTTCCGGCACGACGCCCGGGTTCCGGCGCGGCGCGCGCTGTCGACAGCGCGCGTGAGGCCGGGCAGCGCGCGTGGACGGCGTCAGTCGAGGTCTGGCGGGCCGAGCTCGTCCTCCTCAGCGCCATGCGCGGCGAGGGCGTCACGCACGACCCCGTAGACGACGCCGGGCGGGTACCCCTTCCGGGCGAGCATGCCGATGAGGCGGCGGGCGGCCTTCGCACGGTCCTCCGGGGAGGCGATCGTGACGGACCGCAGCCTCTTGTCCACCAGCTGCCGCGCGCGCAGCTCCTCGGACTCGGTGTCGACCTCGGCCAGCGCCTCCTCGGCGACGTCGGGGTCCACACCCTTGCGTCGGAGCTCCATCGCCAGCGCGCGCCGGCCGAGCCCCTGCTGCTGATGGCGGGACCGGACCCACTGGCCGGCGAATGCTTCGTCGTCGATGAGGCCGACTTCGTCGAAACGTTCGAGGACCCGGAGCGAGATCTCGTCCGGGATGCCCTTCTTCCGCAGGGCCTGCGCCAGCTCCTGGCGGGTTCGGGCGCGGTACTCGAGCAGGTTGAGGCAGATCTCCTTGGCGGCGGCCTCGGGATCGGACTCGATGTCGATCTTTCCGACCATGCCTTTCCCGGCTCCGCCGCGCCGACCGGCGCGGTCACGAGGAGGCCGAGTGTCGGCCTCGGCACCGGCGTCGACATCCGCGTCGGCCGCCCGGTCGCTGCGCGCGCCGCGGCGAGGCCGGGCAGCAGGGTTGGCCGGGATCGGGTCCGCCCGGATCCCGGGATCGGCACCGTCCTCGGGTTCTCCGAGCAACGGACGGCCGCGGGCGGCGCCGCTGCCCTGTCCTCGCGATCTCCGGGCACCCGGCTCCAGCGGGCCCGGCCGCCGTCCGGAGCGCTCGGCCCGGGAGATCTCCCCGCGCAGGTTCTCCAGCGACGCGACCCGGGCCGCGGGCGCGGGTGCGGGTGCGGCGAGCTCGCCGGTGTCCGGATCGCCGATCTGCGCGACCGGGACCGTCTCCCGGGGCCCACCGGCCTCGTCGAAGTCCGCGACCCGGTACGCGGGGCGGGCGGGCGCGGAGCCGAAATCCTCGAAGTTCGCGACCTGTCGCCCGGCCGCATCCGCCTCGGACCCGGCGGCGAAGGACTCGAAGTCCAGGGTCTCGGCCTCGGCAGGGCGATCCTCGGCCGCGAACGCCTCGAACTCGAGGACGCGCGGCGGCTCACGCCGGTCCCGACCCTCGGCGGGCCGGGACTCGTCCGCGGGCCGGAACCGCCCGCCCGACCGGTCCTGCGGCGCGGACACCGTCAGAAGTCGACCGGGGCGGGCAGCGGCTCGGCCGGGGCGTCCGCGTCGAGCACGGCACCGATCCCGAGCTTCTCCTTGATCCGCTTCTCGACCTCGGCGGCGACGTCCGGGTTCTCCTTCAGGAACTTGCGGGCGTTCTCCTTGCCCTGCCCCATCTGGTCGCCCTCGTAGGTGTACCAGGCACCGGACTTGCGGATGATGCCCTGCTCCACACCCACGTCGATCAGCGAACCCTCGCGGCTGATGCCCACGCCGTAGAGCACGTCGAACTCCGCCTGCTTGAACGGCGGGGCCACCTTGTTCTTCACGACCTTGACGCGGGTGCGGCTGCCGACCATGTCGGTGCCGTCCTTCAGCGTCTCGATGCGCCGGATGTCCAGCCGGATCGACGCGTAGAACTTCAGCGCCTTGCCGCCCGTCGTGGTCTCGGGGGACCCGAACATCACGCCGATCTTCTCGCGCAGCTGGTTGATGAAGATCATCGTGGTGCCCGAGTTGCTCAGCGCACCGGTGATCTTCCGCAGGGCCTGGCTCATCAGCCGGGCCTGCAGGCCGACGTGGCTGTCGCCCATCTCGCCCTCGATCTCGGCGCGGGGCACGAGCGCCGCCACCGAGTCGATCACGATGATGTCCAGGGCGCCGGAGCGGATCAGCATGTCCGCGATCTCCAGCGCCTGCTCGCCGGTGTCCGGCTGCGAGACCAGCAGGGCGTCGGTGTCCACACCCAGGGCCTTGGCGTACTCGGGGTCCAGCGCGTGCTCGGCGTCGATGAAGGCGGCGACGCCGCCCGCGGCCTGGGCGCTGGCCACGGCGTGCAGCGCGACGGTGGTCTTACCGCTGGACTCCGGGCCGTAGATCTCCACGACGCGCCCGCGCGGGAAGCCACCCACGCCGAGGGCCACGTCGAGCGCGATCGAACCGGTGGAGATGACGCCGATCGGCGGACGCGTGTCGTCGCCGAGACGCATGATCGAACCCTTGCCGTGGTTCTTCTCGATCTGGGCGAGGGCGAGCTGGAGCGCCTTCTCGCGGTCGGGAGTGCTCATCTGAGTACCTCGCTCGCTCGGGATGCGGGACTGGGGGTGACGGGACTGGGGGTGACGGGACTGGGTTGACGGTGTTGACGTTGCTGACGACTTCCGGGGAGCCACACGAGAACCGTATTGGGTCCCCCCGACAATTTCGGCGACCGCGTCCCGGCTGTGGACAACTCCGGCGCCGTGTGGACACCAGTTTATACGAACACCCGTTCGATCACAGGACCGACACGCCGGTCGGCCACCCTGCCGCGCCGAGTGGCCGGCCACCCGTCCCCGGGCCTACCGGTCGTCCGCTCCGAGGCGGCGCGCGGTCGGGACGTCGTAGGCGTCGCAGACCGCGCGCCAGACCTTCTTCGGGTCGATGCCCGCCTCGATCGCCTGCTCCGCCGTCCGCCCGCCGAGCTCGGCGAACACGTGGTCACGGGCGAGGGAACCGGCGCGCACGGCGCCGAACTCGCCTTCCATCAGCTCCCGGAATTGGCTCAGTCGCACCGGGCCGAGGGTAGCCACGTCGCCCCGGGCGGCTCCGGACGCCGGTACGGTGACCGATATGCCCGTTCCGTCGATCCTCGCCCAGGCAGATCCGACGGGCTTCTCGTCCCCGCTCGGGCAGGCGGTCGTCGGCCTCGCCCTGCTGACGTCCCTGGTCATGCTGATCCGATGGTGGATGCACAACCGGCGGCGCTGACCGGCCCGTCCACCGGCATCCCGTCCACCGGCGGACGGCCCACGAGCAGCCGGGCGGCGGCCCGCCTCGCGTCCGCCGGCGCGTCGGGACGGCCGCCCGCGGTGGCCAGCACGTTCGCACCCTCGTAGAGCACGTGCAGGTCGGCGCCGAGGCGTGCGGGGAACCCGGCGTCGACGGCGAGCCGGGAGAGGTACTCCCGCATCCACTCCTTCTCCGCGCGGATGACCGGCACGCCGGGATGGTCCGTGCCGCCGATCTCCGCGTACGCGTTGACGAAGGCACAGCCGCGGTCCTGCTCGCGCAACCAGTCGCCGAGGGCGTCGAACACCGCCAGCAGCCGCTCCGGGCCCGCGGGCACGGACTCCAGGTGCTCGCGCAGGAAGTCCTGCCACCGGGCGGCACGGCGCTGCAGGTAGAGGGCGACCAGCACGTCCTTCGAGCCGAACCGGTCGTACAGCGTCTTCTTGGTGGTGCCCGCGACCTCCGCGATCAGGTCCACCCCGACTGCCCGGATCCCCCGCCGGTAGAACAGGTCGGCCGCGGCCGCGGCCAGGCGTTCGCCCGCGGGCGTGAGCGGTTCGAGCGGGTCCGTCATCGGAGGTTCCTCCAGAGCCGTCGTCGTCCGGGTCCACTGCGAGTATACCGACCGGTATGGTTATCTCGCGTGCATGACCAGGATGCGCTCCGATCTCCTCGCCGGCGCGGCGTTGGTCGTGCTGTGGAGCTCCGGGTTCGTGGGGGCGGACCTCGGTACCCGCTTCACCGGCGCGGACACCCTCCTCGCCTGGCGGTACGCGATCGCGGCGGTGGTGCTGTGGCTGGTCCTGGCAGTCCGGCGGACACCGGTCCCGCCCGGCGCGTGGCGCCGGCAGGGCCTGCTGGGTGTGCTGTGCCAGGTGCTCTACCTCGGCGGCGTCGTCACGGGAGTCGGGCTCGGGGTGCCGGCCGGGACGGCGGCGTTGATCGCGGCGCTGCAGCCGCTGGTGGTCGCGACGGCGGCGGGGCCCGTGCTCGGGGAGCACACGAGCGTCCGGCAGCGGATCGGGCTGGCCGGCGGGCTCGTCGGCGTCGCGCTGGTGGTCGCCGGGGACCTCGGGCCCGGGGACGCGCCGTGGTGGGCGTTCCTGCTGCCCGCCGGCGGGATGGCGTGCCTGTCCGCCGGGACGCTGCTCGAGCGGCGTCTCCGCCCGCCCGAGAGCCCGCTGACGTCGATGACCCTGCAGACCACCACCGGCGCGGTCCTGTTCGGTGCGGTCGCCGTCGCGACCGGGGACGTCGCACCGCCCGCCGACCCCGGGTTCTGGGGTGCGATCGTCTGGGTCGTGGTGCTGTCGTCCTTCGGCGGCTACGGCTCCTACCTGCTGGTCCTGCGCCGCAGCGGGGCGACCCGGGTGAGCACGCTCCTCTACCTGACCGCCCCGACGACGATGGCCTGGACGTTCGTCATGTTCGGGGAGGCCCCGGCCCCGGTCGCGGTACCGGGGATCGCCCTCTGCGCCGCCGGGGTCTGGCTGGTCCTGCGCCCGCCCCGGCCCCGGCCGGACCGTCTCGGACGCGAAACTGTCGGACCCCCGGCGCATCATGGGTGACGTGACCGCGCTCGAGGGCTTCTCCCCCGCCACCCAGGACTGGTTCCGGGGTGCGTTCGCCGCGCCCACGGCCGCCCAGGAAGGCGCGTGGTCCGCGGCCCAGGCGGGCAGGAACGCGCTGGTGGTCGCCCCGACGGGCTCCGGCAAGACCCTCGCCGCGTTCCTCTGGGCGCTGGACCGGCTCGCCGCGGAACCGCCCCCGGCGGAGAAGCAGCACCGGTGCCGCGTCCTCTACGTCTCCCCGCTCAAGGCCCTGGCCGTCGACGTGCAGCGCAACCTCCGTTCGCCGCTCACCGGGATCCGGCAGGCCGCCCAGCGCCTCGGCGAGCCCGTCCCGGACATCACGGTCGGCATGCGCACCGGGGACACCCCGGCGGACGAGCGGCGCCGGTTCGCCCGCACCCCGCCGGACGTGCTGGTCACCACGCCCGAGTCGCTCTTCCTCATCCTCACCTCCGCGGCGCGGGAGTCCCTGCGCGGCGTCCGGACGGTGATCCTCGACGAGGTGCACGCCGTCGCGGGGACCAAACGCGGAGCGCACCTCGCCGTCTCCCTCGAACGGCTGGACGAGCTGCTGCCGGACGGGCCCGCCCAGCGGATCGGGCTGTCCGCCACGGTCCGCCCGCTGGACGAGGTGTCCACGTTCCTGTCCGGCGCCCGGCCCGTCGAGGTGGTCCAGCCGAAGACGCCCAAGACCATCGAGGTCCAGGTCCAGGTGCCCGTGCCGGACCTCGCGGCGCTGGACGAGCGGCCCGCGCCCGGCAGCACGGACGAGGAGGTCATCGGTTCCGCCGCCGGGACCGCGCAGCGGCCGTCGATCTGGCCCGCGGTCGAACGCCGGCTGCTGGACCTCGTGCGGGAACACCGCTCCACGATCGTCTTCTCGAACTCCCGGCGGCTGGCCGAACGGCTCACCGCGAAGCTCAACGAGCTCGCCGCGGAGGACGCCGCGCAGGGCGGGGAGCCCGTCGAGCTCGACGCGTTCCCCGCCGAGGCGATCGGGCAGTCCGGCGTCGGCGGCGGCGCACCCCCGACCGTGGCCAAGGCCCATCACGGCTCGATGTCCCGCGAACAGCGCACGCTGGTCGAGGAGGAGCTGAAGTCCGGGGTCCTGCCGTGCGTCGTCGCGACGTCCAGCCTCGAGCTGGGCATCGACATGGGCGCCGTGGACCTCGTGGTGCAGGTGGAGGCCCCGCCGAGCGTGGCCTCCGGGCTGCAACGGGTCGGGCGGGCAGGCCACCAGGTCGGCGCGATCTCCAAGGGCGTGGTGTTCCCGAAGTTCCGCGGGGACCTCGTGTCCTGCGCGGTCGTCGCGGAGCGGATGACGTCCGGCGCGATCGAGGCGCTGCGGTACCCGCGCAACCCGCTGGACGTCCTGGCCCAGCAGATCGTCGCGATGGTCGCACTCGAGCCGTGGCAGCTCGCGGACCTGGCCGCGGTGATCCGCCGGGCCGCGCCCTTCGCCGCCCTGCCGGACTCGGCCCTGCACTCGGTGCTGGACATGCTCGCCGGGCGCTACCCGTCGGAGGAGTTCGGCGAGCTGCGGGCGCGGATCACCTGGGACCGCGTCACGGACCAGCTGCAGGGCCGCCCCGGTGCGCAGCGGCTGGCCGTCACCTCCGGCGGCACGATCCCGGACCGCGGCCTGTTCACGGTCATGACGCCCGGCGGCGCGGACGGCGCAGGCTCCCGCGTCGGCGAGCTGGACGAGGAGATGGTCTACGAGTCCCGCGTCGGGGACACCTTCCTGCTCGGGACGTCGAGCTGGCGGGTGGAGGACATCACGCACGACCGGGTGATCGTCACGCCCGCGCCCGGCGTGCCCGCGCGGATGCCGTTCTGGAAGGGCGAGTCGATCGGGCGGCCACTGGAGCTGGGCCGGGCGGTCGGCGCGTTCGTCCGCGAGATGTCCGCGCTGCCCGACGCGGACGCGCGCGAGCGCGCCACCACCGCCGGCCTGGACGAGTGGGCCACGGACAACCTGCTCGCCTACCTGCACGAGCAGCGGGACTCCACCCGCCACGTGCCCAGCGACCGGACGATCCTGGTCGAGCGGTTCCGGGACGAGATCGGGGACTGGCGGCTGGTCGTGCACTCCCCCTTCGGCGCCCAGGTCAACGGGCCGTGGGCCCTCGCGATCGCCGCCCGGATGCGCGAGCGGCGCGGGGTGGAGGTCCACGCCGCCAGCGCGGACGACGGCATCGTGCTGCGGTTGCCGGACGCCCTGGACGAGAACGGTGGCGAGATCGTCCCCACCGCGGAGGACGTGCTGCTGGACCCCGCCGAGGTCGAGCAGATCGTCGTCGCCGAGCTGGGCGGGTCCTCGCTGTTCGCGTCCCGGTTCCGCGAGTGCGCGGCGCGGGCGCTGCTGCTCCCCCGGCGGGACCCGAAGCGGCGCAGCCCGCTCTGGCAGCAGCGCCAGCGGTCCGCGCAGCTGCTGGCGGTGGCGGGGAAGTACGAGCAGTTCCCGATCACCCTCGAGGCGATGCGCGAGTGCGTGCAGGACGTGTAC
>JAOZVV010000060.1:0-6444 GCA_025869365.1 Pseudonocardia sp.
CCTGCGCGGGTCCGGCGGGCCGGTCGCCCGCGGGCCGGGTGCGCGCCGGTGCACGCCGGCCGGGACCGGCCGGCGCCGGCCCGGCCAGTGCGGCCAGCACCTCGTCGAGCCAGCCCGCGGCCTGCTCCTCGTAGTCCGGCTCGCAGTCCACCCGCTCGACGAGCCGGGTGCCGCCGAGCTCGGCGAGCCGCTGGTCGACGCGCCTGCCGTGCCCGCAGAACTCGCTGTAGCTGGAGTCCCCGAACGCGAGGACGGCGAAGCGGACGTCGTCGAGGTGCGGCCGGTCCGCGGCGAGGGCGGACCAGAACCCCGTGCCGACGTCCGGGGCGTCGCCGTCGCCGAACGTGCTGGTGACCACGAGCAGGTCCGCGTGCGCGGGGACGTCGTCCGGGGAGACGTCGGCCATGCTCGCGACCTGCGCGGCGAACCCGCGGCCCCGCAACGCGTCGGCGACGACGTCGGTGAAGCCCTCGGCCGTGCCGGTCTGGGAGGCCCACAGCACGAGCACCGGGCGCCCGGCGGGGTCCGGCGCCCCGGTCCCGGATCCGCCGGCCTGCGCGGGTGCCGCGGGCAGCCGCGAGTACGTGCCCGCGAGGAGGCCGTCGAGCCAGGCCAGGGTGTCCGGGGCGAAGGGCGCGCCGGGCGGGAGGACGGGGACGGCCGCGGGCCCGGACACCTCGACGCCGGTGAGGAACCCGGCGAGGTAGCGTCGTTCCCGATCGGTCAGGGACGGCGGCTCCGGGTCCAGACCGAGCGCCGCGGCGAGCCCGCGGAGCCCCGCCGACCCGGCGGCGGCCGCTTCCGGGGCTGGGATCCTGTTCAGCGCCACCGGGGCTGGGACCCTGTTCAGCGCCACCGGGGCTGGGGCCCTGTTCAGTGCCACCGGGGCTGGGACCCTGCTCAGCGCCACTGCACAGGCCTTGAGCTCGGGCTGCAGGGAGGCCGGGTCCACGGCGTCGTTCGTGACCGCGTTGACGGCCAGGTCCTCGCCGAACAGGTCGTTCCAGTGGAACGGCGCGAAACAGTTCCCGGGCCGGACCCGCTCGGTGACCCGGGCCGGCAGCACCGCCCGCCCACGCCGGGACACGATCGCCACCCGGTCGTGCTCGCCGATCCCCAGCTCCGCGGCGTCCGACGGGTGGATCTCCACGAACGGGCCGGGATCGAGCTTGGCCAGCTTCGCGACCTTGCCCGTCTTGGTGAGCGTGTGCCACTGGTGCTGCAGCCGCCCGGTGTTCAGGACGAGCGGGAACTCGTCGTCCGGCATCTCCGCCTGCGGCATGTGGGGCCGGGCATGGAACACCGCCCGCCCCGACGGCGTCGCGAAGGAGAGCCGGGGGACGGCCCCGTCCGGGCGGATCCGCCGATGCAGGCTGATGCCGTCGTTGAGGTAGCGGACGGGGTTGCGGTCCGCGGAGCCCGGCGCGGCGGGCCACTGCACGGGAGCCTCCCGCAGCCGCGCGTAGGTCACCCCGCGGACGTCGTAGCCGGTCGCCGGGTTCCAGGCCTGCTTGAGCTCCTCGAACACCTCCTCGGCACTCGCATAGGTGAACGCGTCCGCGTAGCCCATCTCGCAGGCGACCCGCGCGATGATCCGCCAGTCCGGCAGGGCCTCGCCCGGCGGCGGCACGGCGGGGGACAGGAGCGTCAGGTTCCGCTCCGAGTTGATCATCACGCCCTCGAGCTCGGCCCACATCGAGGCGGGCAGCACGACGTCGGCGTAGGAGTTGGTCTCGGTCTCGGCGTAGACGTCCTGGGTGACGACGAACTCGGCCGCCTCGAGCCCGTCGATCACCGACCGGCGGTTGGGGACGCTGGCGACGGGGTTGGTGCAGACGATCCAGCAGGCCTTGATCTCCCCGGCCGCCATCCGGGCGAACATGTCCACGGTGCCGGAGCCGACGTCGCTGCGCAGGGTGTCCCGCGGGACGTCCCAGAGGTCCTCCACGAACCGCCGGTCCGCCTCGGCGAGCACGGAGCGCTGCCCGGGCAGGCCGGGTCCCATGTAGCCCATCTCGCGGCCGCCCATCGCGTTCGGCTGGCCGGTCAGGGAGAACGGGCCGGAGCCGGGCCGGCAGATCGCGCCGGTCGCGAGGTGCAGGTTCACCAGGGCGTTGGTGTTCCAGGTGCCGTGCGTGCTCTGGTTGAGCCCCATCGTCCAGCAGCTCATCCACTCGCCGGCCTCGCCGATCAGCCGGGCCGCCTCGCGGAGGTCCGTCTCCGGCAGGCCGGTGATCCCCGCGACGACGTCCGGCGGGTAGTCCGCCAGGAACTCCACCATCGCGTCCCAGCCCTCGGTGAACTCGGCGACGAACCCGGCGTCCACGTGCCCGTTCTCCACCAGCAGGTGCAGCAGCCCGTTGAGCAGGGCCAGGTCCGTGCCGGGGGTGATCGGCAGGAACAGGTCCGCCTTGTCCGCGGTCGCCGTCCGCCGGGGATCGACGACGATCAGCGTCGCGCCCTGCTTGACCCGGTCCATCATGCGCAGGAACAGGATCGGGTGGCAGTCCGCCATGTTCGCGCCGATGACCAGGAAGACGTCCGCGTGGTCGAAGTCGGTGTACGAGCCGGGCGGGCCGTCCGAGCCGAGGGACTGCTTGTAGCCGGTGCCCGCGCTGGCCATGCACAGCCGCGAGTTCGACTCGATCCACCGCGTCCGCCAGAAGCCCTTGGCCAGCTTGGTCGCCAGGTACTGGGCCTCCAGGGTCATCTGTCCCGAGACGTAGAGGGACAACGCGTCCGGGCCGTGCTCGTCGAGGATCGCGCGGAGCCGCCGGGCGGTGCGGGTGATCGCGAGGTCGACCGGGGTGGCCGACGCGGCCGCGCCGCGTCCGTCCCGGACGAGTGCGGTGCCCAGCCGCCCGTCCGCGAGAAGCATCTCGGCGCTGCTCGCGCCCTTGGTGCAGAGCCGGCCGGCGTTGGCGGGATGGGTCCTGTCCCCGCTGACCCGCCGGATGCGGGGCCGCCCGGCCTCGTCCTGCTCGACGTCCAGCACCATGCCGCAGCCGACGCCGCAGTACGAGCACACCGTCCTGACCGTGCCCACACGCCCTCCGCCCGTCACCGACCCGTCCGTGGACGACGCTAGGAAGGCCCTGTTGCCGGCATGTGACGAACGGTTGGCGCGCGGTCACATCCCCCTCACCGTGGGGGCGGACGCGCGGTGATGGACCGTCGTACGGTCGGCTGTGTGGACCATCGAAGCCTTGGACGTACCGGAATGCAGGTCAGCCCCCTCTGCCTGGGGGCCATGATGTTCGGCGCGTGGGGAGAGCCCGACCACGACACGTCGATCGGGATCATCCACCGCGCACTGGACGCGGGCATCAACTTCATCGACACCGCCGACGTCTACTCCCTGGGTGAGTCGGAGGTCATAGTCGGCAAGGCGCTCGCGGGCGGGAGGCGCGACGACGTCGTCCTCGCCACGAAGTTCCACAACCCGATGGACGTCCCGATGGGACAGCCGGGTGGGGACCCGAACAAGCGAGGGAACTCGCGGCGCTGGATCGTGACGGCGGTGGAGGACAGCCTCCGCCGCCTGCAGACGGACTGGATCGACCTCTACCAGGTGCACCGGCCCGAGCCCGGGACGGACGTCGAGGAGACCCTCGGCGCCCTGACGGACCTGCAGCGGCAGGGCAAGATCCGCGCGTTCGGGTCCTCGACGTACCCGGCGCACGAGATCGTCGAGGCGCAGTGGACGGCGGAGAGGCGCGCGCTGGGCCGCTTCGTCACCGAGCAGCCGCCGTACTCGCTGCTCGTACGTGGTATCGAGAAGGACGTGCTGCCGGTCGCCGAGAGGTACGGCATGGGGGTGCTGCCGTGGAGCCCGCTGGCCGGCGGCTGGCTCAGCGGCCGCTACCGCAAGGACCAGGAGGTGCCGCGGTCCAGCCGCAGCGCGCGGATGCCGGCCCGGTTCGACCTCTCCGACCCGGCCAACCAGCGCAAGCTCGAGGCCGCGGACGCGTTCGCGGTGCTGGCCGAGAAGGCCGGGATGCCGCTGATCCACCTGGCCCTGGCGTTCGTCCTGCAGCACCCGGGCGTGACCTCACCGATCATCGGACCGCGCACCATGGCGCACCTCGAGTCCCAGCTCGGGGCCGCGGACGTCACGCTGACCCCGGAGATCCTGGACGCGATCGACGAGATCGTCCCGCCCGGCGTCACCCTGTCCGGCGTGGACGAGGGCTACGTGCCGCCGGCGGTCAGGGAGCCGTTCCTGCGCCGCCGCCGGACGGCCTGAGGGGGATCCCTCCGCGGGGCGCCGGCCTCCCGGCGCCACTTCGCCGGATTGCGCAGAGACGGCGCGATCACGCAGCATGCGCCGCTCCTACGACGGAAACAGGTTCCTCCTACCGCGTTCGCGTGTGAAGCCCATAACGAAACGACGACGGACGGGAGCGGGACCCCGACAACAAGGTAGAAATACTCAGCTGCGTCGCAGAGCGAACCGGACATCTGTGAATGCGGTGAGCGAGGCCCTTCGGGTAGGCAGATGCGGTGACAGGGGGGTCCGCATCTCGATCCTCGAAGATCGCGCACGGACGATGTGGAGGAACACAGAATGAGACGTCTCGTGGCCGCCGCTGTGGCGGGCATGGCCGTGCTGACCATGAGCGCGTGCGGCGGGGGTTCGACCACCGCCGCCGGCGCGTCGTCCGCCGCCCCGGCGGCCCAGGCCAGGACCCTGACCGTGTTCGCGGCGGCATCGTTGACCGAGACCTTCACGGCCCTCGAGAAGCAGTTCGAGACGGACAACCCCGGCGTGGACGTGAAGCTGAACTACGGCGGCTCGTCCGACCTCGCCCAGCAGATCGTCAACGGCGCCCCGGCGGACGTGTTCGCCGCCGCCAGCGACGCGACGATGAAGACCGTGACGGACGCCGGCCTCACCGCCGCCGCGCCGACGATCTTCGCCACCAACGTCCTGCAGATCGCGACGGCACCCGGCAACCCGAAGGCCATCGCGAGCTTCGCCGACCTGGCGAAGCCGGACCTCAAGGTCGTCGTGTGCGCCCCGCAGGTCCCGTGCGGCGCCGCCGAGCAGAAGCTCGTGAAGTCCACCGGGGTCCAGATCAAGCCGGTCAGCGAGGAGTCGGACGTCAAGTCCGTGCTGAGCAAGGTGTCCTCGGGCAACGCGGACGCCGGCCTCGTCTACGTCACGGACGTGACGGCGGCGAAGGGCACCGTCGCGGGCGTGAGCTTCCCCGAGGCATCGAGCGCGACGACGAACTACCCGATCGCCGTCGTGAAGAACGCGCCGCAGGCGGAGCTGGCCCGGAAGTGGGTCGAGGCGGTGACCGGCGGGTCCGGCACGAAGACCCTCGAGGCGGCCGGCTTCGGCGCACCGGCCTGACCCGTGCGTCACAACCGGGCCCCCGGTGCCCAGGGGGCCCGGTCGTGCCGTTCCCGCGAGGAGTAGTGCTGGAGACATGACTGCGAAGACCTGGTTCATCACCGGTGCGTCCCGCGGCTTCGGCCGCGAGTGGACCATCGCCGCGCTGGAGCGGGGCGACTCGGTCGCCGCCACCGCGCGGGACACCACCACCCTCGACGACCTGGTCGAGCGCTTCGGGGAGCGGCTGCTGCCCCTGCAGCTCGACGTGACGGACCGCGCCGCGGACTTCGCCGCGGTGACGCAGGCGCACGAGCGCTTCGGCCGCCTCGACGTCGTCGTGAACAACGCGGGGTACGGGCACTTCGGGCTGGTCGAGGAGATCACCGAGGCCGAGGCCCGCGCCCAGCTGGAGACCAACCTGTTCGGGGCCCTCTGGGTCACCCAGGCCGCCCTGCCGTACCTGCGCGAGCAGGGGTCCGGGCACATCCTGCAGGTGTCGTCGATCGGCGGGATCAGCGCGTTCCCGCTGGTCGGGATCTACCACGCGTCGAAGTGGGCGCTCGAGGGGATCAGCCAGTCCCTGGCCCAGGAGGTCGCGGACTTCGGCATCACGGTCACGCTGATCGAGCCCGGCGGGTTCGCCACGGACTGGAGCGGCTCCTCCGCCACGCGCTCCGAGCCGCTGCCCGCCTACGCGGAGTACCACGAGAAGGCGCAGGCGGAGCGGAGCAAGCGGGTCGCCGGCCCGGGAGACCCGACGGCCAGCGCCGCCGCCGTCCTGAAGATCGTCGACGCGGAGCGGCCTCCTCTGCGGGTCTTCTTCGGCACCGCGCCGCTCGCCATCGCGACGAAGGACTACGAGTCCCGACTCGCCACCTGGCGCGAGTGGGACGACGTCAGCAAGCTCGCCCAGGGCTGACCCCTGCCCGAACGACAGGAAGGCCGGCCGCCCCCCGGCCTCTGGCGGGGGGGCGGCCGGACGGGCCCGGCGGGCCGCCGGACAGCCATCAGCGGAACACGTTCTTCCAGTCCCGGATGGCTCCGAAGCACTCGGCCTCGGATGCCGGCTCTCAGCCCAGCCGGGCGGCCGCGGCGGCCCGCAC
>JAOZVV010000060.1:6454-64444 GCA_025869365.1 Pseudonocardia sp.
CCCCCCCCCCCCACCCCCCGGACGGCCGCCCCCCCCCCGGAATCTGGCGGGAGGCCGGCCTTCCTGGCACGTCGTCGGGGTCAGCGCGAGAGCGTGAGCAGCTGCTCGTAGAAGCCGCCGATCTGCCGTTCCCGGTCCACCAGGTGGATCTCCAGGATCCAGTGGCAGCGCCGGCCGGACGGGTCCGTGCGCCGCATCGGGTGGTCGCTGCCGGGCGCGATGTAGCTCTCGATCCGCTCGCCGTCGATCCACTCGTGCGGGAACTCGCCGACCACATGCCCGCTGTGCGCCCCGCCGAACTCCCAGCCCGCCGCCTCGGCCAGGCCCACGACGTGCGCGTACAGCTCGGCGCCGCTGATGTCCGGATGCGCGTCGAAGTGGGCGCGGCCGGCGTCGAAGATCCGCGGCAGGTCGTCGCGCAGGCGCAGCTTCACCGGATCGTCCCCGACGACGAACGTGCGGCCGACGTCCGCCTCCCACTCCGCGAAGATCGGCCCGAAGTCCAGGAAGACGATGTCGTCCGCCTCGACGGTGCGGTCCGGCGGGTTCTCCTTGTAGGGCTTCAGCGTGTTGGGCCCGCTGCGCACGACGCGTTTGTGCCAGTGCTTGTCCGTCCCGAACAGCTCCGCGCCGAGATCGCGGACCCGGTCGCTGAGCTCCTTCTCCGAGGCGCCCGGCGCGATCAGGCCCCGCCGGGTGACCTCCTCGAACAGGTCCACGGCCTTCTGCTCGGCGGCCACGAGACTGCGCGCCCGCACGTCTTCCTCGACTGTGCCCATCGCGTTCCCCGTCCTTCCGGTCGGTCCGGATGCCGACAGTAGTTCCGGCGTCCGACACGTGAGCGCTGTGCCGCTCGGGACGTTCCGCCGACGTTCAGGAAAGCCACTTTCCTGAAGAATCCTTACATGAATGTGGCTTTCCTGAAGCCGCCTCGGCGGCGGCGGTGCGGTCCTCACCCCGCGGCTTCGATTCCCCGACCGGTCTCGCGCGCCCGCAGCGCACGGCGGCGGGCCCGCAGTGGCAGCACGGCCCAGAACACCCCGAACACGGCGACGGTGACGACGGCCGCGACGATCCCCGCGGTCAGCCCGGCGACGGTGTCGAAGATCAGCAGCACCACGCCCGTCACGGCGAGGGCCAGCATCCCCAGCCCACCGATGGCGAGCCGCTGGCCCAGCCCGACGAGGAACGCCCGGGCGTGCAGCCGGAACAGCGTCCGGTGGGTGGCGACGGGCGCGACGAGCAGCGCCGTCGCCGTCACCGACAGGCTCACGGTGATCAGGTAGAGGAGCTTCTGGAAGTCGTCGAGCTCGCCGAACCGCTGCTGGAACGGCACGGTGAGGAGCAGGCCGGTGAGCAGCTGGACCCCGGTCTGCACCACCCGGAGCTCCTGGAGCAGGTCCGACCAGTTGCGGTCGAGCCGTTCGGTGGGCGTCTCGTTGCGCTCCGCCCGGTCCCACCCTGCGTCGTCCGGCTGGCTGTTCCCCATGACCGTCTCCCGCCGCCCTGCGCCTCCCCGGATTCTCCGGTGCGCCGCCCGCCGTGGGAAGTCCGGTTGACACCCCGTGGGCGGAGGGGTTGAGTCGACCTCGTGTTCATGGGTGCGCGGCGGCTGCACGTCGACCTGCTGCGTGTCTCCGGCGCGTGCTGTCGCGGTTGACCGCGCATCCCGATCCGTCTCCCGTCGAGCAGGCCTCGTCGTACGGCACCCTGCCCGGATCCCCGGAGGAACCATGAGCTCGCCCGTCCCGCTGTCCGTCCTGGACCTGTCTCCGGTACCGGCCGGGGGCACGGCCGGCGACGCGTTGCGGAACACGATCGACCTGGCCCGGGCGGCCGAACGGTTCGGCTACCACCGCTACTGGGTCGCCGAGCACCACCTGAACACCGGCGTGGCGTCCTCGTCGACGTCCGTCCTCGTCGCGCTGCTCGCCGCGGCGACCGAACGGATCCGGGTGGGCTCGGGGGCGGTTCAGCTCCCGAACACCTCGGCCCTGCAGGTCGCCGAGCAGTTCGGCACCGTCGCGGCGCTCCATCCCGGGCGCGTGGACGTCGGGCTCGGGCGGTTCGACCTGCACCGGATCCTCCGGCTGATCGAGCGGGGACGTGCGCCCGCGGCGTCGCTCCCGGCGCCGCCCGCCGCCCGCGTGGTCGACGGGCTGCTCCTGCCGTCGCCCAGCCGCTACGCCGGGGACCTCTCGCAGTTCGCCGCGCTGGGTGCCCTGCTGGGCTTCTCCGCGGAGGACCCGCGGCCGGACTACGCGGCCGCGGTCGCGGAGGTGCTGTCCTACTTCGACGGGACGGCGGTGCGCCCGGACGGCGCGCCACTGCACGTCCTGCCGGCCGAGGGCGCGGACGCCGAGATCGCCGTGCTGGGCTCGACGCCGGGCGTCAGCGCGGAGGTGGCGGGGGCGCACGGGCTGCCGTTCGCGACGAGCTACCACCTCGTCCCCCACCTGGTCCTGGACACGGTCGAGGCCTATCGCACCGCCTTCAGGCCCGGCCGCCTCGACCAGCCCTACGTGATCGTCTCCGCGGACGTGGTGGTGGCGGACGACGACGAGCGGGCCCGTGAGCTCGCCGCGCCCTACGGCCAGTGGGTGCTGGACATCCGCGCCGGCCGGGGCGCCCACCCGTACGTCACGCCCGCGCAGGCCCGGGCCCGGATGTGGACGGACGCCGAACGGGCCGGGGTCGCGGACCGGGTGGACACCCAGTTCGTCGGCGGCCCGGAGACCGTCACCGAGGGACTCGAGACACTCGCCCGCGTCACCGGCGCGGACGAGCTGCTGATCACCACCATCACGACCGAGCACGCCGACCGGGTCCGCAGTCATGAGCTGCTGGCCAAGTCCTGGCTCTGAGCAGGGAGAACACCGATGACGACCATCGAGAACGAGCTGGCCTCGAGCTGGGCGGCCTGGCACGCGGACCGGGAGGAGACGCTGCGGGCGACGCACGGCTGGCTCAGCCTCACCGGCCTGTACTGGCTGGACTCGAGCCCGGCCCAGTTCCCGGACCTCCCCGGGACCTGGCGGGCGGACGGCTCCGGCGGGGTGTTCATCACCGCGGTCGCGGCCGACGGCGTGCTGGTCGACGACGTGCCCGTCGACGGGACCGTGCGGGTCGAGCCGGTCGACGGGCAGCCCGGCGCGCTCGTCCGGATCGGGGCGCGAAAGGTCGAGGTCATCCGCCGCACGGACACCTACGCCCTGCGCGTGCGGGACCCCGAGGCGATCACCCGCACGGCCTTCGACGGCGTCCCGTCCTACCCCGTCGACGAGCGCTGGGTGGTGCCGGGCCGGTTCGAGGCCTACCCGGAGCCGAGGCCGATCACGGTCGACGCCGTCGTCGAGGGGCTCAACCACTACTTCACCGCGGTCGGCGAGGTCGTCCTCACCCTCGACGGGCAGCCGCAGCGGCTGATCGCCCTGCCCGCCAGGACGGGCGGCCTGTCCCTGCACTTCCGGGACGGGACGTCCGGGACCGGCACCTACGGCGGCGGGCGCATCCTCGTGGTCGGGGACCCCGCCGAGGACGGCGCGGTCACGGTCGACCTCAACCGCACCGTCAACCTGCCCTGCGCCTTCACCGCGTACGCCACGTGCCCGCTGCCGCCCGCCGGCAACACGCTCACGGTGCCGGTGGAGGCGGGGGAGCGGACGCCGCCCCGCCCGGACCTGGCCGCCTGATCGCGTGCCGACCGTCCCTCCCACGACCACGTACCGGCTGGGGATCGGGCTCGCCGCGGTGGCCCGGCCCGCCTACATCACCGCGGGCCGGGACCGCGATCTCGGGGCGCACCGGTCCGTCGAGGACCTGCGGGCCCGGACGTGGGCCGTCCTCGACGCGGCCTACGCGGCCGGGATCCGCTACATCGACGTCGCGCGCTCCTACGGCCGCGCCGAGGAGTTCCTCGCCGGCTGGCTGGCGGCCCACCCGGAGCTCGACGACGTCGTCGTCGGGTCCAAGTGGGGCTACCGCTACGTCGGGGACTGGCGGCTCGACGCGGACGTGCACGAGATCAAGGACCATTCGCTCGCGGCGTTCGAGCGCCAGTCCGAGGAGTCCTTGGCACTGCTCGGCGAGTATCTCGCCGTCTACCACGTGCACTCCGCGACGCCGGACACCGGAGTCCTCGACGACACCGCCGTCCACCGGGCGCTGGCGGGCCTGCGGGACAGCGGGACCCGGGTCGGCATCTCCACCTCCGGCCCGGCCCAGGCGGACGCGGTGCGGCGCGCGCTGGACGTGAAGGTCGGCGGGCGGCCGCTGTTCACCTCGTTCCAGTCGACGTGGAACGTGCTCGAACCGTCGGCCGGTCCCGCGCTGGCCGAGGCGGCGGCCGCGGGCGCGTGGGTGATCGTCAAGGAGCCGGTGGCGAACGGGCGGCTGGCACCCGGCGGACAGGACGGCTCGCCGGGGGCCACCCGCGCGGCCGAGCTGGCGGACGGCCTGGGCGCGACGGTGGACCAGCTCGCGATCGCGGCCGCGCTCGCCCGGTCCTGGGCGCTGCGGGTGCTCTCCGGTGCCGTGGACGGGGCGCAGCTGGCCAGCAACGCCGCCGCGGTGGCCCTCGAACTGCCGGCCGAGGTCCTCGACGAGCTGGCGGACCTCGCGGAGGACCCGGCGGACTACTGGACTGCCCGCTCGGCCCGCGCCTGGACCTGAACGGCGGGGGATCACCGGCGGGGGATCAGCGGCGGGGACCGCGGGCGGTGGGTGATGATGGGTCGGGGCGGCCGCCGGGGGTCCGCCGGCGGAGGAGAGGAGCAGCAGGCGGTGGAGACCGAGCACCTGGACGTCCTGATCGTCGGGGCGGGCCTGTCCGGCGTCGGCGCCGCCTACCGGCTGCAGACCGAGCACCCCACCCGCAGCTACGCGATCGTCGAGGCCCGCGACGCGATCGGCGGGACCTGGGACCTGTTCCGCTACCCGGGCATCCGCTCGGACTCGGACATGTTCACCCTCGGCTACCCGTTCCGGCCCTGGACGCAGGCGAAGTCGATCGCGGACGGCGGCGCGATCCTGCAGTACGTCCGGGACACCGCGGCCGAGTTCGGCATCGACCGGCGGATCCGGTACGGCCGGAAGGTCACCGCCGCGTCCTGGTCCTCGGCGGATGCCCGCTGGTCCGTCGAGATCACCACCGCGTCCGGTACGGAGCACCTGACCTGCGATTTCCTCTACCTCTGCAGCGGCTACTACAGCTACGAGGGCGGGCACATCCCGGACATCCCCGGGCTCGGCGACTTCGCGGGCGATCTCGTGCACCCGCAGAAGTGGCCCGAGGACCTGGACGTCACCGGGCGCAGGGTCGTGGTGATCGGCAGTGGCGCGACGGCGGTGACCCTCGTGCCGTCCCTCGCCGAGAGCGCGGCGCACGTCACGATGCTGCAGCGCTCGCCCACCTGGATGACGATCGTGCCCGGGACGGACGCGGCCGCCGACGCCCTGCGCGCCCGGCTGCCGGCCGGGGTCGGGGACACGGTCGTCCGGTGGAAGAACATCCTGGTCACCCAGGCCTTCTACCAGCTCTGCAAGCACGCGCCGGGCCCGGCGAAGGCGTTGTTGCGCAGCGGGATCGCGCGGTTCCAGCCGGATCCCGAGGTGCTGGACCGGGACTACACGCCGCGCTACGACCCGTGGGACCAGCGGCTCTGCGTCGTCCCGGACGCGGATCTCTTCAGAGCCATCAGGAAGGAGCGCGCCTCCGTCGTCACGGACCGGATCGCGCGGGTCACGGCCAGGGGCGTGGACCTGGAGTCCGGCCGTACGCTGGACGCGGACATCCTGGTCACCGCCACCGGGCTGGAGGTCGTCGCGTGCGGGGGCATCGCGCTCGACGTCGACGGCGAGCCGGTCGACCCGGGCCGCACGGTCGCCTACCGGGGCGCCCTGCTCAGCGACGTCCCGAACATGGCCATGTGCATCGGCTACGTGAACGCGTCCTGGACGCTGCGCGCGGACATCACGGCACGCTACGTCTGCCGGCTGCTCGCGCGGATGGACGCCAGGGGTGCCGCGGTCGCCGTGCCCCGGTTGCCGGACGGGCCGATGGAGCTCCGCCCGCTGCTGGACCTGAGCTCGGGGTACGTGCGGCGCGCCGCCGACGTCCTGCCGAAGCAGGGCCGGCGCTCCCCGTGGGTGCTGCGGCAGAACTACATCGCCGACCGGGTGACCACCGGGCTGGGCAGCATCGACCGGGACATGGAGTTCCGGCGGCGCCCGGCTCGCCGGCCCGGGGGGGGGGTCCCCCCCCCGGGCGCCTGAGCCGCCGGACGCCCGGCGCCCCGATGTGGGGGCGCGGGGCTTCCGGGCGAAGTGAGGGAGATCAGATGATCTTGACCGCAGTCGCCTGCGGGCCCTTCTGGCCCTGGCCGATCTCGAACTCGACGCGCTGACCCTCGTCGAGGCTGCGGAAGCCGCCCGCGTCGATCTCGGAGTAGTGGACGAAGACGTCGGCGCCGCCGCCGTCGACGGAGATGAAGCCGAAGCCCTTCTCCGAGTTGAACCACTTCACGGTGCCCTGTGCCATGCGATGTGCTCCTAGCGTGGTGATCCCGCACTCTGCGGGACCCGGCCGGACCTGGCCACCCGCATCGACGTCTGACAGAGATCGGTGCGGGCCACCATCTTGTTCCCGCCGGCGTGCATGACACGACAACCGAAACCGAACGACCTGTGCCGGCAAGCCTACTCACGTGGGCGCCGAGTGTCTCCCGTGGGCCCTCGCCGCGGGCGGGAGGACGGTCTGCGCCGGGACCGCCACCACCGGTGTGCGCGGGCGGGGGTCCGACCTGCGGTCAGGCGGCGCGGACGGGCCGTGCGCCGCGACGGATCCGGCGGCGCTCGTCCTCGGACGTGCCACCCCAGACCCCGTGGTTCTCGTGATCCATCGCCCACTCGAGACAGGGCATGGCGACGGGGCAGCCGCGGCAGACCTCCTTCGCCTCCGCCTCCTGCAGCGGGGCCGGTCCGGTGGCGCCGACCGGGAAGAACAGTTCGGGGTTCTCCGTCCGGCACGCTGCGCGGGTACGCCAGTCCATCTCGCTCCTCGTCTCGGGTGGAGATCCCCTCCTTCACCTGCTCACCGGGGGAGGATCGGGTCCCTTCGAGGGGCCGCCTACCCCGCCCCGACGGTTCTCACCCGTCCCGGGGACGACTTTCGCCACCGGCGGCCCGCCGGCGGCGGTGAGCGGATGTCGGGCGCTACAGACGCCGGATCATGAGGGTGTTGTCCGTGCGGGTGCCCGGCCTGCCGTCCGGCCCGGTCTGGGTCCGCTCGTGCTCGTCACTGATCAGCACCTCCCAGGTGCCGTCCGGGAGCTTCAGCGAGGCCAGCACCTCCTCCGGTGTCGGGAAGGCGACATCGGCGGGCGGTTCCGTCTCCCAGGACGGGAAGCCCGAATGCCCGACGACCAGCAGGGCCCCGCCCGGAGCGACCGCGGCAGCCGCGGACCGCAGGATCCGCTCGCGCGGCAGGTCTCCCCAGGAGTGCAGGAAGTGCGCGGAGACGAGATCGAACTCGCCGTCCGGGAAGTTCGCCCCGAGGTCGCGACGCCGGAAGTCGATCCGGTCCGCGACCCCCTCGGCCGCGGCATGGTCGGCCGCGCGATCGATCGCGACCCGCGAGATGTCCGTGGCGGTGACCCGCCAGCCGTTGCGGGCGAGCCAGATGGCGTCGCCGCCCTCGCCGCAGCCCAGGTCCAGGGCCGTGCCGGGGGCCAGGTCCGGCACCACCCGGACGAGGACGTCGTTCGCCTTCCCGCTCCAGACGCGGTCGCTCCCGGCGTAGCGGGCGTCCCAGGCCGCGGCCTCGGTGTGGTTCTCGGTGTGGCTCTCGGGGCAGCCCTCGGCGTGATCCTCGGAACTGCGGTTCCCGGCCGGGTGGCCGTGCGGGCGGGCCCGCAGCTCCTCGACCGCGAGCCTGGTCTCCTCCGCGATCAGGTCGGCGTTGACCGCGGCGCCCGCCATCACCCCCGCCGCTGCCGCGGCGACCACCTGCGCCATCGGATCGACGACGTTCCCGGCGGCCCAGACGCCCGGTGCGGACGTGCGGCCGGTCTGATCGGCCTCGACATGGGTCCCGACGCCCATCGGGTGCTCGGCGACGGTGAGCCCGAGCCCGTCGAGCAGGTCGTCGCGGGCCGTGAAGCGGGGCATCACCACCAGCGCGGCCCGCGGCACGACCCGGCCGGAGGCCAGCCGGATGCCGGCGAGCCGGCCGCCGGTGATCTCCAGACCCACGACCTCACCCTCCACGACGGCGATGCCGCGCGCGGCGAGCTGCTCGCGCTCCTCGTCGGTGGGGTTCGGGCCGGTGTGCAGGAACAGCGTCACGTCCGCGCTCCACTGCCGGAACAGCAGGGACTGGTGGACGCCGAACGCGCTCGTCGCGAGGATGCCGATCGGCTGGTCCCGCACCTCGTGGCCGTGGCAGTACGGGCAGTGCAGGACGTCGCGGCCCCACAGCCCGCGAAGGCCGGGAAGATCCGGGAGCTCGTCGACCAGGCCGGTGGTCAGCAGCAGCCGCCGCGCCGTGAGCGCGTCCCCGTCCGCGGTGTCCACGGCGAAGAGGTCCCCGTCCCGGCGGGCGGAGGTGACCCGGGCGTGCCGGACGGTCCCGCCGTACCGGGTGACCTCCTCGGCACCGGCGGCCACGAGGTCGGCCGGGGCGATGCCGTCGCGGGTCAGGAAGCCGTGCACCCCCTCGGCCGGGGAGTTGCGCTGTTCGCCCGCGTCGAGCACCAGGACACGGCGCCGGGCCCGGGCCAGGCTGAGGGCCCCGCTGAGCCCGGCGGCCCCGCCGCCGAGGACGATCACGTCGAAGTCACTGGTCTCGTTCATGCCTCCACCGTGCACCGGGACAGCGAAGGTGGCAAACAATGTTGCAGTATCGGCAAATGCCTGCCGGAGGTCAGCCTCCGTGACCCGTGAACTCCCGGGGTTCCACGAGGACGAGCCAGCTCCCCGAGTTGTCCCGCATGACGGCCTCGACGCCGTAGGGCCGCTCCGACGGTTCCTGCACGAACGTCACCCCCTTCGCGCTGAGCTCCTCGTAGGTCGCGCGGCAGTCGTCGACGCGCAGGCCCAGGCCGCCCCACTCGCCCTTCTCCAGCTGGCGGCGGATCATCGAGGCGGCCTCGTCGTTCAGCGGCGGCCCGGGTGTCATCAGGGTGACCTCGAGCTCCGGCTGCTTCGGGTGGGAGACGGTGACCCAGCGGAAGCCCTCGCCCATGGTGGCGTCCGTGCGGGGCTCGAAGCCCAGCACGTCGACGTAGAAGGCCTTGGCGGCGTCCTGGTCGAGGCAGTAGACCGTGGTCAGCGAGACGTTCGTGATCATGGTGAGGACGCTACGGCGGTGCGGGGGGCGTGGGCTTCTCCCAGGTTGCGCGATCGCCGGACGCCAGCACCCCGTGCATGAACAGGTAACAGCCCGGGACGCGCGGCATCCCCTGGGCGGCGAAGCGGTCCCGGTACGCGGACGGGCTCTCGCCGACGAGCTCGGTGAACCGGGACGAGAAGGACCCGAGGCTGGTGAACCCGACGAGCATGCACACCTCGGTGACGGTCAGGTTCGCACTGCGCAGCAGGTCCTGGGACCGCTCGATGCGCCGTCGGGTGAGATAGCGGATCGGGGTCTCGCCGTAGGTCGCGGCGAAGCTGCGCGCGAAGTGGTACTTGGAGATCCCCGCGACGGCGGCGATCGCGTCGAGGTCCAGCGGGCGGGCGTAGGACCGGTCGATGTGGTCCCGCGCGCGCCGGAGCGGGACGAGCAGCGCCCCCGGCACCGCGCGCCGGGCCGCGGTGGCGTCCATGCGGCGAGGTTACCGGGACGGCGGCGGGCGGGGCGCGATCAGCCGAGGGACCGGCGGAACGCCGCGACCATCTCCGGGCCCGCGGGGGAGGACCACATCACCGGGGTGAGCAGGATGTCGATGACGTCCGTGGCCGGGTCGGTTCGCCAACTCGTGCCCAGGCCGCCGTCCCAGCCGTAGCGGCCGTCCGGGGCGACGGCCATCCCGAGGCCCCACCCCTCGCCGTCGAGGAAGAGCCCGGCCCCGGCCTGCTGCTCGGGGGTGAGCCGGTCCGTCGTCATCCGGGTGACACCCGCGGCGGACAGGACGGACCCGCCGCCGTCGCGCAGCATCCGGGCGAAGGCGAGGATGTCGTCCACGGTGGAGACGAGGCCCCCGCCGCCGGACTCGAACGCGGGCGGCGCGGACCAGCGACCGTCGACGGCGTCGAAGACCTCCAGCCCGTCGTCGGCGGCGACGAGCTCGGGCCCGAAGCGGTGCAGCGAGCCGGCCGGGACGTGGAAACCGGTGTCCCGCATGCCGAGCGGCCCGAACACGCGCTCGGCCAGGAACGCCCCCAGGGACATCCCGGACGCCCGCGCGATCAGGACGCCCAGGACGTCCGCGCCCGTGTGGTAGAGCCAGCGTTCCCCGGGCTGCGCGATCAGCGGGAGCTCGCCGAGCCGGCGCATCCACTCGTCTGCGGCCGGGACGTCGTGGGACCCGGGCGGGCCGTCGCCGCCGAGGCGGGCCTCGGCGAACGCGTGCTGGATCGGGTGAGCCGCCGGCATGACGGGCATGACGCCGATCCCGAGCCGGAACGTGAACAGGTCCTCGACGGTGATCGGGCGCGAGGCCGGGACCGTGTCGTCGAGCTGCGCGTCGTCGCGGCGCAGCACCCGGCGGTCCGCCAGCTCGGGGAGCCAGCGGTCGACGGCGTCGTCGAGGGCGAGGGTGCCGTCCTCGACCAGGGTCATCGCCGCGACGGCGGTCATCGGCTTGGTCATCGAGGAGATCCGGAAGATCGTGTCCCGGCGCATCGGGGCCCCACCGGGGGTGACGCTCCCGTGGGCCTCGACGCGGACGTCGTCGCCGTGCGCGACGGCCCAGACCAGGCCCGGCACGCTGCCGTTCGCCAGGTAGGGGCTCAGGACGGGCTGCGGGGACGGCAGGGTGCTCGGCATCGGTGGTCCTCCGGGGTCGGGGTGCTCGCCACGGTGGACCGGCGCGGGCCCCGGGACTCATCGGCCGCTCACGCACCGATGTCGGTCACAGCTGGATCACCGACAGGGTGTTCCCGGCGGGATCGGTGAACCACGCGATGGGCGGGCCGTACCTCCGCTGCACGCCGCGCTCGTCCGTCCACTCGCTCACCTGGAACCTCACCCCGCGGGAGACGAGCTCGTCGACGGCGGCGTCGATGTCGTCGACCGGGAAGTTCAGGATCGTGAAAGTGGCGGGGACGTGGTCCGGCTTGGGGTAGACGAGCACGTCCCGGCCGGGGACGTGCAGGTGGAGCATGCCGTTCTCCTCGGAGACGTCCAGGCCGAGGGTGTCCGCGTAGAACGTGCGGGCGGCGGGGACGTCGTCGACGGAGAATCCGCTGAAGGCCTTGCTGGTACGCAGCACGGTGCTCCTCCTGGTCGTTCGGCCCGCCGGGCGCGGACGACCAGGATGGCGGCCCGTCACCCGGACGTCGAGGCCGCCGCCGGTCTCCCGGCACCGCCGGAACCGGCCCGCCGCGCGAACACGAGCGCGACGGCGCCGACGGCCGCCGCGGCGAGCCCGAGCGTCCCCGCGAAGGTGATCTGCAGCAGCAGCGCCCCGGTCGCGGCACCGCCGAACATCGCGAGCACCGAGCCGAACCGCCGCTGCGGCCGCCCGCCCGGGCCGCCCGCCAGCACGCTGTCCGAGGACAGGCCGGTCAGCGTCATCGTCAGGACGGTGGTCGTCAGGTCCGGGCGTCCCACCCGGCCTCCCGCCACGGCCCCGGCGACGAACGCGGCGATCGCGAGCGCCGAGGCGAGCACGTCCACGTCCGACGACGCGACCACGCCGAAGCCGAGGAAGACGACGTTGCCCGTCATGTTGGCGGCGAAGACGCGGCCGAGCCGCAGGAAGCTGACGGCGTCGACGAGCCCGGTGGTCGCCGTCAGGGTGAGCAGGGCCGCGACCGTCCAGCGCCGGCTCGCGGGAGACGTGACGGCCACCGCGTCAGTGGCCGTGCCCGTGCCCGTGCCCGGTCTCGTCGTCCCGGTGGTCGTGGCCCGCCGGTCGTGCCGCGAGGGTCGCCGACCGGGCGTCGAGTTCCGTCGTCGTGACCGTCCCGTCCCCGGCGAGGACGTCCTCGAGCGCGCCGAGCCAGTGCTCGTAGTAGCTCCAGCTCCCTGCCGGGGCCGCCTCCCACGCGGCGATCCGGGCGATCAGCGCGGCCTGGAACGTGGCCCACCCGAACGCACCCGTGTCGTGCAGGGTGACCGCCATCCCGAAGGCGCGGCTCTCCCAGGGGGCGGAGAAGAGCAGCTCGCCGTTGGCGCGCGGGGGAGCGGCGGGCCCGTCGACGGCCAGCGGGGCGGGGCTCACGGCGCGCTCACCTTCGCCACCCCCACCATCGCGTCCCGCGTCACGAGCGCCGTCAGCTCCTCCTCGGACAGGCCCTCGGTGCCCGCGGGCCGTTCCGGCAGCACGAGCCAGCGCACCTCGCTGCTCGAGTCCCGCACCACGATCTCCACGTCCTCACCCAGCTCCAGGCCCATCTCCGCGAGCACCGTGCGCGGCTCGCGGACCACGCGCGCCCGGTACGCGGGATCCTTGTACCACGACGGCGGCAGTCCCAGCACCGGCCACGGGTAGCACGAGCAGAGCGTGCAGACGACGACGTTGTGCACCTCGGGGGTGTTCTCCACGACGACGATGTGCTCGCCGTTCGCCCCGCCGCCCCAGGCCACCTCCTTGATCGCGGGTGTGGCGTCCGCGAGCAGCCGGGCCCGGTACTCCGGGTCCACCCACGCCCGGGCGACGACCCGGGCCCCGTTGAGCGGGCCCACGTTCGTCTCGTAGTTCGCGATGAACGTGTCCATCACCGCGGGGTCCACGAGGCCCCGCTCGGTGAGCAGCTGCTCCAGGGCCTCGGTCCGCAGCGATGCGGGGATCCGCTCTGTCATGCCTTCTCCAGGTAGGACTCGAACAGCTCGACGGTCACGGAGAACTCCTCGGAGGCCGCGCCCCACAGCTCCCGGGACGCGAACCTGACGGTGTAGACGTACTGGGGGTTCTCGCCACGGAACACCGCGTGGGTGTCCGGCAGGACGTGCGCGGGCTGGACGAGATCGACGACGCCGGGGTGTCCGGCGACGTATCCCGGCAGCTTGCCGGCGCCCGGGGGCGGGACGGCGAGGGCCCGGACCCGCTCGCCCTCGACGAATGCGGGCGGGGTGTCGATGCGCCGCAGCGAGCCCGGTGCGGTGGCGGCGTAGTCCGGCCTGGCGGGCTCGGGCGCCGGGGGCTCCACCACGTCCTCGCCCGCGTTGCGGCGGGCGCGGGCGTCGACCGCGCCCGGCGCCAGGATCGCGGACTCGATGAGCATCAGCTCGGCGGCGTTGAGCCAGCGGCCGTAGTAGCCGTCGTCAAGGTAGGCCGAGCGGTCCAGGCGGGCGAGGGCGTAGCGGAACGCGTCGAGGTTCTGTCCGGAGATGCGGCCCATGGTGAAGGCGGTCATCGCGAACGCGCGGCGTTCCCAGGGCTCGGCGAACGGCCGCTCGTCCGGGTCCGGCGGACTCACCGGACCCCAGCCGGACGTGCCGCTCATGTCGGCGATGTTGGTCATCCCACCTCCGGTCGTCGTTTACGATCGATGACGCCCGTACAGCATAGTAAATGACGGCCGGCAAGCGCGAGGTGTCACTCCGGCGCGTTCGCCCCGCTCCCGCCCACGAGGTAGGGCTCGGTGACGCCGTCGTACATCAGGTGGGCGACGAGGCCCTCCGCCGCGTGGGTCAGGTTGTGGCAGTGGTCCATCCAGATCCCGGGGTTGTCCGCCACGAACGCGACGTCGTAGCTGCCGCCGTCCTCCACGTCGAGCGAGTCGAACCACCACGGGCTGCCGCTCGCCGGGACCCCGTCGTGCGCCAGCACCACCGCGTGATGGCCGTGCAGGTGCAGGGGATGGACCTCGCCGCTGGAGTTCGTGATCCGCATCCGCACCACGTCCCCCTCGCGGACGACGAACATCGGCACGTCCGGGAACAGGTGCCCGTTCACCGTCCACCACATCCCGGGGACACCGTCGACGAACCCGAGGCGGCGGCCCACGGCGTAGGTGAAGGTCCGGTCCGCGGCCCCGGGGTCGAGGCCGAGCGGGGCGGGTGTGCCGTAGGCCAGCAGGTCCAGGGTCCGCCCGGGTCTCGGCGACGGTGCCGCCCGGGATCCCCCCAGCACGATCGCCGCGTTCCCGCCGAGCTCGACGCGGGCGCCCGCCCCGTCCGCGGGCACGGCGACCTCCAGGTCGGCGCGACCGCCCGCGGTCACGCCGACCGTGGTGTCCCGCAGCTCGCCGGGTTCGTGCAGCTCACGGCCGTCCACGGCGACCACCCGGAACGCCGCGCCGCTCACCCACGCGGACATCGGCCCGTTGTCCGTGTTCACCACCCGTACGCGCACGCGGGAGCCCGGCGCGGCCGGGACGGGCACGTCCCCGGCGAGGCCGTTCACCGTGCGGTTCCCGGAGTAGAGGTGGACGAGCGCGAGAGCGTCCGGGACCTCGGCGGGTGCGCGCGGGCTGATCACCACGGCGCCGAAGAGCCCCTTCTGCACCTGCTCGTGGGACACCTGGTGCGAGTGGTACCAGTACGTCCCGGCCCGTTCGGCGGTGAACCGGTAGGTGAACGACATCCCGGGCAGCACGGCGTCCTGGGTCACCCCCGCCACCCCGTCGTCCCCGTTCGGGACGTCCAGCCCGTGCCAGTGCAGCGTGACGCCGTCCGGCACGTCTGCGTTCCGCAGCATCACCTGTACGAGCTGGCCCTCGACGGCGTGGATCTCCGGGCCCGGTGACGTCCCGTCGATCGTGTACCCGTCCTCGACGACCTGTCCGGACGCCAGCCGCACGGTCCCCTTCCGCGCGGTGAAGGTCAGGTCGACGTCCGGCGGCCCGGCGGCCGGGTCCCGCAGGTCCGCGACGCTGCGCACCCCGGTCATCCCGGTCATCCCGGCCATGGGGTGGGCCCCGGTCGTCGTCATGACGGGTGCCCCGCCGCCCGTGTCGACCGATCCCCGGTCCATCACCGAGTAGGTCGACGGGACCAGGCTGTCCTGCCAGAACCACCCCAGCGGCCCGAGTACGGCGAGGGTGGCGGCGAGTCCGGCGACGACCCCACGACGTCGCCCGCCCACCGCCACCCCCGGCCGCGGCATCTCGGCTCCGGGCCGGCTCAGGCCATCCCGGAGGACCGGTCCGCCGGTGCGGCGCGGGCCGGCTCGGCGGATCCGGTGGCGGGGAGGCGCGCGGCGATCACCGCGGCGGCGAAGAGCCCGAGGGCGACGGCGCCGTGCAGGATGCCGAGCGACGGGACGCCGTGCGCGAACATCCCCAGCAGCACCTGGACCACGACCGTCCCCAGGCAGATCGCCGCCCACCGCACGCCGCCGCTGACGTGGGCGAAGAACGCCACGACGAGCAGGGCGAGCGCCAGGACGGGTACGACGATCTGGCCGTTGATGCCGTGCACCATGAAGCCGGCGACCCCGGTGAAGGTGACGGACTCGTCCTCGATCGCGGCCTTGTCCAGCACGCCGCCGCCGTCGATCCAGGTGGTCAGGCCGAACAGGGCGTAGGCGATCGCCGCGGCCTGCACCACGACCTCGGCGGCGAGCACGTAGGCGAGCACCCGGTAGGCAGTGCGCATCGTTCCTCCCCGGTTCACGGGCGTCCGGGCCGGGCGTCCTGGTGAACCAGAGGAGGGACGGGCGCGGGGTGATACAGCGCACCCCGAAATCGGTGGATCAGTGACCGGACGGGTCAGGGCACAGGGGCGAAACGCTCCCGCAGCTCGCGCTTGAGGACCTTTCCCGACGGGTTCCGCGGCAGCGCGTCCACGAACCGGACCACCTTGGGCTTCTTGTAGGACGCCAGGTGTGCCCGGACGTGCGCGATCAGCTCCTCGGGCGTCGGCTCCGCGCCCTCCGCCACGACGACGACGGCGCAGATGTTCTCGCCCCACACCTCGTCCGGCAGCCCGATGATCGCCGCGTCCGCGACCCCGGGATGCGCGGCCAGCACGTTCTCCACCTCGAGGCTGTAGACGTTCTCGCCGCCCGTGACGATCATGTCCTTCTTGCGGTCGACGACGCTGAGCAGCCCGTCCGCGTCGAGCGTGCCGACGTCCCCGGTGCGCAGCCAGCCGTCCGGGATCGCCGCCCGGGTGGCCTCCGGGTTGCGCCAGTAGCCCTCCATCACCTGATCACCCCGCACCGCGATCTCCCCGGCGACCCCGGTCGGCAGGTCCGCACCCTGCTCGTCGACGATCCGGATCCCCGCGAACGGCGCCGCACGGCCCGCCCGGGTCAGCAGCTCGGGCCGGTCCGCGACGCCGAGCCGGTGGGTCTCCTCGTCCAGCCAGGCGGCGTTGCCGGCCAGCTCGGTCATGCCGAAGCCCTGGTAGAAGCCGGCGTTGGCGAACCGGGCCATGGCGCGGCGCAGCAACGTGGGGGAGATGCCGGAGGCGCCGTAGGAGATCCGGCGGACGCTGGACACGTCGACGTCCGCGAGGTCCTCGCGGGCCAGCAGGATGCCGAGCATCGCCGGGGCCATGGACGTCGCGGTGATCCGCTCGCGCTCGATCATGTGCAGGTACTCGGCCGGGTCGAACGAGGCCATCAGGTGGTAGGTCCCGGCGACGGCGTAGCAGCCCAGCTCCGAGTAGGAGGTGATGTGGCTCTGCGGGAACGGCTGGGCCTGGCGCATGTGCCGCTCGTGCCCGACGCCCAGGACGAGGTTGGTCACCGACGCGGTGAGGTTGCGGTGGCTGACCATCACGCCCTTGGGGCGCCCGGTGGTCCCGGAGGTGTAGACGATCCACGCGGTGTCCTGCGGTGCGACGGCGGCGCGCGGGCCCTCGCCGGTGGCCGTCGCCAGCAGCGCCTCGTACCCCAGGTCGACGTCCGGGTGGTCGGTGTCCGTGCCGACCTCCACGCCGATCCCGACCACCGTCCGCAGCCCGGGGACCGCCGCGCGCAGCGCCGGGACGTGGTGGGCGTGGTTGTGCCCGACGACGAGGACGGTCGTCTCGGAGTGCTCGAGGATGTAGGTGATCTCCTCGGTCCCCAGCCGCTGGTTGATGAACGTCAGCGTGCCGCCGGCCATCGGGACGCCGATGTGCAGCTCGTTGGCCTCGGGCCGGTTGTCCGCCAGCAGCGCCACCCGCGGGGCCGGCCCGGTGCGCTCCAGGGCCTCGGCGAGCAGGGCGGAGCGGTCCCGCAGGGCGCCGTAGGTCAGCCGGTGGGTGCCGAACTGCACGGCGACCCGCTCCGGCTCGTGCCGTGCGGCGTTCTCGACGAAGTGCCCGATCAGCATCGGCTCTCCCGTGGTCGGCGTCGACCCTGTACAGGCCGAACGGGCGGCTGGCTGATCGAACGTTAAGTCGAGCGCCTCGAACGGTCAACGGGGTGGGGAGCGACGGAACGCACGTTGACGTCATGGTCGACAGCCAGGCAGAGTCGGGCCCAAAGCATTCGATCGTTCGTTCAGTATCGGATCTGCCGGTGCAGCGGGCGTGAGGAGGAGGAGCGCGCGCAATGAGGACACGCTTCACGGAGCTGTTCGGCGTCGAACACCCCGTCGTGCAGGGTGGCATGCAGTGGGTCGGCCGGGCGCCGCTCGTCGCGGCCGTCGCGAACGCCGGCGGTCTGGGCTTCATCACGGCCCTGACCCAGCCCACGCCGGACGACCTGCGGAAGGAGATCCGTCGCTGCCGCGAGCTCACGGACAAGCCGTTCGGCGTCAACCTGACGATCCTGCCGGCGATCACGCCGCCGCCCTACGCGGAGTACCGGCAGGCGATCATCGACGAGGGCGTCCCCTTCGTCGAGACGGCCGGCTCGAACCCGACCGAGCACCTGACGCACTTCCACGCGCACGGGATCAAGGTCATCCACAAGTGCACGAGCGTCCGGCACGGCGTGAAGGCCCAGAGCCTGGGTGTCGACGCGCTGAGCATCGACGGCTTCGAGTGCGCCGGTCACCCCGGTGAGGACGACGTCCCCGGGCTGATCCTGCTGCCCGCCGCCGCGGACGCCATCGAGATCCCGTTCATCGCCTCCGGCGGGTTCGCGGACGGCCGGGGCCTCGTCGCCGCGCTCGCGCTCGGCGCCGAGGGCATCAACATGGGCACCCGGTTCATGGCGACCGTCGAGTCCGGCATCCACCAGAACGTCAAGGAGCGCCTGGTGGAGGCGGGGGAGCGGGACACCCAGCTGATCTTCCGCCAGCTCCGCAACACCGCGCGCGTGGCGGACAACGCCGTCTCCCGCGAGGTCGTCGCGAGGCTGAACGAGGGCGCGAAGTTCGAGGACATCAAGGACCTCGTCGCGGGTGTCCGCGGCGTCAAGGTCTACGAGACCGGGGATGTGGACCACGGCATCTGGAGCGCCGGCATGGTCCAGGGCCTGATCAAGGACATCCCGACCTGCGAGGAGCTGATCACCCGCATCGTCGCCGAGGCGGAGGAGATCATCACCGGCAGGCTCGCCTCCACCGTCGGCACGCCGGCCGCGGTCGCGGGGAACTAGGACAGGCGGACGGGCCGGGCGCCCCGAGAGCCCCGGCCCGTCCGGCCACATCCCGCCGACGGCGTCAGCGGCGGTAGCTCCCCGCCGTGTGCGTGGCGGGGATCAGGCTGGTGCCGAAGAGCTTCTCCCGGAAGGTCCCCGGCGCGTACTGCGTCTTGTAGCGGCCCCGCTCCTGCAGCACCGGGACGACCAGGTCGATGAACGCCTCGAACGTCTCGTGCGCCACGATGCGCGCGATGGTGAACCCGTCGAGGTCCGTCTCGTCCATCCACCGGATCAGCTCGTCCGCGATCTGCGTCGGGCTGCCGATCAGGGCCATGGTGGTCCCGCAGAGCGCCTTCTCCTCCAGCACCTGGCGGATCGTCCAGGCGTTGCCACGGGTGAACATCTCCAGCTCGTGGCATGAGCCGGGCGCGGGCCCCGCACCGGACTCCTCCGGTGTGGGCCCCGCACCCGAGGCTCAGGAGACCTCGGTGCCCGCGTCCTCGCCGGTGCCCAGCGCGTGGTCCATCCGCGTGCGCTTGGTGGTGAGGTAGCTCAGGTTGTCCGGGTTCGGGGTGACGACGATCGGCTCGCGGCCGGCGATGTTCACACCGTGCCCGGCCAGCCCGCGGTACTTCGCCGGGTTGTTCGTCATCAGCCGGATGTCCATGACGCCGAGGTCCCGCAGGATCGCCGCGCCGAAGCCGTACTCGCGGCTGTCCACGGGCAGGCCCTGCGCGAGGTTGGCCTCGACGGTGTCCATCCCGGCGTCCTGCAGCGTGTAGGCGCGGAGCTTGTGGGACAGGCCGATCCCACGGCCCTCGTGTCCGCGGAGGTAGACGACCGCGCCGCGGCCCTCCTCGCCGATCCGGGCCATGGCCGCCTCGAGCTGCTCGCCGCAGTCGCAGCGCCGGGAGCCGAAGACGTCCCCGGTGAGGCACTCCGAGTGCACGCGCACGAGCACCGGCTCGGCCGACGGGGTGCCGGGGGCGGCGCCGCGCTGGTCGACCTCGCCCTTCACGATCGCGACGTGCTCGATGCCGTCGGTGACGGAGCGGTAGGAGTACATCGTGAACTCGCCGTGGTCCGACGGGACGCGCCCGGCGGCCTCGCGGCGCACCAGGGTCTCCGTGGCGCGGCGGTAGCGGACGATGTCCGCGACGGCCAGGGTGGCGAGCCCGTGCTGGGCGGCGAACGCCCGCAGCTCCGGGCGCCGGGCCATGGTGCCGTCGTCGTTGGTGATCTCGGCCAGCACACCCGCGGGCTCGAGGCCGGCGAGGCGGCAGAGATCCACGCTGCTCTCGGTGTGCCCGGCGCGCTGGAGCACGCCGCCCGCGCGGGCGACGAGCGGGAACACGTGTCCGGGACGGGTCAGGTCCGTCGGGCGGGTGCCGGCGTCCGCGAGGGCGCGCACGGTCAGCGCCCGGTCCGACCCGGAGACGCCGGTGGTGGTGCCGACCTTGAGGTCCACGGAGACCGTGAACGCGGTGCCGCGGGGATCGTCCCCGTGGTCCACCATCGGCGGCAGGCGGAGCTCCTCGGCCCGTTCCTCGGTGATGCCCACACAGAGGATGCCGCTGCTGTGGCGGATCATGAAGGCCATCGCCTCGGGGGTGGCCGACTCGGCCGCCATGATGAGGTCGCCCTCGTTCTCGCGGTCCTCGTCGTCGACGACCAGGACCATCCGCCCGCGTCGCAGCTCCGCGAGGGCCTGCTCCACCCGGTGGGTGGACAGGTCCGTCGCGGCCGCACTGCCGTCACTCCGTGCCATGTAGGGACGGTACGTCTGAAGCGCCTGCATGAGGTGTCCGAGAAGCGGACAGTGGTGTGACGTTGGCGACGTCGCGGCTGATGCAGCTGCTTGACCCGGGGGCGGCCGGCGGGCGAACATCCCGACATGACCGGCACCGTCGTCGTCGCGGGTGCGAGCGGGCTCGTGGGTGCCGCCGCCGTGGAGTCCTTCGCCGCGGCGGGATGGGACGTCGTCGCGGTGTCCCGGCGGGTCCCGGAGGTCGACGCCGGGGTCCGGTTCCGGCACGTCGCCGTCGACCTGCGGGACGCGCGGGCCACCGCCGAGGCGGTCCGGGACGTGCGCGCGAGCCATCTCGTCTTCACCGCCCTGACCGAGAAGCCGGGACTCGTGCGTGGATGGCGGGACCCGGAGCAGATGCGGGACAACCTCGCGATGTTCCGGGCCCTGCTCGACCCGCTGGCCCCGGGGCTCGACCACGTGACGCTGCTGCAGGGCACCAAGGCCTACGGCGCCCACCTGCACCGCGTCCCGCTACCGGCCCGGGAGCGCTCCCCGCGGGACGACCACCCGAACTTCTACTGGCTGCAGGAGGACCACCTCCGCGACGCCGCCGCGGCCCACGGGTTCGGCTGGACGGTCCTGCGTCCGCAGGTGGTGATCGGCCCCGCGTACGGCGTGGCGATGAACCTGCCGCCGGTGATCGGCGTGTACGCGGCGCTGTGCCGGGAGCTCGGCCTGCCGTTCGGGTTCCCCGGCGGTGCGCCGTACGCGACCGAGGCCGTCGACGTCCGGCTCGTCGCGGACGCGGCCGTGTGGGCGGCCACGGCGCCCGCGGCCCGGGACGAGATCTTCAACCTGACCAACGGGGAGGCCTTCGGCTGGCGGGACCTGTGGCCGGCGCTCGCCGAGGAGATGGGGATCGAGGCCGCACCGGACGTCCCCGTGCGGCTGGCGGAGTTCCTCCCGGCCCACGCCGACGTCTGGGACGCGATCGTCGCCCGCGGGGGACTGCGACCCCTGCCGCTCGACGCGCTGCTGGGCGAGTCCCACTTCTACGCGGACTTCTGCTTCGCCCACGGCGTCACCGAGCCGCCGCCCCCGGTCCTGGTGAGCACGGTGAAGATCCGGCAGGCGGGGTTCGCGGGCTGCATGGACACCGAGCTGTCCTTCCGGCACTGGCTGCGGGTGCTCGCCGAGCGGAAGGTGCTGCCCGCGCCGGGCGGGGTCAGCCGGGCGTGACCTCGTTGACGCCGTCTCCCGGGGCGACGAGGACGGTGGCCCCGATCGGCTCGCCGGTGGACAGCACCTCCAGCATCGGCTCCGCCGTGGAGCGGGCGAGGAAGCGCGCCCCGGCGTCCGGACCGTCGACGAGCCTCCCGACCACGACGCCGGTGCGGCCCTGCTTCCCGTGGACGACGGTGTAGGTCTCGATCCTCGCCGGGCCCCGCGGGTGCGGGGCGTACGCCGGGGCCGGGACGGCGTCGAGCTCCGCCTGGATCTCCGCGCTGCGGTCCGCGCGCCACGCCGTCGGGGTCGTCGAGTAGACACCCGCCGAGTACTTGCTGAGTGCGCCGCCGTTGGCCCCGACCAGGCCGAAGGTGCCCGGTGCCGCCCGCAGCCGCGCGACCGCCTCGGCGATCCCGTGCGCGGAGTAGTTGTTGCCCGCACCGCCGAAGAACGGCAGGCCGCCGGTGAGGGTGAGCCCGCGCGGGTCGTCCGGGGCGAGCCCGAGGCCGTCGCAGAGGTTCGAGACGGCGATCGGGAAGCAGCTGTAGAGATCGAGGACGGCGACGTCGGCGAGCCCGATGCCGGCGACCTCGAGCGCGTGCTGCACCGCCCGTACCGACGCGGGGGACACGCTGAGGTCCGGTCGCTCCATCAGCTCGCGTTCCCGCAGGTCCGCGTGCCCGTGCAGGTACACCCACCGGTCCTCGGGCACCCCGAGCCGGCGCGCGGCGTCGACGGAAGCCACGAGCACGGCGGCGCCCTGGTTCACCTGGTCCCGGGCCACGAGGTAGCGCAGGTACGGGTCCGCGATCGGCCGGTTGCGGGCGGTGGGGGTGGCGAGCTCCGCGGCGTCCCGGACGGTGGGGGCGGCGGCGTGCGGGTTGGCCGCGGCGACCTCGGTGAACGGGGCGAACAGGGCCCCCATGCCGAGTGCGTACTCCTCGCGCGTCTGTGCCAGCCGGGCCCGGCGCGCGTTCTCGAACAGGGCGTACTGGCTCGGCGCACCCAGCAGGCCGTGGGCCCGCTGCTCCGGTGACGACAGCCCCTCGAGGCCGTAGCCGCGGTCCTCGAGCCGGCCGCCGACCGTCTCGGTGAAGTCCGGTGCGTCCGGGGTCCCGGCGAGGCGCCGGACCGTGGAGATCGCCTCGGAGCCCACGACCAGCGCCACCTCGGCGCCACCGGCCGCGATCAGCCCGGCCAGCTCGGTGACCAGGTGCTGCGGACCCTGGCCGCCGACGACCTCGAGGACCGCCCGCGCGGGGTCGGCCCCGATCCGGCGCGCCACCGAGCGGGGGACGTTGTCCGAGTGCCCGAGCGGCGCGACCGAGAACGGCGTGGAGATCTCGAACTGGCGGATCGCCGCGAGCACCTCGATCGCGGACGCGACCTCGGCGGGATCGGCCTCGGTGTCCGCGAGCGCGGCGGCGGCCGCGGCCGCCGCCAGCTCGACGGGGGACAGGCGGCGGTAGCCCGGGTCGTCGATCCGTTCGGAGAACTGCCCGACCCCGATGACGACCGGGGTCGAGCCCGGGACGGTCCCGCCGCCGGAGCTCATGCGACGGTCGTCCGGGCCGGCTCGCTCAGCCGCACCCGGCTCGGCTCGTCGTCCCCGGAGCGGTTGAACGCCGGCACGGCGCCCTCCCAGACCAACTGCCCGAGGTCCACCAGGTGCCGGACGTGCGCGCCGGTCTCGGCGAGCGCGCCGATGCGCATCGGACCGACCTCGGCCCACGGGCGGGACCAGGTCAGCGCCTTCGTGACCTCCCACAGCGTGGGGGCCCCCAGTCGCTCGACGACGTCGAGCAGTTCCCGGCAGCGTTCCGCGTGGTGTGCCTGGAGCGTGCGGGCCCGCCCGGCGAGACCGCGGAAGCGGTACTCGTGTGCCGGCAGGGCCGTGAGGCCGTCGAGCTGCTGGTCGTACTCCGCCACGCGTTCCAGCGAGTCCAGGAACAGGGCCAGCGGGGCGCCCGCGAGGTCCGGCGCCAGGCCGATGTTCGGGGTGATCCGCGGCAGCACGTGGTCCCCGGTGAGCATCACCCCGGCGTCGGGCTCCAGGAGGCAGATGTGCCCGGGGGTGTGCCCGGGCGTCCAGACCGTGCGGATCGTCCGGCCGCGCACCGGAAGTGCGTCGCCGTCGTGGAGCAGGACGTCCGGCTCGGCCATCGGGCGGCGGTCCGGGAGGTCGTGGGCCTCGCAGTCGTCCACGGGGACGCCGCAGAGCTCCACGACGTCGGTCTCGGAGGCGCCCGCGGACCGCAGCCAGCGGGTCTGGGAGGCGCGGACGTCGACGCGGCGGAGCAGGCCGGTGCGCTGGGGCAGCGAGTCCCGCTCGGCGGGGTGCATGCCGACCCAGGCCCCCGTCCGCTCCTGCAGCCGGGCGGACATCCCGTGGTGGTCCCCGTGCACATGGGTGGCCACGATGCCGGTGACGTCGGAGAACGAGGCCCCCGCCGAGACGAGGCCGCGGGTGAGGGCGGCCCAGCCCTCGTCGGTGTCCCATCCCGGGTCCACGACGACGATGCCGTCGTCCGCGGGGATCAGGTAGCTCAGCGTGTACCGCAGCGGGTTGCGCGGGATCGGGACGGGCACGGACCACAGCCCGGCGTCGAGCCGCTCGACGGGCGGCAGCTCCCGCGCCGCCCAGGCCTCGCGCTGCACGGTGCCGACCACCGTGATGCCCAGCCGCCGCTCGGTCTCGTCCCGCCCGTCGTCGTCGCGCCCCGTCATCCTCGCACCCGCTTTCCGGACAGCCGTCCTCCCAGGGACGCTAACCATGCAGGTGCATCAGACTCAACCTGGGGCAGGGGAGATGTCCGTCTCGTGCCGGACTTGCCCGCGGCCGTTCCGGACGCCTACCGTTCGGAACCGTGCACACCGCCGTGACGGACCTGCTGGGCATCGACGCGCCGCTGGTCGGCTTCAACCGCTCGCCGGGGGTGGTCGCGGAGGTCAGCCGCGCGGGCGGGCTCGGGGTGCTCGCCGCCTCCGCCTACAGCCCGGCCGAGCTCGACGCCCAGCTGACGTGGATCGAGCAGCAGGTCGAGGGCCGTCCGTACGGGGTGGACCTGCTGGTCCCGGTCACCACGGCAGCGCTACGCGGATCCGGGGACCGCGCGACGCTCGCGGCCGGCCTGCGGGCGCAGATCCCGGACGAGCACGTGCGGTTCGTGGAGGAACTGCTGATCCGCTACGACATCCCCGCGGGCACCCCGCACGAACCCGACGGCGAGCTCATCGCGAACCTGGACCCCTCCGGGGTCCCTGCGCTGCTCGACGTCGTGTTCGCCCATCCGATCGCGCTGGTCGCCAACGCGCTGGGTCCGCCCCCGCCCACGCTCGTGGAGCGCGCGCGGGCCGCGGACGTCGTGGTCGCCTCCCTGTGCGGCACCCCGGAGCACGCCCGCCGCCAGCTCGCCGCGGGGGTGGACCTGCTGATCGCGCAGGGCACGGAGGCCGGAGGACACACCGGGACGATCGCGACGATGGTGCTCACCCCCGAGGTCGTGGAGCTGGCCGGGGACGTCCCGGTGCTCGCGGCGGGCGGGATCGCCACCGGCCGGCAGATGGCCGCGGCGCTGGCGCTCGGCGCCGCCGGGGTCTGGTGCGGCTCGGTGTGGCTGTCCAGCCACGAGGACATCTCCCCGGTGTCGGTGAAGCGGAAGTTCCTCGCGGCGACCAGCTCGGACACCGTCCGCTCGAAGGTCCGGACCGGCAAGCCCTCCCGGCAGCTGCGCAGCGCCTGGCACGACGAGTGGGAGAAGGAGGGGAGCCCGGCGCCCCTGCCCCTGCCGTTGCAGCCGATGCTGATCTCGGACGCGTGGGCGCGGATCGACGAGGCCGCGGACGCCGGGCACGAGGGCGCGCTCGCCCTCGAGTCCTTCTTCATCGGACAGGTCGTCGGGGGGTTCGCGGAGCTGCGGCCCGCGGGGGAGATCGCCCGCACCATCATCGACGGCTGCGCCACCCGGCTCGCGGAGCTCGCCGATCTGAAGTAGGCCGCCGCCGCGCGGTGCTGTGATGCGGGACCCTGACAATTGCGTGGTGCAACCATCTGTGTATGGTTGCGTGTGGCAACCAAGGGAGATGTCCCCAGTGATCACCGAGAGCACCGCGGGCGAGGTCGCCGACGTGGTGTACGCCGTGGCCAGGCTCAGCCGCATCGCGAGGCCGGCTCCCGGTTCCGTGACCGGCCCGGAACTGCCGATCTGGCACGCGTCGATGCTGACCCTGCTCGCGCACCAGGGGGAGCGGCGCCTCGGCTGCGTCGCCGGGGACCTCGACGTCGATCCGTCGGTCGTCAGCCGGCGCGTCGTCGCGCTCTCAGAGCTCGGCCACGTGGGCCGCCGGCCGGACCCGGAGGACCGGCGCGCGCAGCTGCTGGTCCTCACCGAGGCCGGGCGCGCCGCGCTCGCCGAGCACCGCAGGTACCGCAACCTGCAGCTCGCCGCCGCGCTGGAGGACCTCGACGACGCCGAGGTGCGCCGCCTCGCGATCGGCTTCCGCGGCGTCGTGGACCAGCTCATCGGCGAGGCCGTCCACGGTGCGGGGCGTCAGCGCAGGCTCCCGGCCCCGGTTCCCGCGTCCTGAACCGGCCCGACCAGCACGAGTACCAGCACGAGGAGATCCACGTGTCCAGCTCCGGCAGCGCGCCCACCGCCGCGCTCCACCAGAACGAGACAGGTCGTGCCGAGGGGGAGTCCGCCGGCACGGCGCTGCCGGCGGCGATGACGCACCGGCAGATCGTCGAGGCGCTGTCCGGGCTCTTCCTGGCCCTGTTCACCGCCATGCTCTCGGCGACGATCGTGTCCAACGCGCTGCCGACGATCATCACGGACCTGCACGGCTCGCAGAGCCAGTACACCTGGCTCGTCACCGCCACCCTGCTCTCCTCGACGGCCAGCACCCCGATCTGGGGCAAGCTCTCGGACCTGTTCAGCAAGAAGCTGCTGGTCCAGATCTCGATCCTGCTCTACGTCGGCGGGTCGGTCGCGGCCGGTTTCTCCACCACGGTGCCGATCCTGATCGGCTGGCGCGCGGTCCAGGGCCTGGGCCTCGGTGCGCTGCAGTCCCTGGTCGTCATCGTGATGGCCGCGATGATCAGCCCGCGGGAGCGGGGCCGCTACACCGGTCCGATGGCCGCGGTGATGTCCGTCGCGACCGTCGCGGGCCCGCTGATCGGCGGCGTCATCGTGGACACGGACTGGCTCGGCTGGCGCTGGTGCTTCTTCTTCGGCGTCCCCTTCGCGGTCGCCGCACTCATCCTCGTCCAGCGCACGCTGAACCTCCCGGTCGTCAGGCGCAAGGTCGTCATCGACTACCTGGGGGCGGCCCTGATCGCCGCCGGGGTCTGCGACCTGCTGATCTGGGTCACCCTCGCGGGCAACGACTTCGAGTGGGCCTCGGGCACGTCGTTCCTGCTGCTGGGCGGCGGCATCGTGGTCCTGGCCCTCGCCGTGGTCGTCGAGTCCAGGGTGCCGGAGCCGATCATCCCGCTCTACCTGTTCAAGGAGCGCACCACCACCCTCGCCGTGGTCGCGAGCGTCGCGGTGGGTGTCGCGATGTTCGGCAGCGCGGTGTTCCTGGGCCAGTACTTCCAGATCGCGCGCGGCTACTCGCCCACCGCGTCCGGCCTGCTGACGATGCCGATGATCCTCGGCTCCGCCGTCTCGGCCACCGTGTCCGGCGCGCTGATCACCAGGCTCGGCCGCTGGAAGGGCTTCCTGGTCGGCGGCTCGGTGCTCCTGGTCGTGGGCTTCGGCCTGCTGGCGACGATCGACCACGAGACCGGCATGGTGCTGATCGGCGTCTACCTCGCGGTCCTGGGCCTCGGCCTCGGCATGACGATGCAGAACCTCGTGCTCGCCGTGCAGAACACCGTCGCGGTCAAGGACCTCGGCGCCGCGAGCTCGACCGTCGGGTTCTTCCGCTCCCTCGGCGGCACCGTCGGCGTCTCGGTCCTCGGTGCGGTCCTCGCGACGCAGGTCGCGAACCTCACGACGCGGGGGCTGACCGACGCGGGTGTCCCCGCCTCCGGCTCGGTGGCGTCCGGCGAGGTGGGCATCGGCAGCCTGAACGAGCTACCGCCCTTCGTCGCGGCGATCGTCCGGGCCGCCTACGGGGACGGCACCGCCCGCATCTTCCTGATCGCGGGCATCCTGTCGGTGATCACGCTGCTGGCGGTCCTGTTCATCAAGGAGGTGCCGCTGCGCACCGCGAGCGGCCTGGAGCAGCAGGCCGGGGCGGACGCCGCGGCCGCGGGTGGGGCGCCCGGCCCCGCTCCCGTCGCCGTTGCTGCTGCCGCCGCCGTCCCCGTTGCCCCCGTTGCCGTTGCTCCGGTCGGCGTTGCTCCCGGCGCCGCGCCTGCGATGGCGGCCGAGCCCGCACCGGCCGCCCGGACCGCCGAGGGGCCCGCGGTGCACGGCCGGGTCACCGGTGCCCACGGCGCCGGCCTCCCCGGCGCGGTCGTCACCGTGACGGCCCCCGACGGCGCCCAGGTCGGGCGCGTGGTCAGCGGGCGGGACGGCTCCTACCGCGTCGTGCTGCCGGCCGGAGGCACGTTCCTGCTGGTCGCGGCGTCGGGTGCGCTCCAGCCGCACGCCGTGATGATCCCGGTGGCGGACGTCCCCGTCCGGCACGACGTCCTGCTCTCCGGTACCAGCGGGCTCCTCGGCTCGGTCCGGCTGCCGGACGCTGTGGCCGGATCCGTACCGGCCCCGGACGTCACGATCACCCTGATCGACGCCCGTGGGGACGTCGCCGGCTCGGCCCGGAAGGACGCCGAGGGCCGCTACCGGATCGACGGGGTGGCGGCGGGCACCTACACGATGACCGCCTCGGGGGAGGGCTACCAGCCGGTGGCCTCGGCCGTCGACCTCGTCGACGGGGTCACCGCGCACCGGGACCTGGAACTCCCGGGCGGGGCCCGCCTGCAGGGCACGGTCCGGGCCGGTGGTTCCGGCCGCGTGGTCCCGGAGGCGGTCGCCACGCTCGTCGACGAGCGGGGTCAGGTGGTCGGTTCCGCCGTCACCGGGTGCGACGGCGTCTTCGCCTTCGACGACCTGCCCAGCGGGTCCTACACGCTCACGGCCTCGGGCTACGGCCCGGACGTGCAGGTCGTCCCGGTCCCGGCGGGCGGCACGGCCACGGTGCGGGTCGCGCTCGGCCCGGCCACGGTCCCGTCGGACGCGGACGTCGCGCCGCGGGTGCAGGAGCCGGCCGCCCCGATCTGCGTCCCGGTGGCGGGCAGCTGATCCGGCGTCGCGCAGGACGGATCGGCGGCCGGCCGATCCGCGGTCATTGACACCAACGTCAATGTCACTGAGCATGGCGGGATGTCTGCGCCGACTCCGGCGCCGGTGGGGACCTGGGCGGTCCGGGACGCGAAGGACCGGGACGACAGCCCCACCCGCGCGCGCCTGCTGAGGGCCGCCGAGGTCGCCTTCGCCGCGCAGGGCTTCGCCCGGACGACGGTCGCGGACATCACGACGGGTGCCGGCACCGGCCGCGCCACCTTCTACGTGTACTTCTCCTCCAGGACCGAGATCTTCGGCGCGCTCGCCGCCGAGGTGCGCGAGCGGCTCTGCGCGGCCCAGGACGTCACCGCGTCCGGCACGCCCACGGAGGTATGGAACGCCGCGCTGGCCGCCTACCTGGACGCGTGGACCGGAAGCATCGCGCTGCTGCGGGTGATCTCCCACCAGGCGCTGGTCGATCCCGAGATGCGCCGCGTCCTGGACGAGATCCGGGCGGTACCCACCCGGCGGCACCGCCGGTTCGTCGAACGCCTGGAACGCGACGGGTTCGCCCGGCCCGCCGCATCCCCCGAGCTCACCGCCCAGGCCGTGCAGGGGATGGTGGAGCGGTACGCCGACCTGGTGGCCGCGGGCACTCTGACCAGGGACGACGCGATCGCCGCGCTGTCCGCGCTCTACTCCGGAATGGTGAGGTTCACGACGCAGTGATCACCCGGCTGCTCATCGCCAACCGCGGCGAGATCGCGATCCGGATCGCCCGCGCCGCCGCGGACCTCCGGATCGCCTCCGTCGCGGTGTTCGCCGCGGACGACGCGGACGCCCCGCACGTCGCGAAGGCGGACTCCGCCGTCGCGCTGCGCGGATCCGGCGTCCCCGCCTACCTGGACGTCGCCGACGTGCTGCGGGCGGCGGTGGAGGCCGGCGCGGACGCGATCCACCCCGGCTACGGGTTCCTCAGCGAGAACGCGCTGTTCGCCGAGGCGTGTGCGGAGCGGGGGATCGTCTTCGTCGGCCCGTCGCCGGAGATCCTGGCGGCGTTCGGGGACAAGACCCGCGCCCGCGAACTGGCCCGGACCGCCGGGCTCCCCGTGCTCGCCGGGACGGACGGCCCCGTGGACGTGGCCGGCGCGCAGGAGTTCCAGCGCTCGCTGCCCACCCCGGGCGCGGTGATGCTCAAGGCGGTCTCGGGCGGCGGCGGGCGCGGGATGCGTCGGGTCACGGACCCCGGGACGCTCGTCGCGGACTTCGAGCGCTGCGCGTCCGAGGCGCGGTCCGCGTTCGGCGACGACCGGGTCTACGCCGAGGAGCTCCTCGCGCCGGCCCGGCACGTCGAGGTGCAGATCCTCGGGGACGGCACCGGCGCCGTCACCCAGCTCGGCGAGCGGGACTGCTCGATCCAGCGGCGGCACCAGAAGATCGTGGAGGTGGCGCCCAGTCCGGGGCTGCCCGCCCCGGTCCGGGCGGAGCTGCTCGCGGCCGCGGTGCGGCTGGGGGAGTCCGTCCGGTACGCCGGGCTGGGCACGGTCGAGTTCCTGGTGAGCGGCACCCGGACGGCGTTCATCGAGGTCAACCCCCGCCTGCAGGTGGAGCACACGATCACCGAGGAGGTCACCGGCGTCGATCTCGTGCGGGCGCAGATCGAGCTCGCCGCGGGTCGCTCGCTCGCCGATCTCGGGCTCACCCAGGCGGAGGCGCCGGCGCCGCGGGGCGCCGCGCTGCAGGCCCGGATCACCCTGGAGACCACCAACCCGGACGGGACGATCACCCCCGCCGGCGGCACGCTGACGGCGTTCGAGCTGCCGTCCGGCCGCGGCGTGCGCGTGGACGCCGCGGGCTACGTCGGCTACCGCACGAGCCTGCGCTACGACTCGCTGCTCGCGAAGCTGATCGTGCACGACCGCTCCCCGGACCTCGCCGCGCTCGCGGACCGGGCCCACCGCGCGCTCTGCGAGGTGAATGTGGCGGGCGCGGACACCAACGTGGACGTCCTGGCCGGGATCGTCGCGCATCCCGCGTTCCGCGCCGGGGAGCTCAGCACCGGGTTCCTGGAGGAGCACCTGCCCGAGATCCTCGGCACCGCCCGGCCCCACCGCTACGTCGAGGGCCCGGCGGCGGCCGTCGTCGAAGGCGCGTCGTCGCAGGTCACCGTGCCGGACGGGGCGCTCGCGCTGCGCTCGGACGCGCCGGGCACCGTGGTGTCCGTCGAGGTGGCCGAGGGTGCGCAGGTGCGCGCGGGGCAGACCCTGCTGGTGCTCGAGGCGATGAAGATGGAGCACGTCGTGACGGCCCCGGCGTCCGGGATCGTGCGGACCCTCGCGGCCGCGGCGGGGGGCACCGTCGCCGCACGGGACGTGCTGGTCGTCCTCGAACCCGTCGAGGGGCTGGCGGAGGACGCCGCCGCAGTCGCCGAGATCGATCCGGAGCTGATCCGGCCGGACCTCGCCGAGGTGCTCGAACGGCACGCGATCGGCCTGGACGAGCGCCGCGGCCCCGCCGTCGCCAAGCGCCGGAAGACGGGGTTGCGCACCGCCCGGGAGAACCTCGCGGACCTCTGCGACGACGGCTCCTTCGTCGAGTTCGGTGCGCTCGCCATCGCGGCGCAGCGCCTGCGGCGCCCGCTCTCGGACCTCATCGAGCGCACCCCCGCGGACGGGATGCTGGCCGGGACCGCGACGATCAACGCGGACCTCGTCGGCGAGGAGAACGCCGGGGCCATCGTGCTGTCCTACGACTACACGGTCCTCGCCGGCACCCAGGGCTTCACCAACCACAAGAAGAAGGACCGGATCTTCGAGCTCGCCGAGCGGCGCCGGCTCCCGGTCGTCGTCTACGCGGAGGGCGGGGGAGGACGGCCCGGGGACACGGACGGCAGCTGGGCGTCGATGCTGGACGTCCCGGCGTTCGAGCTGTTCGGCAGGCTCTCCGCGCTGGTCCCGCTGGTCGGCGTCGTCGCGGGCCGGTGCTTCGCGGGCAATGCCGCGCTGCTCGGCGTCTGCGACGTGATCATCGCGGTGGAGGGCACGAGCCTCGGCATGGGCGGCCCGGCGATGATCGAGGGCGGCGGGCTCGGGGTCGTGGCGCCGGACGACGTCGGCCCGATGTCCGTGCAGGTGCCCAACGGGGTCGTCGACGTGCTGGTGCCGGACGAGGCGGAGGCCACCCGCGTCGCGAAGCGGTACCTGTCGTACTTCCAGGGCCCGGTGGCGGCCTGGACCGCGCCGGACCAGCGGAGGCTGCGCCACGTCGTCCCGGAGAACCGCCTGCGGGTCTACGACATGCGCGCGGTGATCGACGGCCTCGCGGACGACGGGTCGGTGCTGGAGCTGCGGCGGGGGTTCGGCGCGGGGATGATCACCGCGCTGATCCGGGTCGAGGGCCGCCCGATGGGGCTGATCGCGAACAACCCGGCCCACCTCGGCGGGGCGATCGACCGGGACGCCGCGGACAAGTCGGCCCGGTTCCTGCAGCTCTGCGACGCGTTCGGGCTGCCCGTCGTCTCGCTGTGCGACACCCCGGGCTTCATGGTCGGCACCGCGTCCGAGCGCGAGGCGACGGTGCGGCACTTCAGCCGGCTGTTCGTCATCGGCGCGAACCTGTCCGTCCCGCTCGGCCTGGTGATCATCCGCAAGTGCTACGGCCTGGGCGCGCAGGCGATGGCGGCCGGCAGCCTCAAGGCCCCCACCTTCTCGGTGTCCTGGCCGACGGGGGAGCTGGGCGGGATGGGCCTGGAGGGCGCGGTCCGGCTGGGCTACCGCAAGGAGCTCGACGCCGTCGAGGACCCCGACGAGCGGCAGGCGCTGTTCGAGAAGATGGTCGCCGCGGAGTACGAGAAGGGGAAGGCGCTCGCCACGGCCACGGTCTTCGAGCTGGACGACGTGATCGACCCGGCCGAGACCCGGCGCTGGATCACCAGCCAGTTCCCCGCGCGGAAGGTGGGCCCGCAGCCGCAGAAGGTCCGGCCCAACATCGACACCTGGTAGCCGTCAACGGGCCCGGGCCGCGCGATGGGCCGCCACGTGGACGCGGGTCGCGCAGGTCCGGGAGCAGAACGCGCGGCGGCCGCCGCGGGACACGTCGACGAAGACGCGCTCGCAGCCGGGCGCCGCGCAGGCGCCGATCCGGTCCGGCCCCGCCTCGGCGATGACCGTCGCGAGGCTCCCCGCGGTGACGGCCCGGACCCGGGTGACGACGTCCGCGGACTCCGGGGCGAAGTGCACGTGTGGGGGCTGGCCGTCGTGGACGGACAGGAACGGCCTGGCCGCGGCCTCGTCGAGGAGCGCGTTCACCACCCGGACGACGTCCGGCCCGGCGGCGAAGGCGGGCCGCAGCCGGTCTCCCCAGGCCAGCAGCGGACCGACCTGCTCCGGGGAGACCGTGGCGCGCCTCACGAGATGCCGCGCCAGGGCGTCCTGCAGGGCGTCCACGCTGGTCAGCGGCTGGAGGTTGGCCAGCTCGGCGGCGAGCAGGCCACCCCGGCCGCTGTAAGCGTTGAAGTGCACTAGATGATTACAGCACAGTCCCGGTCATGCGCTCCTGCACCTTTCACGACGTCTCCGGGCACGACACCTCGGCCGGCCGGGTCCGCTATCAGATCTGCTCCGGCTGCGGCCGGTACCGGGTCCTTCTGGGCTGGGAGGTCCAAGGGGACCTGGTCCGGTCCGTGCCGTGCGACCTGCAGCGCCCCGGCCCTGCCGATCCGGCGCAGGGTCCGGCACGCCGCTCCGCGGTGACCGCCCCCTAGGCGACGGTCGCGTCCACGGTGACCTCGATGTTGCCGCGGGTGGCGTTGGAGTACGGGCAGACCTGGTGGGCGGCCGCCGCGAGCTCGTCCGCGGTGGCCTGGTCCACGCCGGCGAGCTCGACGTGCAGGGCGACGGTGAGGGCGAAGCCGCCCGCGTCGTTCGAGCCGATGCCGACCTCGGCGGAGACCGCGGAGTCCGTCACGTCCACCTTCTTGCTCTTGGCGACGACCTTGAGCGCGGAGTGGAAGCAGGCCGAGTAGCCCGCGGCGAAGAGCTGCTCCGGGTTCGTGGCGCCGCCGGGGCCGCCCATCTCCTTCGGGGCCCTGAGGTCGAAGTCCAGGATGCCGTCGGACGACCGGACGTGGCCGTTGCGGGCGTCTCCGCTGGACATGGCGGCGGCGGTGTAGAGGACCTTCATGATGTGCTCCCGAGAAGAGGTAGAACGTTCGGTCTTGCTGCTGAGGACTCTGGCACGGCTCGGCGGAAGATGCAAGACCGAACGTTCTCTCTGCTACTCTGGTCACATGTCCACGCCCGTCGCCCCGCGCTTCTCCGAGGCCCGGGAGCGCCTCCTGCGCACCGCTTCGTCGCTGTTCTACGCCGAAGGGATCCGGGCCGTCGGGGTCGACCGGGTGATCTCGGAGGCGGGGGTCACGCGGGCCACGTTCTACCGGCACTTCCCCAGCAAGGACGACCTGGTCGTCGCCTACCTGAACGCGGTGGACCAGGCCGTACGCGCGATCGCCGGACCACAGGCCACGACACCGCCGGAGGCCGCCGCCCAGCTCCGCTCGATCATCGACTCGATGGTCGAGACGTTGTGCGGCGAGGGCTTCCGCGGCTGCTCGTTCATCAACGCGGCAGCGGAGTTCCCGGATCCGCTCAGCCCGGTGCACCAGGCCGTCACCGGCCACCGGCGGTGGCTGGCGGACACGTTCGTCGCGGACCTGCGGGTCGCGGGACATCCGGATCCCGAGGGCGCCGCGGCCCACCTCATGATGCTGCGCGACGGTGCGATGGTCGCGGGCTACCTGGCGGACCCGCAGCGGGCCAGGGCCACCCTGACCAGGGGTGTGGACGCGATCCTCGCCGAGGCCGCCTGACCGCCCGCGCACCGGCTCGCGTCATGGAGCCACAACGCGCTTTTCGGGCGGCTGGACTCGCGTCATGGAGCCACAACGCGATTGCCGGGTGGCGGCAATCGCGTTGTGGCTCCTGGATGCGGGTCAGGCTGCGCCGGGGACCTTCGACGGGTCGAGGTCGATGAAGCCGTTGGGGTCGACCGGCTTCAGGCTGCCGTCCTGCTGCACCTCGAAGAAGATCGCCTGGTGGCTGCAGGAGGACGGGCGGCCCGGCCACTGCTTCCCGTCACAGGTCACCTTGGCGCCCGCGAAGGTCTGGTAGTCCTTCACGTTCTTCATCGCCGTGGTGATGGACTCCGGGGTGATGTCCCCCTGGATCCCGCTGATGATCTTCGCCAGGTCCACCATGCCGGAGAAGGAGTAGAGCGAGCGGGCGGACTGCTCGCCGCCCCGGTCGATCTCCTCCATCGCCGAGGCGAAGTCGTCGAGCTGCGTCTTGACCTCGGCCGGGGCGTGGTCCTTCGACGCCGGCACCCACAGCCGCGGCTGGATGATCGCGCCCGCGGCCTGGGCGCCCATGTCCTTGACGAACTGCGAGCACGACCCCGCGAAGATCGTGTTCGTGTAGCCCTGCTGGCGCAGCGCCTTGAACAGCCCCGTGCACCCGTCCTCGGGCAGCGCGATGATGCCCGCGACGTCCGGCGAGGAGGAGATCTCCGTGGCGGCGAGGGTGGTGAAGTTCGTGTTCGCACCGGGCGCGTAGAGCGGCGTGACCTTGATGCCCAGGTTCCCGGCGATCGGCTGGATGAGCTTGTCCACGTAGCCGTGCGAGGGGGGCCCGTCCGTCACCGCCAGGGCGGCGTTCTTCTTGCCGAGCTGGTTGAGGATCGTCATCGTGCCGAGCGCGCTGGTCTCCAGCGGCCCGGAGAAGTAGAAGGCCTGGCCCCAGGGCAACGCGTCCGCGATGGACGTGGCGCCCAGCTCGCCGATGATCGGGATCTTGGCGGAGGTGAGGATGGGGGCCTGGGCGCCGATCGTGCCGTCGTACGCGTCGAACACGGCCGCGACGTTCGAGGTGACGAACTCGTTCGCACAGTTGACGGAGGTCTCGGGGCTGCCGTCGCCGGCACACAGCTGGATCTTGAGCGGCCGCCCGTTGATCCCGCCCAGCTTCTCGTTGATGTACCGCTCGGCGGCCTGGGCGCCGTAGCCGGTCTGGGGGAACGCCGTTGCTCCCTCCATCGGGGCCTGGACGCCGATGAGCACCGGATCGCCGCTGAGGCCACCGGAGGCGTCGTCGGCGGCACCGCCGGAACTGCAGCCCGCCACGGCGAGTGCCAGCGCACCGAGACAGGCGATCGTGCTGACCGTTCTCTTCATTGAGATCCGTCTCTTCTTCGGGGTGGAGATGGAGGAGCCGATCAGCCCATCCAGACGATGATCATGTCGGCGACGCAGGCGGGTTTCTCCTCGGCGACGAGCCCGGCCCCCGCCGGCTCGGCCGACGCCAGCTCGACGACGGCACGGAACGTCGCCTTCGCGCCGCCCGCGACCGGGTCCACGGCGAGCAGGGACACCGCGGCCCGGATGCGGGAGCCGACCGGCACGGGCCGGGTGAACCGGACCTTGTCGAAGCCGTAGTTCAGGCCGAACGACGCGCCCGGCACGTTCGCCACCTCGCCGATCATGATCGGGACCAGCGAGAGTGTCAGCATGCCGTGCGCGATCGTCGCGCCGTAGGGGCCGGCGGCGGCCCGCTCGGCGTCGACGTGGATCCACTGGTGGTCGTCCGTGGCGTCGGCGAAGGTGTCGATCCGGGGCTGCTCCACCGTCCGCCACTCCGTGGTGCCGAGCTCGGTGCCGGGGGCGGCCGCGAGCAGGTCGGCGACGGTGGCGAACACGGGTGCGGACGTCGTCATGGTTCGAGGAGCTCCTTCAGCCGGTCCTTGCGGACCTTTCCGGTCGGGTTGCGGGGGAGACGGTCGAGCACGTGGTACTCGACGGGCACCTTGTAGCCGGCGAGCCGGGCGCGGCAGGCGGCGTCGAGCTGGTCGATGCTGGGCGGCGAACCCCCGTGCTCGACGAACGCGACGACCACCTCGCCCCAGTGCTCGTCGTCCCGGCCGACCACGGCGGCGTCGTCGACCCCGGGTACGTCGGTGAGCACCAGCTCGATCTCCTGGACGTAGATGTTCTCGCCGCCCCGGATGATCATGTCCCGGCCGCGGCCGCCCAGGAAGAGGTAGTTCTCCTCGTCCAGGTAGCCGCGGTCCCCGCCGTAGAACCAGCCGTCGCGCAGCGCGGTCCCGGTCTCCTCGGGCATGTCCAGGTAGCCGGACATCAGCACGTCCGTCCGCGCCGCCACGTGCCCGACGACGCCGCGGGGAACCTCGCGCCCCTCGTCGTCGAGGATGCGCAGCTCGACGCCCAGCAGCGGCTGCCCGACCGAGCCGAGCAGGTGCTCCTCCCCGGCGAGCGCCCGCTGGTGGTCCTCGTGGCGCAGGTAGGTCTGCGCGCCGGACTCCGTGCCCGCGCCGAACAGGTTGGTGAACCGGACGTCCGGCCATCGGGCGAGCGCCCGCCGCAGCAGCGACGGCGGCATCGGGGCCGAGCCGTAGCGCAGGTCCGTCAGCCGCTCGTCCGGACCGGGCTCGTCGCCCATCAGGTCCAGGACCGCGCTGATCATCGTCGGGACGAGGAAGCAGCCGGTGAGCCGCCCGCTCGCGATCAGCTCCGCCGTCAGCCGCGCGTCGAACTGCGGGATGACCATGGACGTGGCGCCGCCGGCCATCTGGTGCAGCACGAGGAACTGCCCGGCGATGTGGAACATGGGCGAGGCCGTCCAGCGGATCTCACCCGGGCGCGCCATCACCTCCCACCCGGAGAACAGCATCGCCTTGAGCATCCGGTGGGACTGCATGACCCCCTTGGGCAGCCCGGTCGTCCCGCTGGTGAACATGATCCCGAGGATGTCCTCGTCCGCCACGACGACGTCCGGGACGACGTCCTTGCCCGCGGCGACGAGGGACTCCACGGACAGCTCGAGACAGTCGTCGAGGGCGGCGAGCTCGGTGTTCCCGGCGTCCCCCGCCACCTCCCGGGTCACGTCCAGGTAGCGCGCCGAGGTGAACATCATCCGCGGCGCGGCCCGCTGGAGCAGGTTGCGCAGCTCGGCGGGCACGAGCCGGTAGTTGAGCGGCACGTAGGCCACGCCGAGCTTGATGCAGGCGAGCTGCACCTCCATGTAGGCGACGGTGTCCGTGTCCAGCAACGCGATCCGGTCGCCCTTGACGAGGCCGCGGGCGGCGAGGGCGTCCGCGAGCCGGTTCACCCGGCTCTCGGTCTCGGCGAAGGTCTGCTCCCACCCGTCCGGGGTGGTGAAGCAGGCGCGGTCGCCGTACCGCCGGGACAGGTGGGTCACCATCTGCCCGAGTGACCATCCAGGACGGTCCACGTCAGCTCCCGGGGGCGATCGCGTCGAGGGCGTCGCGCAGGGCTTCACCCAGCTCGACGGGATGGTCGATCATCAGGTGGTGGTGCGCGCCGGCCACGTCGAACTGCGGCACCGCCCGGTGGATCAGCGCCTCCAGCTGGGCGCCCGCCTCCGGTGGGACGAGCACGCTGAGCTCGCCGCGGACGATCGCGACCGGGCCGGGCAGGTCCGGCAGCCGTCCCCCCAGGCCGGGCCTCCCCACCGCCCCGAAGATCAGCGGGTCCACCTTCCAGACGAGCCCGCGCTCGGTGGCCCGCACCGAGCTCTCTGCGATCGAGCGCAGGACGACCGGGTCCGCCTCGGGCTGCGGCGGTGTGAGCCGGAACCGGCCCGCCACCTCGTCGAGCGAGGCGAAGACGCGCTCGGCGCGGGGCGGCCGCCACTCCGGGAGGACGTCGTGTTCCGGGTCCTGCACGATCGTGTCGACGAGCACGGTGCCGGCGACGGCGGCCGGGTCCAGCACCGCGGCACCGGCGACGACCAGGCCGCCGATGCTGTGCCCGACCAGGACGGCCGGCCCCGCGTCCAGCGCGCGGACGACCGCCAGGACGTCCTCGGCCCAGCCGTCGATCGAGTAGGCGGACCGTCTCCCCGAGTCCCCGTGGCCGGCGAGGTCCATCGTGACCACCGCGAACCGCTCCGGCAGCGCGGGCACCATGTGGTCCCACCAGCCCGCGTGCGCGGACGTGCCGTGCACGAGGACCAGCGGGACCTCACCCGTTCCCGGCCAGCGCCGGTAGGTGATCGCGACGCCGTCCGCCGAGGTGGCGGAGCCGGCACGGGAGACGGAGGTGGAGGTCATCCGGCCAGGGTCTTGTCTTCGTCGTCCGCCGCGAACTCCTCCGCGCCGAAGTAGGCCGCCTCGACGAGGTGCCGGTCCCGGAGCAGGTCGCTCGCGGCGCCGGTCAGCACGACCTGCCCGTGGTTGAGGATGACGCCGCGGTCCGCGATGCCCAGGGCCAGCTCGATGTGCTGCTCGACGAGCACCACCCCGATCCCGTCCTCCTTGGCGAGCTCCCGGATCGCGGGCAGCATCTCCTGGACGATCTTCGGCGCGAGGCCGAGGCTCATCTCGTCGATGATCAGCACCTTCGGCCGGGCGAGCAGCGCCTTCGCGATCGCCAGCATCTGCTGCTCGCCGCCGGACATCAGCCCGGCCCGGCGGGAGTCCAGGTTGCGGAGCACGGGGAACTTGTCCAGCACCTCGACCTCGCGCTGGGCGTCGTTCTTCTTCCCGGCCAGCCGCAGGTGCTCGCGCACCGTGAGCCCGTAGAAGATCCCGCGGTCGTCCGGGACGAGCAGGACGCCGGCCCGGGCGACCTGGTGCGGCTTGCGCTTGCCCAGCGGCTCGCCGAGCACGCGGACCTCGCCGGCCAGCGGCGGGACGAGTCCCACCATGGCCAGCAGGGACGTGGTCTTGCCCGCGCCGTTCGGCCCGAGCAGCGCGACGACCTCGCCGGGCCCGACCGAGAGCGTGAGCCCCCGGATGGCCGGGACGCCGTTGTAGCCGGCCGCCAGGTCGCGGGTCTCGAGGAGGGGCTCGGTCGCGGTGTTCGTGATCTCAGACATGGGTGGCCTCCACCGGGGCGCCCAGGTAGGCCGCCACCACCGTCGGGTCGGTCCGCGCCTCGGCCGGCGTGCCCGAGAAGATGTGCTTCCCGAACTCCAGCACGTTGACGACGTCGCACACGCTCAGGACCAGGGACATGTCGTGGTCGATCAGCAGGATGCCGGGGCCGTCACCGTCCCCTGCGCCGTTCTCACCGCCCTGCGCGATGGCCCGCACGCGGGAGGCGAAGGCCTGGCTCTCCATGCTGTCCAGGCCGGCGGCGGGCTCGTCGAGCAGCAGCACCTCGGAACCGCCGGCGAGGGCCCGCGCGACGCCGACCAGCTTCTGCTGGCCCAGGGTCAGGTCCCGGGCGAGCGTGTCCGTCACGCCCTCCAGCCCGACGACGGCCAGGGCGTTCTCGACGAGGTCGCGGCCGGCATCCGCCTTGCGCCGGCCGAACAGGTCCCGGGCGAGGGTCCTCCAACCGCCCTTGCGGGCGGCGACCAGCAGGTTCTCCGCGACGGAGAGGTTGCCGAACAGCTCGCCGGACTGCCAGGTCCGGGAGAGCCCGGAGGCGCGGCGCTCGTGCGGCGGCAGCTCCTGGATCGGCGTGCCGTTCAGCAGGATCTCGCCCTCGCACTGGGTGAACCCGGTGACGGCGTCGACGAAGGTCGTCTTGCCGGCGCCGTTGGGCCCGATGAGCCCGACGACCTCGCCGGGGCGGACGGTGATCGACACGTCGGAGTTGGCGACCAGGCCGCCGTAGCGGACGGTCAGGGAGCGGGTCTCCAGCCCGGCTCGCGTGGACGCGGGGGCGTCAGACACGGGACGGCTCCTTCGGCGTCGGAGTTGCGGTGGTGGCGTCGGACCGCGGCTCGGCCGGCGGCGTGCGCGAGAGTTTCCGCCGGACCCAGGCGACCTGTTCGCGGGTGGCACCCGCGATCCCGACCGGGTTGAGGATGGCGGTGATGATCAGGCCGAGGCCGGAGATGAGCGGGTAGTAGGCCCCGAGGTCGAACACGCCGCGCAGCAGCACGTAGATGATGCCGAGCGGGCCGAGGATGCCGGCCACGACCGCACCGCCGACGCTGGTGATGCCGCCGAGGTAGGCGACCGCGAGGATCTGCAGGCCGGTGAACACGGTGAAGGACTCCGCCGAGAGCTGCCCGCGGCTCAACCCGATCAGGCAGCCCGCGATGCCCGCGATGAACGCGGAGATCCCGAAGCCGATGAGCTTGGTCATCCGGACGTTGATCCCGCTGGACGCCGCGGCACGCTCGTTGGCGCGGACGGCGAGGAAGGTGCGCCCGGTGTCCCCGGAGGCCAGCCGGATGAAGAGGAAGACCAGGATCGCGGCGACGACCAGCACCATCAGGGAGAACGACAGCCGGCTGAGGTCGCGGCCCTCCCGGACGCTCAGGTTGATCCCGAACAGGGTCGCCGCGGCGATCGGGTTCCCCTCCGGCGGCGTGAGGCTGTAGTTGTTGAAGACGAACCGCTCGATCGCCAGCGCCGCGGCGATGGTGACGATCGCCAGCTGCGCACCGCGGATACGGAACGCGGGCAGGGCGACCAGCATGCCGAGCGCCGCCGCGACGAGCCCGCACAGGATGATCGAGAGCGGGAACGGGATGCCCCAGCCCGTCGTCACCTTGGAGAGGGTGAAGCCGGCGGCGCCGGCGAAGGCGCCCTGGGCCAGCGAGATCTGTCCGAGGTAGCCGGTGAGGACCACGTAGGACAGGGCCAGCAGCATCACGATGATCGAGGTGGTGATGCCGAACCGGTACGAGCCGGTGGTCAGCGCGAGCGCGGCCACCCCGCCCGCGAGCAGGATCAGCGTGGGGACGAGCTTCAGCTTGGGGATCGCGACGTCGGGCAGCCGGATCGTCTGCAGCGAGCCGCGGGACGGCAGCCGCCTGCCCAGCACGAACAGGATGACCATGACGACGGCGAACGGGACGATCTGGTCGAAGCCGGACTGCGCCCAGACCGGCCACCACGGCTTCGTCACCAGCAGGCCGATGATGGACTGGAACGCGCCCAGCACGATCGCGGCGACCACGACGATGCCGATGGACTCCATCCGCGCCACGAGCAGCACCGCCAGGGCGGGGACCACCAGCAGCGTGTAGTTCTCCGGGTTCAACCCGGTCAGCGCGCTGCCGAGGGTGACCGCGATCGTGCCGAGCACCGACGCGATGACCTGGGCGACGGCGGCGAGCCGGTCCGGGGAGAAGCCCATCAGCACGGCGGCGCGCTCGTTCTCCGACGCCGCCCGGGTGGCGACGCCGGCCCGGGTGAACCGCATGTAGGCCCAGACCACACCGGAGAGCGCCGCCATGATCAGCGCCATCAGGATCTCCCGGGAGGAGACCTCGACGCCGAGCAGCGACCAGGTGCCCTCGGGCAGGATCGAGTCGACCTTGATGTTGTTGGGTCCGAAGCGCAGGACCACGAGCGCCTGGATGGTGATCATCAGCGCGACGGAGACCACCACCTGGGCCAGCACCGGGGCGTGTCGCACCGGCCGGAACACCAGGTAGTGGGCCACCAGGCCGAGCAGGACGGCCATGAGCAGGCCGATCAGGGCGGAGACCAGGACCGTCGGTCGCCGCCCCAGGTCGATCGAGCCGATCGGGAACGTCAGGGTGCCGTCGAGCCGGAGTTGCGCGAAGACGTACGCACCCCACATCGCCATCGCGCCCTGCGCGAAGTTGATGATGCCCGTCGCCCTGTGGACGAGCAGCAGGCCGGTCCCCAGGCCGATGTAGATGGCGCCCAGGCCGAGTCCCAGGATCGCGAACTGCACGTACGTCTGCACGTGTGACTCCTCTTCCTACTGGTGAGCCGCCGTCAGGCCGCGGCCGGGACCTTCGACGGGTCGAGGTCGATGAAGCCGTTCGGGTCGACCGACTTGAGGCTGCCGTCGGCCTGGACCTCGAAGAAGATGCCCTTGTGGCTGCAGGACGACGGACGTCCGGGCCACTGCTTGCCGTCGCAGGTCACCGTGGGGCCGGCGAAGGTCTGGAAGTCCTTGACCTGGGTCATGGCGGTGGTCACGGTGTCCGGGTTGATCTCGCCCTTGATGCCGCTGAGGATCTTCGCGGTGTCGACCATGCCCGCGAAGGAGTAGAGCGAGCGGGCGGACTGCTCGTTGCCGCGGTCGATGGCGTCCATGGCGGCGGCGAAGTCGTCGAGCTGCTTCTGGACCTCCGGCGGCGCGTTCTTCTTCGACGCCGGCACCCACAGCCGCGGCTGCACGATGGCCCCGGCGGCGTCGGCCCCGAGGTCGGTGACGAACTGGGAGCACGAGCCGGCGAAGATCGTCCCCTTGAAGCCCTGGGTCCGCAGCGCCTTGATCAGGCCGGTGCAGCCGTCCTCGGGCAGGGCGATGAGGCCCGCGACGTCCGGGTTGCCGGAGAGCTCGGTGGCCGCCATGACGTTGAAGTTCATGTTGGTCGTCGGCGTGTACTGCGGGGACACGGTGATCCCCAGCTCCTTGGCGATGGGCTGGATCAGCTTGTCCACGTAGCCGTGCGACGAGGGGGTCTCGGTGACGGCCAGGGCGGCGGTCTTCTTGCCGAGCTGGTTGAGGATCGTCATCGAGCCCAGGGCGCTGGTCTCCAGCGGGCCGGAGAGGTAGAAGGCCTGGCCGGCCGGCAGCGCGTCGGCGATGCCCTGGCCGCCGAGCTGGCCGATGATCGGGATCTTGGCGGAGGTGAGGATCGGGACCGCGGCGCCCATCGTGGCGTCGTAGGCGTCGAAGACCGCCGAGACGTTGGACGTCACGAACTCGTTGGCGCAGTTGATCGCGGTCTCGGGGCTGTTGTCGCCGGCGCAGAGCTGGATCTTGAGGGGGCGACCGTTGATGCCGCCGAGCTTCTCGTTGACGTACTTCTCTGCGGCCTGGGCTCCGTAGCCGGTCTGCGGATAGGCGGCGGCACCGTCCATGGGGGCCTGGACGCCGATCAGGACGGGGTCGCCGGACAGGCCGCCCGAGGCGTCCGAACCGGACTCGGAGCTGCAGCCCGCGGCGGTGAGAGCGACGGCCGCGGCGCACGCGACAGTGGCAAGCGTTCTCTTCATCGAGACATCCCTTTCGCGGGACACACTGGATCGGGGGAGAGAGATCTGCGAGTCGGCACCTCGCGTCGGGGACGAGAGGTGCCGACCCGCCTGGGGAGTGGAGTCAGCTGGCGAGGCCGGCGGCCTTGAGGCCGAGGGCCCGGGCCCTCGCCATGTCGTAGTTCTTGCGGGTGACCAGGCGCTGGGCGTAGAGGCCACCGCCGGACTGGATGTTCGTGACCAGGTGCCAGCCGCCGTACGCGTCCGCGGTCGTGTCGCGGATGGCGTGGAAGAGCTTCGAGCGGTACTCGCCCGAGATGCCGCCGCCCGTGCCCATGTACTTCTCCAGGTAGGGCCGCAGCGTCTCGTTGTCGAAGTCCGCCATCGACGGCGCGGTCACGACGGCCCCGCCGGCGATGTCGTGCAGGTGGCGCACCATGAGGTTGAACTGCGCGGCGCCCTGGTACTTCGCGACGTTGGTGTACATGTCGTCGGGGTAGAAGTAGCCCTCGGGCGTCGAGTGCGAGTTGGACAGCGCGGCCTCCAGCGCGGCGCGCAGCAGCGTCGCGTGGATGATCATCTCGTCGATCTTCTCCCGGACGTGGGAGATCTTCGCCGTGCCGTTGGCCTCGGCGATCAGGCTCGCGAGGCCGACGAGCTCGTCCGCCTGCTGCACCATGAAGGACACGCCGCCGAGGCGCTCCCAGAGACCCAGCGAGTGGGCGAAGACGGCGGCGTGCTCGGTCTCACCGTCCAGGAAGACGCGCTCGTTCGGCACGAAGACGTCGTCGAAGATGCACATCGAGTCCGGGATCGAGTGGTGGCTCGAGACCGGGTAGTCCCGGGGGTCCCCGGACAGCGGGTGGTAGGTGGTGTTGGTGATGTGCACACCGGGGGAGTTCACGGGCACGGCGCAGGCGATCGCGTAGTCCTCCTCTCCCGGCTTCATCGTCTTGGTCGGCATGACCATCAGGTCGTGCCCGTAGGCGGCGGCGCTGATGTGCAGCTTCGCGCCCCGGATGACCACGCCGTCCGGCCGGCGGGAGACGACGCGCACGTAGGCGTCGGGGTCCTCCTGCTTGCCGGGGTGGAGGCTGCGGTTGCCCTTGGCGTCGGTGATGCACTCGGTGATGCGGATGTCGTCCCGGCGCGCCTTCTCCACGTAGGCGTGGATGCGCGGGATGTAGGAGGAGACGCCGTCGCTGGATCCGGCGGCGGCCTCCATCCGGCCCGCCGCCACCAGCAGCGTCATCAGCGACTGGTAGGTCACGTTGAGGGCCAGGTCGAGCTCCATGAGCTCGGGGATCCGGTCCCGGAGCTCCTGGGCGCTCCGCGGCGCGGTGACGACGGGGTTCACGGCGTCCGGGGCGGACGAGTAGTACTTGTCGTAGCCGTCGGCGATCGCGTCGAGCGGCTCGGACAGGCCGGGCGTCGCGCCGAGGTCCTCGACGAGCCGTCCCTCGAAGTAGACCTTGCGGCCGTCCTTGAGGGACTCCTTGTACTCCTGACCGGTCAGCATGGAAAAGGCGCTCCACATCGTCTAGGGGTTCGACGACGTGAGCGGCTCGCGGGCCGTTCCAAGAGTGATTGTGACGTCGTCGTCAGGTGAGAGATTGACCGGTGACTTGAGTCATGTCAAGGGTCGATTTCCTGTTCATGTGCAGGTGGGGGCCTTTGTCCGATGTGAGGTTGACACCGCCGTCACATTCGCTCACGCTCTGCCCCGTGTACGCAGAGCAGCGTGACCCGGAGTTCGGCTGGACGGGGGAGCACCGTCAGCTTCGCGAGACCGTGCGGGGTCTCCTGGCCGAACGGGCGCCAGTGTCCCGGTCCAGAGAGCTGGCCGAGTCCGGAGCGCGGCACGACGCCGCGCTCTACTCGGCCCTCGCCGAGCAGGTGGGCCTGCAGGGCCTCGCCCTCCCCGAACGCTTCGGCGGTTACGGGGGCACCCTGCTCGACCTCGCGATCGTCGCGGAGGAGATGGGCAGGGTGCTCTACGGCGGCCCGTTCTTCCCCACCGTGGCGCTCGCGGCGCCGGCGCTGATGGCGTCGGCGGACGAGGAGGCGTGCGCGGAGTACCTCCCGCGGATCGCGGACGGATCGGTGACGGCGACCCTCGCCGTCGTCGAGGGTTCGGGCGTCTGGAGCCCGGACGACGTGCTGACCGTCGCGGACGCCGGAGGGCGGCTGACCGGCGCGAAGTTCCCGGTGCTCGACGGCGTGGACGCGGACCTGCTGGTCGTGGCCGCACGCGGGCCCGAGGGCATCTCCCTCTACGTGGTCGAGGGGGGTGCCGAGGGGCTGCAGCGGTCGGCCCTGGAGATCCTGGACGGCACCCGCCGCATGGGCCGGGTGACCTTCGACGCCACCCCGGCGCGGCGGATCGGCGCCCCCGGGCACGGCTGGGCCGCGGTGACGCAGGCCCGCGAGGTCGCGTCCGTGCTGATGGCCGCCGAGCAGGTGGGCGCGATGGCCGCGTGCGTGGAGCTGACCGCGGAGTACGCCCGGACGCGGCGGCAGTTCGGCCGGTTGATCGGCTCGTTCCAGGGCGTCAAGCACCGGCTCGCGGACATGGCCGTCCGCCTGGAGATGAGCAGGTCGGCGGCCTACTGGGCGGCCTGGCAGGACCCGGGCACGGAGGAGTTCGCCTTCGGCGCGGGGACCGCCCGCTCCTTCTGCTCCGAGGCCTGCCTGCAGACCGGGCAGGACACCATCCAGCTGCACGGCGGCATCGGCTTCACCTGGGAGCACGACGCCCACCTCTACCTGCGGCGCGCCCGGGCGGACATGACGGTGCTGGGCACGCCGGCGCAGGTCCGGGCCGAGCTCGAGACGACCGTGCTCGCCGCCGCCGCCGAGCTGGAACCCACCGTTGCCACGCACTCGATCGAGGTCCCCGCGTGACCGTCACCCTTCCCGTCGAGCTCCCCGCCGACGACGCCGAGCTCGCCGACGCGGTCGCGTCCTGGCTCCGCCAGAACCTGCCCGCGGACTGGCTCGCGGCCGTCGAGGCCGGCGACCGCGCCACCGTCGAGCGGATCCGGGCCGATCGCGACCGGGCCGCCGCCTGGTTCGACGTCCTCGGCGAGGCCGGCCTGGCGACGCCGACGTGGCCCCGTGAGCACGGCGGACTCGGGTTGACCGCGGACCGGGCGTCGATCGTGAGCGAGCAGCTCGTGCGGTACTCGGCCGAGCGGCCGAACCAGGACTTCGTCGGGCTCGCCCTCGCCGGGCCCACCATCCTGGAGTGGGGGACCGACGAGCAGAAGGCCGCCCGGCTGCCCGCGCTCGCCCGGGGCCGCGAGCTCTGGTGCCAGCTGTTCTCCGAGCCCGGCGCCGGGTCCGACCTGGCCGCGCTGTCCACCCGGGCGGTGCAGCAGGAGGACGGGAACTGGCTGGTCAACGGGCAGAAGGTGTGGAACTCCTACGCCCACCTCGCGGACTTCGGGCTGCTGATGACCCGGACGGACCCGGCGGCGCCCAAGCACCGCGGGATCACCTACTTCCTGCTGGACATGCGGACCCCCGGCGTCGAGCCGCGCCCGCTCAAGCAGATGACGGGGGACGCGGAGTTCAACGAGACCTTCCTGACCGACGTCGTCATCCCGGACTCGGCCCGTCTCGGCCCGGTCAACCAGGGCTGGGCAGTGGCGATCACCACACTCATGCAGGAGCGCAACGGGCTCTCCGGACGCCCGGCCGTCGGACCCGGCGCGAGCGACGCGCTCGTGGCCCGCGCCGTCGCGACGGGCGCCTGGCGGGACCCGCTGCTGCGGGACCGGCTGGTGTCCGCGTTCGTCGAGGAGCGCAGCCTGCAGATGACGACGATCCGCAGCTTCGTCGCGGCCGGCTCGGGTGCCCCGACGGCCGAGGGCTCCATCCGGAAGCTGGCGCACGCCACGTTGAGCGAGAAGCTCGGCGTGCTCGGCACCGAGCTGGAGCCGGACGGCGCGATCGCCTGGGACGCGCACGAGCGCCCGGCGGCGGTCGAGCAGTTCCTCGCCATGAAGACCTACAGCATCGCCGGCGGCACCTCGGAGATCCAGCGCAACATCATCGCCGAACGGGTGCTCGGCCTGCCCAAGGACCCGGACCCGGAGCGGCACACCCCCTTCCAGGAGCGGTCCCGTGGGTGATCCCACCGTCGGACCCGTCGTCCACCGCCGCGAGCTCGAGCCCGGGATCCACCTGCTGGAGCTGGACCGCCCGGAGCGGCTCAACGCGATCTCGGCGGAGCTGCTCGAGGGACTGCACCGCGAGCTCGCGCTGCTCGCCGAGGACACCTCCTGCCGGGTCGTGATCCTCACCGGCCGCGGCCGCGGCTTCTGCGCGGGGCTGGACCTGCAGGAGCGGCACGCGGACCCCGAGACGGCGCGCGAGCGCAGCGCCCAGGACCGGATGCGGCTGCAGAAGCGGATCGCCGCGCTGGTCACCGGCATGCGGGCGCTGCCCCAGCCGTTCATCGCCGCCGTCAACGGGCCGGCCGCGGGCGGCGGGCTCGCGCTGGCCCTCGCCTCGGACGTCCGGATCGCGGGCGCGTCGGCGAGGTTCGGTGACGCGTTCGTCCGGATCGGCCTCTCGGGCTGCGACATCGGCGTGAGCTGGCTGCTGCCGCGGCTGATCGGCGCCTCCCGCGCGTTCGAGCTGCTGCTCACCGGCCGGGTGGTGGACGCCGCCGAGGCGGACCGGATCGGCCTCGTCTCGCGCGTCGTCCCGGATTCCGAGCTCCTGGAGGCCGCGCTCGGCGTGGCCCGGGAGATCACCGGGAACAGCCCGTTCGGCGTCCGCATGACCAAGGACGTCATGTGGAGCCAGCTCGAGACCGGCTCGATGGCGGCCGGCATCGCGATCGAGAACAGTACCCAGATCGCCACGACCTTCAGCGAGGATCAGAAGGAGGCGGTGGCCGCCTTCCTCGAGAAGCGCCCACCGGCCTTCACCGACCGCTGATCCCTGTCCGAGCAAGGAGCTCACGTGCCCGAAGAAGTACTCGTCACCACCCCCGGGAACGGCGTCCTCGTCGTCACCATCGACCGGCCCAAGGCCCGCAACGCCGTCAACACCGGCGTCGCCACCGGTATCGCGGAGGCGATGGAACGCCTGGATGCGGACCCCGAGCTGCGCGTCGGCATCCTCACCGGCGCGGGCGGCACGTTCTGCGCCGGGATGGACCTCAAGGCGTTCGTCCGCGGCGAGAAGCCGATCGTCGAAGGGCGCGGGTTCGCCGGCCTGGTGGAGCGCGGACCGGACAAGCCGCTGATCGCGGCCGTCGAGGGCTACGCCCTGGCCGGCGGGTTCGAGATCGTGCTGGGCTGCGACCTGATCGTCGCCGCCGAGACGGCGACCTTCGGCATCCCCGAGGTCAAGCGCGGGCTCGTCGCCGCGGGCGGCGGGCTGCTGCGGCTGCCCAAGCGGATCGCCTACCACCAGGCGATGGAGCTGGCGCTGCTCGGCAACCACATCCCCGCCACCCGGGCCTACGAGCTCGGGCTGGTCAACCGGCTCGTCCCCGAGGGCACCGCGCTGGAGGCGGCGCTGACGCTCGCCGCGGAGATCAGTGCGAACGGGCCGCTCGCGGTCGCCGCCAGCAAGAAGATCGTCGCCAACGTCTTCGCCTGGGCCGAGGACGAGATGTGGGAGCGGCAGAACGAGATCTCCGCCCCGGCGTCGTCCTCGCAGGACGCCCGCGAGGGCGCGATCGCGTTCGCCGAGAAGCGCCCGCCCGTCTGGCAGGGCAAGTGAGCGCCGTACTGGTCGAGCGGGCGGACGGCTACGCCGTCGTCACGCTGAACCGGCCGGACGTCCGCAACGCCATCGACGAGGAGCTCCTCACCGGCCTGCGCACGGCCTTCGCGGAGCTGGACGCGGACCCGGAGATCGGGGCCATCGTCCTGACCGGCGCGGATCCCGCGTTCTGCGCCGGACTGGACCTGCGCAAGCTCGGGGCCGGCCAGCAGAAGCTGGGCATCGGCACCCGCGACGACGTCGAGGCGTCGGTCGGTCCCTGGGGCCGCCCGCTCTCGACCGTCGTGATCGGCGCGATCAACGGCGCCACCGTCACCGGCGGCCTGGAGATCGCGCTGAACTGCGACATCCTCATCGCGTCGGAGAAGGCCCGGTTCGCCGACACGCACGCCCGGGTCGGCGTCATGCCCGGCTGGCGGCTGACGACCCTGCTCCCCGAGGCCGTCGGCCGCGGCCTGGCCCGGCGGATGAGCCTCACCGGGGACTTCCTCACCGCGGAGCAGGCGCTGCGCGCGGGCCTGGTCACCGAGGTCGTGCCGCACGCCGAGCTGCTCCCGACCGCCCGGCGCGTCGCGGAGACGGTCGCGGCGAACGACCGGACCTCGGTCCGGACGCTGCTCGACTCGTACCACCGGATCGACGACGCGCTGCTCACCCCGGCGGACGCCGTCGAGTTCCGGACGTCCCGGACCTGGTCCGGCCGGGAGATCGAACCGGCGGAGGTGGAACGCCGGCGTCAGGCGATCATCGAACGCGGCCGGGCGCAGAACTCCACCACCGTCTAGTCCCACCCCCGTCAGCGGCAGGTTCTCAGCGAGGAGATCCCGTGGTTCCCACCCCCACCCGTTCGCTCACCGATCGGCTCTCGATCTCCCTCGGTGAGGCCCTGCCGCTCTCGGCCGCCCGGTACCCGGACCGGGCGTGCTTCCTGTTCCCGGACGGCACCGAGCACTCGTTCGCCGAGACCAACTCCCGGGTGAACCGGCTGGTCTCGGCCCTGCGGTCCCACGGGATCGGGCCGGGGGACCGGCTCGCCGTGCTCGCCCTGGACTCGCACCGCTACGTCGAGATCGTGCTCGCGGCGCTGAAGCTCGGCGCGGTCTACGTGCCGCTGAACTACCGGCTGATGCGTCCCGAGGTGGACGTCCTGCTGGAGCGCTCCCGGCCCGTCGCGCTGTTCTACGACGACCGGTACTCGGCCCTGCTGGCCGGGGTGCCCGAGCAGCACCCGTCGGTCCGCATGTTCCTGCGCCTCGACGGGACCCCGTCGGAGTTCGACGCGCTCCTGGAGACCGGGAACGACGTGGAGCCCCCGGTGATCGCCACGGACCGGGACCTGATCGGGCTAGCGTTCACCTCCGGCACCACCGGGTTGCCCAAGGGCGTGCTGCAGTCCCAACGGATGATGAAGGCGATCGTCAACGCCCAGATCATCGACTACTTCGCCCAGCCGGACGACGTGCGCTACTGCGCCGCGCCCACGTTCCACATCTCCGGCATCTGCGGCCTGCTGATGGGCGTCTCGTACGGCTTCACGTCGCTGTTGCTCCCGCAGTTCGACGCCCCGACGGTGCTGGGCTTCCTCCAGGAGGACCGGGTCACCGCGGCGTTCCTGGTGCCGACGATGATCAGCACGCTGCTGCAGCAACCCGGCGTCGCGGACCACGACTACGCGCGGCTGCGGCTGATCTACTACGGGGCGTCCCCGATGTCCCCGACGATGCTGAGCCGCGCCATGGACGTCTTCGGGTGCGACTTCCTCAACGCGTTCGGCGCCGGCACCGAGGCGGGGCTGCAGGCCACGCTGCCGCCGGCGGATCACCGTCGCGCGCTCGACGGGCATCCGGACCTGCTCGGCTCGATCGGCAAGCCGTCCTTCGGGGTCGCGCTGCGGCTCGTCGACGAGGACATGAACGACGTCGGGGACGGCGAGGTCGGCGAGATCGCCACCCGCAGCGACCAGCTGATGGACGGCTACCTGGACATGCCGGAGGAGACGGACCGGGCCTTCCGGGACGGCTGGTTCCGGGCGGGCGACCTGGCCTACCGGGACAAGAACGGCTATCTCTACCTGCACGGACGCAAGAAGGACATGATCATCCGGGGTGGTGAGAACATCTACCCCGTGGAGATCGAGTCCACGCTGGCCGAGCACCCCGCCGTCGCCCAGTGCGCCGTCGTCGGCGTGCCGGACGAGCACTGGGGTGAGATCGTCCGCGCGTTCGTCAGCGCACCGGACTGGACCGGGACGGACGCCGAGCTCGCCGCGGAGCTGGCGGCGCACTGCACGACGCGGCTCGCCCGGTACAAGGTCCCGGCGGAGATCCGCAGGCTGGACGCGTTACCGACCAACGCCAGTGGCAAGATCCTCAAACGCGAGCTGAGACGGCAGGCCGGATGAACGCCCGGGCAGCTGCGCGGACCATGGCCACTAGACTGACCAGCCCGATCGGCCGGCGCACAGCGGGGTGGTCGCGATGACGACGGGGGGCCGATCGGCTCCGAAAGGACGGACCATGGCTTCGCGCGGGGGGAGTTCACGGGGCCGCCGCGTCACCGGTGCGAGCGATCCCCAGCAGCAGCGCCGGGACAGCGGCCCGCAGACGGACAAGGGCCAGGCCCGGCGCGCCGAACTGCTCGTCGCCGCACGCAGGGTGTTCGAGGACAAGGGTTTCGTCGAGTCGCGGGTGGCGGACATCGTCGCCGAGGCCCGCGTCGCGCAGGGCACGTTCTACAGCTACTTCGACTCCAAGGACGCCATCTTCCGGGAGGTCTGCGAGGGCGTCGTCGAGCAGATGCTCATCGAGGTCACGACGGCCACGGCGATCGAGCCCGGGATGACGATGCTCGAGCGCATCCGGGAGGGCCTGCGCGTCTACATCGACGTCTACCGCAAGAACGCGGTGATGATCGCGCTGACCGAGCAGGTCGGCACGTTCACCCCGGAGATGCGGGCGATGCGGCTGCACGTCCGGGAGGCGTGGCTCGCGCGGCTGGAGCGGGCGATCAAGCGCCAGCAGGCGGAGGGGATCGCGGACCCGACGCTGGACCCGTACATGATCGTGCAGGTGCTCGGCGCCATGGCGGACCACACGTGCTACGTGTGGTTCTCCCTCGGCAAGCCGTTCGAGGAGTCGGAGGTCCTGGACGCCCTCACCACCGTCTGGGCCCGCACCATCGGCGTCGAGGACTCCACGGCCTGGAAGCCGGCAGGGGGAGCGCCGCAGGCCTGAACCGGGTGCCGTGCCAGGCTGACCGCATGGATCGCGACGCGAACGGCCCGGAGGACGACTCCGACCAGCTCCAGCCCGAGGACACCCTGGACGGCCGGTCCACGGACGACGTGCTCGACGAGGGGTACTCGCCGCCCGAGCGGCCGTGGAACGCCGACGAGCACGAGAACCTGGACGAGCGCCTGTCCGAGGAGCTCCCGGACTTCGGCGCGGAGGACGACGCGGCCGCGGACGGGCTCGGGGACACCTCGGACACGGACGGCGAGCTGAGGGACGACCAGGTCGGCGGCGAGCGCGCGGGCCGCCTGGTCGCCTCGGACGAGGGCGGCGTCCGGGACACGGACTCCGACGCCTGGGCCGAGGACATCGGGATCGACGGCGCGGGCGCCTCGGCCGAGGAGGCCGCCGTCCACGTGGTCGACGACGAGTCCTGAGCCCCGGCGGGTTCAGGCCTTCTCGAGCTCGCTCCCCAGCTTGAGCACGGTGGTCCCGTCCTCCTGCTCGAGCACGTAGGCCGGGTCGTCCTCCGTCCCGTTGCGCGTCTGCGTGGTGCCCTTGATCGTGCGTTCGACGCGGTCGGTGTGCACGGACCGCACCTTCGCCTCGCCCTTGCCGTTGCCCCAGTTCCACGAGACCCGGCTGCCCTTGCGGAAGTTCGCCATGCCTCGCGGGTGCCCGGGGCGCGCGGACGGGAAACGGGGCCCGCGTCGGTCCGGACGGGCGCGACGCGGCAGGCAGGGGTGCGGTGGTCAGCGCGTGCGGCGGTCCTTGAGCCGCTGGAGCTTGCCCACCGAGCGCTCCAGGGTGTCCGGGTCCACCACCTCGCAGGCCACCGTCACCCCGATCCCGTCCTTCACCGCCTTGACCAGCTCGGCCGCCGCGGCGTCGCGCCGCTCCGGGGTCGCGTCCTCCCGCGCCTCGACGCGCACCGCGAGCGCGTCCATCCGGCCCCGGGTGGTCAGCTCGAGCTGGAAGTGCGGGGAGAAGCCGGGCGTCCGCAGGACGATCTCCTCGATCTGCGTCGGGAAGAGGTTCACCCCGCGCAGGATGATCATGTCGTCGCTGCGGCCGGTGATCTTGGCCATCCGGCGCATCGACGGGCGCGCGGTGCCGGGCAGCAACGTCGTCAGGTCCCGGGTGCGGTACCGGATGATCGGCAGCGCCTCCTTGGTGAGGCTGGTGAACAGCAGTTCGCCCTCCTCCCCGTCCGGGAGCGGGGTGCCCTCGATCGGGTCCACGACCTCGGGGAGGAAGTGGTCCTCCCAGATGTGCAGCCCGTCCTTGGTCTCCACGCACTCCTGCGAGACGCCCGGGCCCATGACCTCGGACAGCCCGTAGATGTCCACGGCGTGGATGTCCATGCGCTCCTCGATCTCGGAGCGCATCTGCTCGGTCCAGGGCTCCGCGCCGAAGATCCCGACCCGCAGCGACGTGGAGCGGGGATCGATGCCCTGGCGGGCGAACTCGTCGAGCAGTGTCAGCATGTAGCTCGGGGTGAGCATGATGACGTCCGGCCGGAAGTCCGTGATCAGCTGGACCTGCCGCGGGGTCATGCCGCCGGAGACCGGGATCGCGGTCGCGCCGAGCTTCTCGATCCCGTAGTGCGCCCCCAGGCCGCCGGTGAACAGGCCGTAGCCGTAGGCATTGTGGATCTTGTGGCCCGGCCGTCCGCCCGCCGCGCGGATCGAGCGGGCGACGAGACCGGCCCAGCGGTCGAGGTCGCCCTCGGTGTACCCGACGACGGTGGGCTTGCCGGTGGTGCCGGACGACGCGTGGATCCGCCGCACCTGCTCCTGCGGGACGGCGAACATGCCGAACGGGTAGTTGTCCCGCAGGTCGGCCTTGCTGGTCGTCGGGAACTTCGCGATGTCCGCCGGCTCGCGGCAGTCCTCCGGGCGCACGCCGTGGGCGTCGAAGGCCCGGCGGTAGTGCGGCACGTTCTCGTAGGCGTGGCGCAGCGTCGTCTGCAGCCGGGTGAGCTGCAGGGCCCTCAGCTCGTCGACGGACATGCGTTCGGCCGGGTCGAGCAGGTCCGCGGGCGGGGCGTCGCCGAGCCGGTGCGTCGTGGTGGTCACGACGCTTGCCCCGACGACGCCTGCCCCGACGACTTGTGCTGCGAGGACTTCTTGGCGACGAGCGTCAGCACGTCGTAGCGCGCGACGGACTGCCCGTCCTGCCGGGTGACGTCGGCGTCCCAGCGCACCTCGCCGTAGCCGGCGGACTCGCGCGGGGTGATCTGCTTGCAGGTCAGCGTGATGGAGAGCGCGTCGCCGAACTTGACCGGCGTGAGGAACCGCAGGTTGTCGACACCGAAGTTGGCCAGCACGGGCCCTGGCGCGGGATCGACGAACAGCCCCGCCGCGAAGGAGACGATCAGGTAGCCGTGCGCGACCCGTTCGCCGAAGAGCGGGTTCGCCGCGGCCGCCTCGGCGTCCATGTGGGCGTAGAAGGTGTCCCCGGTGAACTCGGCGAAGTGGTCGACGTCGTGCTGGGTGACCGTGCGCGGGCCCGCGACCAGCGTGTCCCCGGGCCGGAGCTCCTCGAGATGCTTGCGGAAGGGGTGCACGTCCAGTTCGCGGCGCCCAGCACCGGCGACCCAGCGGCCGGTGATCGCGGCCAGGGTGTCCGGGTCCGCCTGCACCGCGGTGCGCTGCATGTGGTGCAGGACGCCGCGGACGCCGCCTATCTCCTCGCCTCCGCCGGCGCGGCCCGGTCCACCGTGGACGAGCTGCGGCATCGGCGAGCCGTGCCCGGTGGACTCCTTCGCGTCCCGGGCGTTGAGCACGAGCAGCCGCCCGTGCCACGGGGCGACGCCGAGGACGACCTCGCGGGCGAACGCGGTGTCCGCGGTGACCACCGAGCCGGCGAGGCTGCCCTGCCCGCGGGCGGCGTAGTCGATCAGCTGCGCGGTGCTGGAGTAGGGGAGGATGGTCGAGACCGGGCCGAAGGCCTCGACCTCGTGCGGCTCGGCCCGTTCCGGGTCCCCGACCAGCAGCAACGGCGAGACGAAGGCGCCCCGGTCCGCGTCCGCGTCGACGACGTCGACCTCGTCCGGGTCCCCGAAGACGATCCGGCCGGCGTCCGCGAGGGCCTTGACGCTGCGGCGGACCTCCTCGGGCTGGTCCAGGGACGCGAGCGCCCCCATCCGGACGCCCTCGGACGCCGGGTTGCCGACGGTGACCGTCGCCAGCGTCGCGGACACGGCCTCGACGACGGCGTCCACGTGCTGCGCCGGGACGAACGCGCGGCGGATGGCGGTGCACTTCTGCCCGGCCTTGACGGTCATCTCGGCGACCAGGCCCTGCACGAACAGGTCGAACTCCTCGGTCCCGGGCGCGGCGTCCGGGCCGAGCGCGGAGAGGTTGAGCGAGTCCGCCTCGGCCGAGAACCGCACCGAGTTCCGGACGATGCCGGGGTGCGTGCGCAGCGTCTGCGCGGTCGACGCGGAGCCGGTGAACGAGACGAGGTCCTGGCCGGTGAGGTGGTCGAAGGTGTCCCCGAGGCCGCCGGCGACGAGCTGCAGCGTGCCCGGGGGCAGGATCCCGGAGCCCACGATCAGCTCGATGAGCTTCGCGGTGAGGAACGCGGTGGGGCTCGCGGGCTTCACGATGCTGGGGACGCCGCCGAGGAACGCGGGTGCGAACTTCTCCAGCGGGCCCCAGACCGGGAAGTTGAACGCGTTGACCTGCACCGCGACACCGTGCAGCGGGGTGCAGACGTGCTGGCCGAGGAAGGTGCCGCCGCGGCCCAGCGGCTCGACGTCGCCCTCGACGTAGACGGTGTCGTTGGGCAGTTCGCGCTTCGCCTTCGACGCGTACGCGAGCAGGACCCCGATGCCGCCGTCGACGTCGAACTTCGAGTCCCCGAGGGTCGCGCCGGTCCGCGCGGACACGGCGTAGAGCTCCTCGCGGTGCTCGCGCAGGTGCCCGGCGAGGGCCTTCAGCAGAGCGGCGCGCTGGTGGAAGGTCAGCTCGCGCAGCGCCGGGCCGCCGGTGGTGCGGCCGAAGTCCAGGGTGGCGCCGAAGTCCACCCCCGCCGAGGAGACGCGGGCGATCTCCTCGCCCGTCACGGCGTCGAAGAGCGGGCGGCCCTCGTCCGTGGGGGCGAGCCAGCCGCCGAGGACGTGGCTCCGGAGTGCGGTCGTCATTCGATCTCCTCGTCGTCATCGGCGAACAGTCGGGGTGCATCAGGGCAGCGGCGAACGATCGTTCGGTTGCTATGGCACGTTAGCATCACCGCGTGGAGACGAACAGTGGTGAAGGCGCCCCGGCCGTCCTGGTGACGCCGGACGACAAGGACCCGGCCGTCGCGATCGTGACGTTGAACCGGCCCGCGAAGCGCAACGCGCTGACCGTCGAGCTGAAGGAAGCGCTGCTGGAGGCGCTGGAACGGGTCTCGGCGGACCCGTCGGTCCGGGCGGTGGTGCTCGCCGGCACGGGCAAGTCGTTCTGCGTCGGGCAGGACCTCGGGGAGCACGTCGAGTCGCTGCGCGGAAACGCCGCCACCTCGTTCGACACGGTCGAGAAGCACTACAACCCGATCGTTCGGGCGCTCGCCACGATGCCCAAGCCGGTGGTCGCCGCGATCAACGGCGGCGCGGTCGGTGCGGGGCTCGGCTTCGCCCTGGCCTGTGACCTGCGGGTCTGTGCGGACACGGCCACCTTCGCCACGGCGTTCGCCGCGATCGGGCTCACCGCGGACTCCGGGCTGTCGGCGAGCCTGGTGCACTCCCTCGGCGCCGCCCGCGCCACCGAGCTGCTGCTCCTGGGCGAGTCCTTCGACGCGGCCCAGGCGCAGGCGTCCGGCCTGGTCAGGACCGTCGTCCCGGCCCCCGAGGTGCTCGGCGCCGCGCTGGAGCTGGCCCGCAAGCTCGCCGCGGGGCCGACCGTCGCGTACGCGGAGATCAAGAAGGCCGTCGCGCTCGGGGCGGTGTCCTCCCTGGACACGGTGCTCGAGGCGGAGGCCGCGGCGCAGGCGCGGCTCGGCGTCACGGAGGACCACAGGGAGGCCGTCGAGGCGTTCCTGGCGAAGCGACGCCCGTACTTCCAGGGGGCGTGACCTGCGGGTCACGAGAAGAGGGAACGATGTGGGCATGATCGAGTCCGGCCCGTCCGACGGCGGTTCCCGCGGTGACGCGCGCACTCCGGCGCGACGCGCGCTGTCGACGGTGCGCGTGGCGCAGGAGTGCGCGCGTGGGCTGGGCGCACGCGGGCTCGGCGCGCGGGGGTGGACGCCGTGAGCGCGGCGCCGTCCGAGCCGCCCGTCAGCCCGCCCCGCACCCG
>JAOZVV010000061.1 GCA_025869365.1 Pseudonocardia sp.
AGCGCCAGTCGATCGGCTTCTTCACCCGGACCCGCACCGGCGAGGTGCAGTCCCGCATCACCAACGACATCGGCGGCATGCAGTCCGTCGTCACCTCGACGGCCACGTCCGTCGCCTCCAACCTCACGACCGCCGTCGCCACCGCCGTCGCCATGGCCGCCCTGTCCTGGCGGCTCACCCTGATCTCCCTGGTGGTCATGCCGCCCGCCGTCTACCTGACCCGCAAGGTCGCCACGATGCGCCGCGCGATCACCACCGCGCAGCAGCGTGAGCTCGCGGACCTCAACGTCACCGTCGAGGAGGGGCTGTCGATCAACGGGATCCAGCTCAGCAAGACGATGGGGGCCGGCCCCGCGATCGTTCGCCGCTTCACCGAGTCCTCGAGCCGGCTGATCGACCTGGAGCTGCGCTCGCAGCTGGCCGGGCGGTGGCGGATGGCCTCCACCGGCGTCATCTTCGCCGCGATCCCCGCGGTCATCTACCTCTCGGCGGGCCTCCCGCTCACCGCCGGGACGATGACGATCGGCACGCTGATCGCCTTCACCACGCTCCAGGGCGGGCTGTTCCGGCCGATCATGGGCCTGCTCAACGTCGGCGTCTCGCTCGTCAGCTCGCTCGCCCTGTTCGCGCGCATCTTCGAGTACCTGGACCTGCCCGTCGAGGTCGACGACCCGGAGTCCCCGGTCGACGTCGATCCCGCGCGGGTCACGGGCCACGTCCGCTTCGAGGACGTCACCTTCTCCTACGCGGACAGCGACTCCGCGGCCGTCGCGGGTGTCAGCCTGGACGTCCCGGCCGGGACGACGCTGGCCCTGGTCGGCGAGACCGGCTCCGGCAAGAGCACGATCGCCGCGCTGGCCGCCCGGCTCTACGACCCGGACGCCGGCCGCGTGACGATCGACGGCGTGGACCTGCGGGACATGACCCTGGCCGATCTGGCGTCGGTGGTCGGCGTGGTGAGCCAGGAGACCTACCTGCTGCACACGTCCGTCCGGGAGAACCTGCGCTACGCCAAGCCGGACGCCACGGACGCCGAGATCGAGGCCGCCGCGCGCGCCGCCCAGGTCCACGACCTGATCAGCGCCCTGCCGGACGGCTACGACACCACCGTCGGCTCGCGCGGACACCGCTTCTCCGGCGGGGAGAAGCAGCGCATCGCGATCGCCCGCACCCTGCTCCGCGACCCGCGCGTCCTCATCCTCGACGAAGCGACGAGCGCGCTGGACACCGAGACCGAGCGGGCGGTGCAGCGGGCCTTCGACACCCTCGCCCGCGGCCGTACCACGATCACCATCGCCCACCGGCTGTCCACGGTCCGGGACGCCGACGAGATCGCCGTGATCGACCACGGCCGCGTCATCGAGTCCGGGACCCACGGGGCCCTGGTCGCGAGCAACGGCCGGTACGCGAGCCTCGCCGCCTGAACCCACGCCGGGACCCCACCTCGGGCAGGCGAGCCCGACGACCGGTCGCCGGGATGACGGTCAGCCCTCGGAGTCCGCTGCGACCGTGTTGGCGGCGGCGATCCCGCGGGTGATCTCGTCCAGCAGCCGCGGCACGTCCAGGGGCGGGAGCACCACCTCGACCAGGACCGCGTGGTCCGGGTCGGCGGCCCGGTCGAACGCGGCCCGCAGCTCCCGCGCCGTCCGGACGGTCAGGCACTCGACCTCGGGGGCGCCGAGCGCGGCCGGCAGCCGGGTCCAGTTCCAGGCCACGATGTCCTGGTAGGCGGCCTTCGGGCTCTGGATGGCCCGCTCGACCGTGTAGCCGCCGTTGTTCAGCACGAAGACCACCGGCGTCAGGCCACGCGCATAGATCGTGCCCAGCTCGGAGATCGTCAGCTGGGCGGAGCCGTCGCCGATGAACAGGACCGGGCGGCGGTCCGGCCGCGCGAGCCCGGCACCGAGCGAGGCGGGCAGGGTGTACCCGATCGACGACCACACCGGCTGGCCGAGCAGGTCCGACTCCCGCGGCAGCCGCAGGTCCAGCGCCCCGTAGAAGGACGTGCCCGCCTCGGCGATCACGGTCGTCGAGGGCGGGAGCCAGCCCTGCACCTCGGCCCAGAACCGGGCCTGGTCCAGCGGCGCGTCGAGCGAGTCGGCCGGCGCGGGCGCCGCGAGGGCGGCGGTCACGGGCTCGACCGGGGCGAACGCGCTGTGCTCCACCAGGTCGTGCACCACGCGCAGCGAGTCCTCCAGCCGGACACCGGGATAGACGGCGCGGCCGATCCGGGCGTGGTCGACCGCCAGCTCGACGGCGGCGGCCGGGTCGTAGCGGTGGGTGAAGAACCCGGTGGTGAAGTCGCTCTGCACGGTGCCGGCCATGACCAGCAGCGAGGCGCCGTCGACGAGGTCCCGCGTGACGGGGGAGTGGGTCGTCGCGCCGAGATAGGTGCCGAGGCTGGCGGGATGCTCCTCGTCCAGCAGGGCCTTCGAGCCGGACTGCGAGGCCACGCGGACCCCGGGCAGCTCCGCCAGCGCCGCGACGAGGTGCTCCAGCCCGCGCCGGTGCACGCGCGGCCCGGCGAGCACGCAGACCTCGGACTCGGCGGCGATGCGCCGCCACAGAGCGGCGCGGAACTCCTCGACGGCCGGTGCCTCGCTCGTGGCGGTGCCCAGCGGGGACGCCAGTGCGCCGGCCGGGACCGACGCGGCGGCGACGTCCAGCGGGACCCCGATGTAGACCGGCTTGCTGGTGTCCAGTGCCGTGCGCAGGACCCGGTCGATCTCCGTGGTGGCGTTGCCCGGGTCCAGGACCGTCTGCGCGGCCGTCACCTCGCGCGACATCCGCTCGAAGCGGCGGAAGTCCCCGTCGAGGAAGGTGTGGTGCAGCGGGGCGCCGCGCCCCATGGCGGCCCGGGAGGGCATCCCGGCGACGTGCACGACCGGCACGTCCTCGGCGTAGCTGCCGGCGATCCCGTTGAGCGCGGAGAGCTCGCCGACGCCGTAGGTGGTGACCAGCGCGGCCGGTCGGCGCCCGACGCGGGCGAACCCGTCCGCGGCGTAGGCGGCGTTGAGCTCGTTCGTCGAGCCGATCCACGCCAGGCCGTCGACGGCGAGCATCTCGTCGAGGAGGGTGAGGGTGAAGTCCCCGGGCAGGCCGAACAGATCGGTGGCCCCGAGCTGGACGAGCCGGGCGGCGAGGTAGCCGCCGACGGTGGTCGTGGTCATGTCAGCTCCCGTTCGGGGTCAGGAAGGTCGGGCGGGCTTCCGCGTGCGCGGCCGGCTGGCGGCGGTGCCCTCAGGCTCGCGCGCCCGTTCCCTGTGGAGCAACCAATCTCCGAGAGATGGCGCCACACACGCAAGGAACGGGCTCCGAGCGGCATCATGGCCTCATGAACTTGCGCGAGGAACCGTCACCGGCGCCGCCGGAACCGGACCGGCTCGATCACCGGCTGATCGAGCTCCTGGTCGCGGACGGCCGCCGGTCCTTCGCCGACCTCGGCCGCGAGATCGGGCTCTCGGTGCCCGCGACGAAGCGCCGGGTGGACCGGCTCCGCGAGACCGGGGTGATCACCGGCTTCACCGCCCGCCTCGACGAGGCGAAGCTCGGCTGGGGGATCGAGGCCTTCACCGAGCTGCGCTACCGCGGGACCACCGGCATCGAGGAGATCGTGGAGACGACGTCGAGCATCCCCGAGGTGCGCTCGGTCCACGCGATCGCCGGCGACCCCGACGCCCTGGTCCGCGTGCGTGTGCGGGACGTGGCGCACCTGCAGAGGGTCATCGACGGGCTGCGCCGCTCGGGCCCGGTCACCGGGACGAAGACCTACCTGGTCGTGGGCTCCTGGGATCGGCAGGCCGGAGTGCCCGGATAGGTCGGCAGGTCGGTCTCGTCCGCAGGGCGCGGGGGGAGGGCGTCAGGGGCGGGCCCGGGTCAGCCGGCCGAGCGCCCGGTTCGCCTCCGCGAGGTCGAAACGGTGCGGGTCGAACGGGCCGCCCAGCCATTCGAGCAGGTCGTGGTGGTTGGGATGCGCCGGGTCCGCCAGCACGACCTGGAACTCGTCGTACTCCGCCGGCCCGCCCACGTCCTCCGGCGGGCAGGCGCCGCTGCCGGACACGCATCGCGGGTACCGCACCCCCGGCTCCGCCGCGACGATCTTCTCCACGGTGAGCCGGTGTGCCCAGTCGTCGCCGAAGTCGTACCGGTAGCCGAACCGGCTGCCCGGCCCCACCAGGTCGAGCAGCGTGACCTGGCCGTCGTCGGCGACGTCCGGGTCCTCCGGGTCGGGCACGCCGTAGCGACGGCCCCCGATCTCGAACTCGTGCAGGTGCGAGTCCGTCCAGCCGACGGCCGCCTGCACCGTCTCGTGGAGCCCCGCCAGGCTCACGTCGCCCGGGACCTGCACGACCCGGCGGACGGGTGGGCGGACGTCCTCCAGCACGATCTCGATCTCGGCGATCGTCGTCCCGCGAGCGGCCATGGTCCGATGGTGACAGCGTCGACGGCCGGGGCGCGAGCGGCCGCGCCGGGTTCCTGCGGTCGATGGTGGCCGCCGGCGCCGACGGCCCGCCGCCCTCCTGAGTGCAGCCGGGCCTGACGGATGCCGGGTCTGACGGATGCCGGGCGAGGGGTGTCAGGCTATCCTGACGCGATGGCGCACTGGCAGGAGGGCGTCGAGGCGTGGCGTCGCCTCGTCACCCGGTCCGGGACGGGGGACGACGCCCTCGACACGCTGTCGGACATCGGCACCGTCCGCCGGCTCCTGGACCAGGCCGAGCTCGAGGCCGTCCGGAGCGCGCGGCGGGCCCGCAAGCCCTGGGCGGAGATCGCGACCCGGCTGGGGGTGACCCGGCAGTCCGCGTGGGAGCGCTGGCGGGAGCTGGACGAGTCCACCTCGGCCGTCGGGGGCGGTGAACAGGCCACACGCGGCGCCGTCGAACACCTCGTGCCGCCGGCAGGTGCCGTGGTCGTCGTGCCGCAGGTGGTCGGGATGTCCTGGACCGGGGCGCAGCACCGGCTGCTGGAGGAGCGCCTGCACGGCGTGAGCGCGGACGCGCAGCCGTTGCCGATCCTCGGTCCGGAGGCCGCGGACTACCGGGTGATCGAGCAGAAGCCCGGAGCCGGCGAGCGTGTCGCGTCCGGGTCGCCGGTCACGCTGTGGTTGCACCGGCCCCCGGGGTCGGCGGGTGACCGCGCCCCGGTGTCGCCGCCGCCCGGCCCGCGGGTCCGGCGGGGTGCCCTGGACGAGGAGACGGGCGAGAGCGTCCGGTAGCCGCCGCCACGTCCGCCGCGGACCGCGCGGTGCTCAGGCGTCCGCCCGCCCGCCGTCGCGGCAGCCGGCGCACAGTCCCCACCAGACGACCTCGGCCTCGTCGACCACGAAGCCGTCGCCGGCGGCCGAGGGCTCGAGGCACGGGGTGTCGCCGACGGCGCACGGCACGTCCCGGACCGAGCCGCACGAGCGGCAGACGGCGTGATGGTGGTTGTCCCCGTGCTGGAGCTCGAAGAGCGCGGGAGAGCCCGCGGGTTCGATGCTCCGCACGAGGCCGACCCGGCGCAGGTCCTCGAGGACGTTGTACAGGCCCTGCCGGGACAGTTCGGTCACCGCGGACGGTCCGCCGGAGGAGCCCGCCCGGGTGACCTCCTCGCCGACCTGCGCCACCGTGAGGTGCGGGTTCTGCGCCAGTGCGCTCAGCACCGCCCGACGGTGCGGGGTGCTGCGCAGCCCCTTGTCCCGGAGCAGTGCGACGAGGTCGGCCATGCGCCCAGGGTACGCCACCTGTGTGTACAGAGTCATTCTCTTGATTCACCATAATTCTTGACTCAGTCAAATAAAGGGGTAAAACTGGAGGCGTGACCACGACCGAGAACATCAGCAGCACTCCGGGTGCCCTGCGCGGCTTCGTCGCCTCGCCGGACCTCGAGCGGAACCTCCAGAAGGTGCTCGTCGACCTGATCGCCCTGCACCTGGACGGGAAGCAGGCCCACTGGAACGCCGTGGGCACGAACTTCCGCGACCTCCACCTGCAGCTCGACGAGATCGTCGACCTCGCCCGCGAGCACGCCGACACGATCGCGGAGCGGATGCGCGCGCTCCACCTGGTCCCGGACGGCCGCCCGACGACGGTCGCGGCGGACGCGTCGCTGCCGCTGCTGCTGCCCGGCGAGCAGAGCACGACCGCCGTCGTCAACGCGGTGACCGAGCTGCTGACGCGGGCGGCGGGTACGGCGCGCGACGTGCACGACGCCGTCGACGCCGAGGACCCGACCACCGCGGACCTGTTGCACGGGGTGATCGCGGACCTCGAGAAGCAGGCCTGGATGCTCTCGGCGGAGAACCGCCGGGTCTGATGCGTCTCGATCTTGGTGATCCATGGTGGTGAATGGCTTCACCGAGGTGTCGTCCGAGTGGGAGGGCCCGACCGTCCGCGGTCGGGCCCTCCCGCTCGTTCGGCTCACAAACCAGCACGTCAGGAACTCGTCGATCAGTGGGTGTCCGAAGGGTCGAGGACGTGGCCGGCGCTCGCGGGCTTCTGTCGACGGTGGATAAAAAGATAGCCTAGTTCCCTTTACGGGGCCCGCGTGCTTGGCTAAGGTTCCCCTCGTCGCTCCCGCTCCGGATCATCGTCCACAAGCGACAAGAAACCCCTCAACGAAGAGGAGAGGTCTGCCATGTCGCGACCATGGGTCACCCGTGCACGCATGCTGGTCGGGCTGTTCGGCGTCGTGCTCGTCGCGGCCGCCTGCGGCGCCCCGAGCGGAGGATCGTCGGCCGCGCCCGCGTCGTCCGCACCCGTCGGCGAGGCGGATCTGAATGCGAGCGCGGTCTTCGCGTACGCCATCGGTCCGTCCACCATCGACCCCGCCAAGAACGTCCAGCGCGGCGGCCCTGATCTCTATCTGCTGCCGCTCTACGACCGACTGACCAAGCTGGACTCCAAGGGCGAGGTCCTGCCGATGCTCGCCACCAAGTGGGAGTTCGCCCCCGACGGCAGCACACTCACCCTGACCCTGCGCACGGACGCCACGTTCACCGACGGCTCGAAGATCGACGGCGCGGCGGTCAAGGCGAACCTGGACCGGATGCGCACCATCCCCGGCGGTGCCAGCGTCCAGTCCCTCAAGCTGATCACGGACATCACCGTGCCGGACGCGAGCACGGTCGTGATCGGGCTGCAAAAGGGCACGGGCGCCCAGCTCCCGGTGCTGTTCGCCGAGAACACCGGCATGATCATGAACCCGAAGGCGTTCGCGGACCCGAAGGCGGACCTCACCACCAGCATCGGCGTGGGCAACGAGTCCGGCGGGTACACGCTGGCGGGGATGCAGCCCGGCCCCGGCGGGAAGATCGACTACGTCCGCAGGGCGGACATCGCGAACTACTGGGACAAGGACGCCGCCAAGATCGCCAAGCTGCAGTGGCTGAACATCCCCACCGCCGCTCAGCGGATCAACGCCGCGCAGGCCGGTGACATCACGATGGGCCAGGTCACGGGCGTCGACGTCGCGCGGGCCAAGCAGCTCGTGGACACCGGCAAGGTGGCCGGGATGTTCTTCCGCCAGCCCAAGATCAACCAGGAGCTCTGGCTCCAGGCGTCCCGCCCGCCGTTGAACAACCTCAAGGTGCGCCAGGCCATCCAGGCGGCGCTGGACCGCAACGCGATCAACGAGGGTCTGTTCAGCGGCAACTGCACGCCGACCGTCCAGGACTACCCGGAGGGCCAGCACTGGGCGAGCAGTCGGGAGCTGGCGGCGATCCCGGCCGCGGACCCGGCGAAGGCCAAGCAGCTCATCGCGGAGTCCGGCGTCGGCACGCCGAAGTTCACGCTCTACGCGTCGGAGACCTGGAAGGCGCAGGGCCAGGCGGTGCAGCAGGCGCTGCGGGACGTCGGGATGGACGTCGACCTCGCCGTCGACACCCGGGCCCCGGGCGGGCCCACGTTCGCCAAGGGTGACTTCGACGCCCAGCAGGGTGCCTTCGTCGGCAGCTCGGACCCGGCCCAGCTGGTCACGGACCTGTACTTCGGCAACGTCAACCTCGTCCCCGAGGCGGACCGCGCACCCTATGCGCCGCTCCTGGCCCAGCTCGGTGACCCGCTGCTGAGCCAGGACCAGCGCGCGAAGGTCTTCGACCAGATGGCGCAGATGCTCTACGCCGGCGCCTACTCCGTGCCGGTCTGCTACGGCTCGCAGGTCTGGCTGACCGACGGCACCGTCGGGAACCTGGAGTCGATGCCGGGCACGGACATCGGCCTGGTCGACGTCCGCTACCTCTACATCGCGAAGAAGTAGGGGAGCCGGAGCAGTGCTGAAGCTCGTCGGCCGCCCGCTCGCGGCCCTCGTCCCGACCCTTCTCGTCGTGACCTTCTCGGTGTTCCTGCTGGTGGAGCTCGCACCGGGGGACGCGGGGTACGCCCTGGCCGGGGAGAACCCCTCGCCCGAGGCGGTCGAGGCGATCCGCCGGGAGCTGCGGCTCGACGAGCCCCTCCTGCAGCGCTACCTCGAATGGGTGTGGCACGCGCTGCAGGGGGACCTCGGTCGCTCGTACCTGTCGAACCAGCCGGTGTCCGAGCTGCTGGTGCAGCGGCTGCCGGTGACGCTCTCCCTGGGCGTCGTGTCCCTGGTCCTGGCGGTCGTCGCGGGGTTCGCCCTCGGCATCGCGGCGGCGTCGCGCCCGGGCCGGCTGGTCGACCGGGTCGTGACGGCGGTGTCGTCGGTGATGTTGGCGATCCCGTCGTTCTGGCTGGCCCTGGTGCTGGTGCTGATCTTCGCGGTCAGCCGGACGATCTTCCCGACGCTCGGCTACGCGGAGCTGTCGCAGGGTGCGGGGGACTGGCTCTACCACCTCACCCTGCCGGCGGTCGCGCTGGCGATGAACCCCGCGGCGACGGTCGCGCTGCAGCTCAAGTCCGCCCTCATCGCGGAGGAGGGCAGTGACTACCTGATGGCCGCGCGGGCCAAGGGGCTCACCGCGTCCAGCCTGCTGTTCAAGCACGCCCTGAAGAACGCGGCGGTGCCGGTCGTCGCGGTGCTCGGCTTCCGCATCGCGGCGCTGCTCGGCGGCACGGTGATCATCGAGACGATCTTCGTGCTGCCGGGGCTCGGCCTGCTCGCCCAGCAGACCGCCATCAACCAGGACGTCCCGGTGATCCTCGGGATCGTCACCGTCACGACGCTCTTCGTGATGATCGTGAACATCATCGTGGACGCGTCCTACGGGCTGATCAACCCGAAGCTGCGAGGTGCACGATGAGCGAGAGCGTGCTGGCCGATCCCCTCGTCCCGCCGCCCACCGGTGGCGGCTCCCCGCCCGCCGCGGCGCGGCCCGTGCCCCGGCGCGGCCGCGTGCTGCGGCGGTTGCTGAAGCAGCCGGTCGCGACGGGCGCGCTGATCTTCCTGCTGCTCGTGGTGCTGGTCGCGGCGCTGGCGCCGTGGATCGCGCCGTTCGACCCCGACCGCCAGGAACTGCTCGGCCGGTTGCAGGCACCGTCGGGTGAGCACTGGCTCGGCCAGGACGACTTCGGCCGCGACGAGCTGAGCCGGCTGATGTTCGGGGCGCGGGTCTCGCTGCTGGCATCCCTGCAGGCGGTCGTCATCGGCGTCGTCATCGGCGTCACGGGCGGGCTGCTGGCCGGCTTCGTCGGCGGCCGGCTGGACGGCCTGCTGGGCCGGCTCGTGGACATCCTGATGGCCGTCCCCGGCCTGCTCTTCGCGATCACCGTCGTCGCCGTGCTCGGGCCGGGCCTGACCAACGCGATGCTCGCCGTCGGCCTGCTGCTGACCCCGCCGCTGTTCCGGGTGGCCCGCGCGACCACCCGGGCCGTGCGCGAGGAGACCTACATCGAGGCCTCCCGGGCGTTGGGCTACACGACGCGGCGCACCGTCCTGCACCACGTGCTGCCCAACATGATCGCCCCGGTGCTCGTGCAGATCACGATCCTGCTCGGGCTGGCGATCACGATCGAGGCGAGCCTGAGCTTCCTCGGGCTCGGCGTCCAACCACCCACTGCCACCTGGGGATCGATGCTCTCCGACGCGAACGCGTACATGGCCGAGGCACCACACCTGATCTACGTCCCGGGCGCGATGATCGCGCTGACCGTGCTGAGCTTCTCGCTGCTCGGCGACGGGCTGGCCCGGGCGATGGGGACGTCGCGGTTCGCCGTGGCGGAGAAGGCATGAGCCTGCTGAGCGTCCGGGACCTGAGCGTCTCGTTCCGCGGTCCGGGCGGCTGGGTCCCGGTCACGGACCGGGTGTCCTTCGACGTCGAGGCGGGCACCACGGTCGGGCTGGTCGGCGAGTCCGGCTCCGGCAAGACCGTGACGGCGCTGAGCGCGATGGGCCTGACCCGCGCGCAGGGCGCCCGCGTCACCGGGCAGGTGCTCTTCGACGGCGAGGACCTCTCCACGCTGTCGCAGCGTGAGCTCTCCACCCGCCGCGGCGCCACCATCAGCATGATCTTCCAGCAGGCCATCCGGACGCTGGACCCCGCGTTCACCGTGGGGGAGCAGATCGCGGAGTCCGTCCGCCGGCACGAGAAGGTGCCCCGCAAGGAGGCGTGGCGGCGCGCGGTGGCGATGCTCGACCGCGTCCACATCCCGCGGGCGGCGGAGCGGGCCAAGGAGTACCCGCACACGTTCTCGGGCGGCATGTCCCAGCGGGCCATGATCGCGATGGCGCTGGCCTGCTCGCCGAAGCTCGTCTTCGCGGACGAGCCGACGACCGCGCTGGACGTCACCGTCCAGGCCCGGATCCTGGACCTGCTCCGGGAGATCCAGCGCGACACCGGGATCGCCGTCGTCTTCATCAGCCACGACCTCGGGGTGATCGCCGAGCTGGCCCAGCAGGTGGTCGTCATGTACGCGGGGCAGGTGGTCGAGCGCGCGAGCGTCGAGGAGCTGTTCCTGCACCCGCGCCACCCGTACACCGCGGGCCTGCTCAACGCGATCCCGGCGGTCGGCCGGGGGCGCCGGCTGGTCAGCATCCCGGGCAACGTCCCGGCGCCGGGCTCGATGCCGACGGGCTGCCGCTTCCATCCCCGATGCCCGCACGAGGTCCCCGGGCGCTGCGACGTGGGGCCGCTGGACCTCGAGGACGACGTCCGGTGCCTGCGGTCCGGCGAGCTGACACTGCTGGGGATCCCGACGCCGACAGGGGTGCCGTCATGAGCCTGCTCGAGGTCGAGGGGCTGGTGAAGCGCTACCCGGTCCGGCAGGGCTTCCTCGGCCGGGCGAAGGAGTACTTCACCGCGGTCGACGACGTCGCCTTCACCGCCGAGCGCGGCGAGACGCTCGCGATCGTCGGGGAGTCCGGCGCGGGCAAGTCCACGACCGGGCGGCTGATCCTGCGCCTGATCGAACCGGACGCCGGCACCGTGCGCTTCGACGGCGTGGACGTCCGCGCGCTGGACCAGCCGGCACTCCGCAAGCTCCGGCTGCGGATGCAGATGATCTTCCAGGACCCGTACAGCTCGCTCGACCCGCACCTGCCGGTCGGCGACTCGGTGTCGGAGCCGCTGCACGTCCACTTCGGGATGTCGCGCGGTGACCGGCTGCGGCGCACCGCGGAGCTGCTCGACATCGTCGGCATCTCGCACGACGTGCTGGAGCGCTACCCGGCGGAGCTCTCCGGCGGGCAGCTGCAGCGCGCGGCGATCGCGCGGGCGCTGACCATGAAGCCGGACCTCATCGTGGCGGACGAACCCGTTGCGGCACTGGACGTCTCGGTGCGGGCGCAGGTGCTCAACCTGATGCTGGACCTGCAGCAGGAGTTCGGCCTCACCTACCTGTTCATCACCCACGACCTCTCGCTGGTGGAGGTGATCGCGGACCGGGCGATCGTCATGTCCACCGGGCGCATCGTGGAGCAGGGGACGGTGAAGGAGATCTTCGAGTCCCCGCGCGAGGAGTACACCCGCTCGTTGCTGGCCGCGATCCCGCGGCCGGTCCCGCTCTCCCTGCGGACCGCCCCGGGCCCCGTGCCCGGCGTCGCCACGGATCCCACGGGAGAGCTGCATCTCGATTCTGTGCACGTCGACGCAGTGAAGGACTGATCGCCCATGGAGAACCTGGACGGACGGACGGCGGTCGTCACCGGCGCCGGTAGCGGCATCGGCGAGGCACTCGCCCGCGAGCTGGCCGGCCGCGGATGCGCCGTCGTCGTCTCGGACATCGAGCAGGGCCGCGCCACCGCCGTCGCCGAGGACATCGAACGCGGCGGCGGGCAGGCCATGGCCGTGCGGACCGACGTCGCGGACCGCGCCTCGGTGGAGGGCCTGGCCACCGCGGCGCGCGAGCGCTTCGGGCTGGTCCACCTGCTGGTCAACAACGCGGGCGTCTCGTACCACCGGCGCGGCATCCACGCGACGTTCGAGGACTGGAACTGGGTGCTCGGGGTCAACCTCTGGGGCGTCGTGCACGGGATCACCGAGTTCCTGCCCGAGATGCTCGACTCCGGGGAGGACTGCCACATCGTCAACACGGCATCGATGAACGGGATCGTGCCCAGCGCGCAGAGCGCGATGTACTCCGCGTCGAAGTACGCGGTCGTCGGGCTCACCGAGACCCTGCACAACGAGCTGGCCGGCACCCGCGTCGGCGTCACCGCGCTCTGCCCGGCGGGGGTCCGGACCCGGATCACGGACTCGGTCCGCAACCGTCCGGCCGCCGCGGCCGCGGCGGACGACACCCGGCCCACCCACAGCCCCAGCTCGTCCTTCGACAT
>JAOZVV010000062.1:0-11319 GCA_025869365.1 Pseudonocardia sp.
CAGTCCGACCGGGCCGTCACCAGCTCGCGCACGATCCCGACGAACTGTTCGGCCTGACGCAGCAGGTCGTCCGCATCGCGTCGGCTCACCAGCCGCTCGATACCCGCCTCGGCCGCGGCCCGGGTGTCCGAGCAGGCGGCGAAGAACGCCGCCCACTCCCCGAGCTCCGGCGCCACCTCGCCGAGCAACTGCCACACGCTGCGCGACGCCCCGCGGCGCGGCTTCGGCCGGGCCCGGACGGCCAGCACGGCGGCCCCCGCCCGCAGGGCGGCGAGGTAGGCCGCCGGATAGCGCCGCAGCGGCTCGGGGTTCAGGTGCCCCTCCGCGACGCACTGCGACGCCTGCCGCAGCAGGCCGAGTGCCGCTGGGGGGACCGGGGCGTGCAGGGGCCGTTCGGCCGCTGTGATCGTCATCCTGATCGCTCCTCCGCTCGGTTCCCGTCCCTGGTCCTCATCCGTCCCGCCCGACCCCTCCGTCGGCCCGCACCAGGTCCCACACGCCGGGTCCCGCCCGCATCCGCAGGACGAACTCCCGCGCCGGCGCCTGCGGCTCCGCGGCCGAGCGCGCCACGACGCGCCAGCACCGAAGCTGATCGCCACCGACCGGCATCGGCGACGGGAACGGCCACGGCGACTCCTCGATCCACTGGTCCCGCACGTCCGTAACGAGGTACCGCGACCCGCGCCGTGTCGGCCGGCGTTCGAACTCCACCGGCTCACCGCCCTGCCACCGGACCTGCACCGGCGCGGGCTCGCGCGGGCCGAAGACACGGGAGAATGCACCCACCGCGATCACCCCTCCTCCCGGTCGGCCCCGGCCCGACCGTCTCGCGGCCGTCCCGGGAGCGGGGCGCTTCCCCCACCCCGATCCCGGAACGACCTCTATCGAACACATGTTCGATGTCCCCAGTACAGCGTGCCGCCCGCCGCGCGTCAAGTCGCGCCGGTGCCGGACCGCCCCTCCCGGGTGGGAGCACCTGATCGGGCGCCCGGGGCCGAACCCGCGCCACCGGCCGGACACGGCTGCCGCCGGACGTGGTGTGATGGGGTGGTGACGAGCCATCCGGACCGGCGTTGACCGCGGCGCCGCCTCGGCCCCGCCTGGTCGTGCTGACCGCGGCGGACCTCGCCGCGCGTCTCGGCGAGGCGCTCGACGTGTACGTCGCCGCGATGGGCTACCCGCCGAGCACCGCCCGGCAGCGGCGGGCCCTCTGGCTCGAACACGCGCGGCGTCCCGGCTGGCGCGCGGTCGGCTGGCTGGACCCGGCCGGGGTCCTCATCGGCATCGGCTACGGCTACTCGGGCGGCCCGGGACAGTGGTGGTTCGAGGAGGTCCGCAGGGGCCTCGCGGCCCGGGGCATGGCCCGCAGCCACTCGGAGCCGGACTGGCTCGGGGACTACTTCGAGCTCACCGAGCTGCACGTACGCCCGGACGCGCAGGGCTCGCGGCTGGGTGAGGGGCTGCTGCGCACGCTCCTGCAGGACGTCCCGCACCGCCGCGTGCTGCTCTCCACCCCCGAGTACGGTCACCGCGCCCCCGGCCGCGCCTGGCGGCTCTACCGTCGCGTCGGCTTCCTCGACGTCCTGCGGGAGCACCGCTTCACGGGGGACACCCGCCCGTTCGCGGTCCTCGGCCGGGAGCTCCCGCTCCCCGCGCCCTGATCCCGCGCATGATCGGCGCTCGCGGTACATCCCGGCCACATACGGCCGGGATGTACCGCAGGCCGCGATCATGACCCCACCCTGGGCCGCCAGTGCCGCGCCGGTGTGCGCAGAGCAAGGCGCGGCGGTGTGCGCGGAGCAGAGGGCGCCCGCGGCGCGGCCGCGACCGGAGCGCGGCGCACCGATGCGGGGTGCGCGGAACCGTCGGACCCCGATGGCACGATGAGCCCATGCTCTCCCCCGCACCGCCGCGTACCCCGGCGCAGACCGGGTCCGGCACCGGCCGGGCCGTTCCCGTCCGGCCCAGGTCCCGGCGCACCCGTGTCGTCGCGGCCCTGCTCCTCGCGGTGACGGTCGTCGGGCTGCTCGGCGGCTGCGCGCGGGTGCGCACCGCGCTGGCGGTGCAGCCGGACGACACGGTGACGGGCGAGATCATCATCGCCACCCCGCCGAAGAACGCGGACGACAAGGGTCCGGAGATCACCGTCCCGGCGGACCTGCAGAGCGAGATCGACGTCTCGGAGTACGACCAGGACGGCTACATCGGCTCGGTCCTGCGCTTCTCCGGCCTGACGTTCGAGCAGGTCGCGGAGCTGTCGAAGGTCTCCAGCGCGGCGGGTGACCGGATGACGCTCACGCTGCGCCGCGCGGGCAACCGGGTGATCGTCGACGCCACGGCGGACCTCACCACGGTCCCGGTGGACCGGGCGGACTTCCAGCTCAAGATCAGCTTCCCGGGCGAGGTGCTGGACACCAACGGGGACAACGACTCCGGCACCGTCAGCTGGAACTTCACCCCGGGCGAGGTCGGGGACGCGAGCGCCGTCGTCGCCTACGACGACCCGGAGGCCCCGTCCGTCGCGGGCTGGACCCTGGGGCTGGCCGGGCTGGTCGTCGTCGCGGTCGGCGCCGTGGTGCTGCTGGCGCGCCGGACCAGGAACCCCCCGATCCGGAGCTGACCGGTCCCGGTCAGGCACCCACCCGGGTGCCGACCAGACCCAGCCGGGTGACGAGCTCGGTCGTCGCCAGGGAGCGGTTGAGCGTGTAGAAGTGCAGGTTCCGGACGCCCTCCGCCAGCAGCCGCTCGCACAGCTCGTGCGTGACGTCGAGGCCCGCGGCCCGGAAGTCCTTCGGGTCCGTGTACGGCGCCATCCGCTCCGCGAGGCCGGGGGGCAGGGGCGCGCCGGAGAGCTCCGGTCCACGCTGGAGGGTCTTGGCGCTGAGCAGCGGCATGATCCCGGGCAGGAGCGGGGCGTCGCATCCCGCGGCGACGAGCCGGTCCCGCAGCCGCAGGAAGCCCTCGGGCTCCCAGAACAGCTGGGTGACGGCGAAGTCCGCCCCGGCCCGCAGCTTGGCCAGCAGGCGCTCGAAGTCGCTGTCGAGGTCCGTCGAGCGCGGGTGCCCGTACGGGAACGCCGCGACGCCGACGCAGAACGATCCGGACCGCCGCACGAGGCGCACCAGCTCGTCCGCGTACCGGACACCCTCGGGGTGCTGCGTCCAGTCCCCCAACGGGTCCCCGGGCGGGTCCCCCCGGATCACCAGGACGTTGCTGATGCCCGCCGCGGCGTAGTGGCCGAGGACGTGCCGCAGCTCCGCGACCGAGTGCGAGACGGCCGTCAGGTGCGCCATCGGGACGAGCGTGGTGTCCGTCGCGATCCGGGCCGTCGTCCGCACGGTGCGGTCCCGGCTCGAGCCGCCGGCGCCGTAGGTCACCGACACGAACGAGGGATCGAGCGGCTCCAGGCGCCGCACCGCACGCCACAGCTCGGCCTCGCCCACGTCGTCCTTGGGCGGGAAGAACTCGACGGAGAACGTCTGCCGGTCCGCGGCGAGCCGCTCGACGACCGTCCGCGGGGCAGCTGGAGTCGCACTCACCCGGCCAGCCTACGGTCCGCGCTCCCCGCGCCGAAGCGCCATACCGCCGATAGTCTCGGCTCGTGGTCCTCCCCGCCCAGCCCGCCCAGACCGGCTTCCCGACGTCCGGCCCGCGCCCCGAGCCCGGGCCCGGGCCCGGGCCCGACGGCGACCTCGCCGGCCACGTCGAACGCGAGCTCGCCGCCTACCTGCAGCGACGGCGCGGCGAGGCCGCCGCGATCGCCCCGGTGTTCGGCGAGGCGACCGACACCCTGGCCGAGTTCGTGCTGCAGGGCGGCAAGCGGCTGCGCCCGACCTTCGCCTGGTGGGGCTGGCGCGGCGCGGGCGGTGACGCCACCGGCCCGACCGCCGAGGCGGTCCTGCGCGCGCTCAGCGCGCTGGAGCTCGTCCAGGCCTCCGCCCTGGTGCACGACGACCTCATGGACGCCTCCGCGACCCGCCGGGGCAGCCCCACCGTGCACGTCGCGTTCGCCGCGCGGCACGCCGACGCCGGCTGGGCCGGCCGGCCCGCCCGGTTCGGCGCCGCGGCGGCGATCCTGCTCGGGGACCTGGCCCTGACGTGGGCGGATGACCTGTTCCACTCGGCCGGGTTGCCGTCGGCCGCCGTCGCACGCGCCCTCGACCCCTGGCGGAGCATGCGCACCGAGGTCCTCGGCGGCCAGTTCCTGGACGTGCACACCCAGGCGACCGGCGACGAGTCCGTGTCCGCGGCCCTGCGGATCGACCGCTACAAGACCGCCGCCTACACCGTCGAGCGGCCGCTGCACCTCGGCGCCGCCCTGGCCGGGGCGGACCCGGACCTGATCTCCGCCTACCGGCGGTTCGGCGCGGACATCGGCGTCGCCTTCCAGCTGCGCGACGACCTGCTCGGCGTGTTCGGGGACCCGGCGGTCACCGGCAAGCCCGCCGGGGACGACCTGCGGGAGGGCAAGCGGACCGTGCTCGTGGCGCTGGCCCTGCAGCGGGCCGGCGAGCAGGGCGCGGACGCACCGCGGGCGGAGATCGTCGCCGCCCTCGGGGATCCCGACCTCGACGAGACCCGGCTCGCCAGGATCCGGGGCCTGCTCCACGAGCTCGGCGCCGTCCAGGCGGTCGAGCAGCGGATCGCCGCGCTCACCGGCTCCGCCCTCGACGCGCTCTCCGCCGCGGACCTCCGCGAGCCGGGGGCCTCCGCGCTGGCCGATCTCGCGGTGCGGGCCACCCGGCGGCACTCGTGACCGTCCGCGGCGTACCCGGTCCGACGGACCACGTCGTGGTCGTCGGCGCGGGGCTGGCCGGGTTGTCCGCCGCCCTGCACCTGCGGGGGGCCGGGCACGCCGTCACCGTCGTCGAGCGGGCGGACCATCCCGGCGGTCGCGCCGGGGCCCTGGATCTGGACGTCGACGGCGGAACCTACCGCGTCGACACCGGCCCGACGGTGCTCACGATGCCGGAGCTCCTCGACGACGCCCTGCGCGCCGTCGGGGACTCCCTCGACGCGCGGCTGGACCTCGTCCGGCTGGACCCGGCCTACCGCTGCACCTTCGCCGACGGCAGCGCCCTGGACGTCCACACCGACCCCGAGGCGATGGAGGCCGAGGTCCGGGACGTGTGCGGACCCGCGGCCGCGGCCGGGTACGTCCGGCTCCGGCGCTGGCTCACCGAGCTCTACGAGACCGAGATCGACACCTTCATCGGCGCGAACTTCGACTCCCCGCTCGACCTCGTGGGTGGGGACCTCCTGCGGCTGGCGAAGCTCGGCGGGTTCGGCCGGCTCGGCCCGCGGATCGCGAGGTACCTGCCGGACGAGCGGCTGCGCCGGATCTTCTCCTTCCAGGCGCTCTACGCCGGGCTGCCGCCGCAGCGGGCGCTCGGGGCGTACGGCGTCATCGCCTACATGGACACGATCGCCGGCGTGTACTTCCCCCGCGGCGGGATGCGGCAGGTCGGGAAGGCGCTGGCCGAGGCCGCGGCCGACGCGGGCGTCGAGATCCTGCTGGGCCGCGAGGTCACCGGCCTGGAACGCCACGGCAGCCGGGTCACCGCGGTCCGGCACACCGCGGGGGACGGCGGGAAGGGCGCGGACACCGTCCGGCTGGCCTGCGACGCCGCGGTCCTCACGCCGGACCTCCCCCTGGTCCACCGGCTGCTGGGTCGTACCCCGAAGCGCCTGGTCCCGATGCGCTGGTCCCCCAGCGCGGTCGTCCTGCACGCCGGGCTGCGCCGCCCGCGGCCCGAGCTCGCGCACCACACGATCTCCTTCGGCGAGGAGTGGGAGCGGACCTTCCGGGAGATCGTCGACGACGGCGAGCTGATGAGCGACCCCTCGCTGCTGATCACCCGGCCGACCGCGACCGACCCCGGCCAGGCCCCGCCGGGCAGGGACCTGCTCTTCGTCCTCGCCCCGTGCCCCAACCTCGACGCGGCGCCGTTCGACTGGGCCCGGCTGGGCCCCGCCTACCGGGACGAGATCCTGCAGACCCTCGAACAGCGCGGCTACGACGGCCTGACCGGGGACATCGAGGTGTCCCGGCTGGTCACGCCCGCGGACTGGGCGGCCCGGGGCCACGCTGCGGGCACGCCGTTCTCCGCGGCGCACACCGTCGCCCAGACCGGGCCGTTCCGGCCGCGCAACACCGTGCGCGGCCTGGAGAACGTCGTCCTGGCCGGATGCGGGACCACTCCGGGCGTCGGCATCCCGCCGGTCCTGATCTCCGGGCGACTCGCCGCCGAACGGGTCTCCGGGCGTGTCTCCACCCGAACGGTGCAGGTCGAGGGGCCAGGGAGGGGCGAGAGGCACGTCGTGCGAGCATGGTCCCCGACATGACCGCGCAGCCCTCACCCCCGGTTCCCCGGCCGGCGACGCCCGCCCGGGATGTTCCGCACGCCACCGGCACGCCCGTCCCCGACGACGGCGGCCCGGAGCCCGAGCAGGGTGGGGTCGCCACCGCGACCCAGCCCGCACCGGTCGCGGATCGCCCGCCCGAGCGCCGGGGGCTCGCCGCCCGCATGGGCGACCCGCCGCGCAAGCCCCTGTTCCTCGGGCTCGCCGCGTCGGTGTTGCTGCTGGTCGGCGGCTTCGGCGGGGGCGGCATCCTGCGGCACGACCCGATCCTGACGAACTCGCCGCTCGGCTTCTGGCGCTACGGCCACGGCTCCGAGCTCGCCACCGCGCTGATGTACCTCGGCGTCGTCCTCATGGCGTGGGCGTGGGTCCTGCTGGGTCGCGAGGTCCTGGCCGGACGGGTCGGCGGCCGCGCCGTGCTGAGCGTGTCGTTCGTGTGGATCGTGCCGGTGCTGCTCGGGCCGCCGCTGTTCACCCGGGACGTCTACAGCTACCTCGCCCAGGGCGCGCTGCCGCTGTTCGGGCTCGATCCCTACGGCGTCGGCCCCGAGGCCATGCCGGGTGTCTTCACGGACAACGTGCACTACTTCTGGCAGGACACGCCGGCGCCCTACGGCCCGCTGTTCATCCTGCTGGCCAAGGCCTGGGCCTGGATCACGCTCCAGGCCGGCTCGAACATGATCGTCGGCGTGATCGGCATGCGGTTGCTGATGTGCCTCGGCCTGGTCCTGCTGGTCTGGACGCTGCCGGAGCTCACCCGCCGCCTCGGCGGGCGCCCGGCCACCGCGCTGTGGGTGGTCGTCGCCAACCCGGTGACCGTGATCCACCTGGTCGGCGGCGGGCACAACGACCTGCTGGTGGTCGGGCTGCTCGCGGTCGGGTCCCTGTTCGCGCTGCGCGGGCGGCTCGTGCTGGCGATCGTCCTGGTCACCCTCGCGATGGCGACGAAGGCCTCCGCCGCCGTCGCGCTGCCGTTCCTGGTGATGATCTGGGCCGCCCGGATGGAGGGCCCGTTCAACCGGCGGCTCTTCAGAGCGGCCGCGTTCGGCATCGGGATCTTCGCCGTGACGTTCGGCGCGGTCACCCTCGCCGCCCGGGTGGACCTGGGCTGGCTGCCGGCGCTCAGCGCGCCGTCGATGATCGTCAACTGGCTCTCGCTCCCCACCGGCGTCGGCGAGTTCGTGCACACCGCCATCGGCGGGATCGCGACGCTGCCCAAGCAACCGTTCATCAACGTCGCCCGGGTGATCGGCGGGATCGCCCTCGCGGCGATCTTCGTGACGCAGTGGTGGCGGGCCCGCGAGGGCGGACCGGACGCCATCCGCCGCGCCGGGATCGTGCTCGTCGCCGTCGCGTTGCTCTCCCCGGCCACGCTGCCGTGGTACCTCAGCTGGGGCATGGCGCTGCTGGCGATGACGGCGTGGAGCGCGCGCGGCCTGCAGTGGCTGGTCTTCGGCTCGTTGTGGCTGGTGATCGTCTACTACCCCAACGGCGAGGCGGGCCTCTACAACTGGGGCTACCTGGCCGTCTGCGCGGTGCTCGCCGCGCTGGCCGCGGTGTCCCTGCTGCGACCGGACCCGCTCAAGCTCGGCCGCTCCCGGGCGGTCCCGGCGGAGACCCGGCCCGCGATGTCCGCGGAGCAGGCAGAGTCCCGACCCGCCCGTGCCGACCTCTGAGCTCGACGCGGCCGGGATCACCGAGCCGGCGCTGCGGGCCGCGTACACCGCCTGCCGAGCGCTGAACTCCGCCCACGGGCGCACGTACTTCCTCGCGACCCGCCTGCTGCCCCCGGACCGCAGGCCCGCGATCCACGCCCTCTACGGCTTCGCCCGCCACGCGGACGAGATCGTCGACGACCTGTCCGACGGGCGTTCCCCCGAGGCCCGCACCGAGGCGCTGGACGCTCTCGGCGTCGAACTCGTGGCCGCGTTCGACGGGGCCCCCATCCGAGGGGACGGGGTGGGCTCCCCGGTGATCACGGCCGTCGCGGACACCGTGCGCCGCCACGGGATCGACCGGACCCTCTTCGCCGCGTTCCTGACGTCCATGCGGATGGACACCTCCGTCACCGGCTACGCCACCGCGGCGGACCTGGCGCGCTACGTGCACGGCTCGGCCGCGGTGATCGGGCTGCAGGTGCTGCCGGTGCTCGGGACCGTCGTCCCCCGGCGGGAGGCCGAGGGACCGGCCGCGGCGCTCGGCGTCGCGTTCCAGATGACGAACTTCCTGCGGGACGTCGGCGAGGACCTGGACCGCGGCCGCGTCTACCTCCCCGCGGACGAGCTCGCCGCGTTCGGGGTGGACCGGGACCTGCTGCTCTGGTGCCGGCGGACCCGCCGGACGGACCGGCGCGTCCGGCGGGCGCTGGCCCATCTCGTCGCGACGACGCGGGCGACCTACCGCCGCGCCGCACCCGGGATCCCGATGCTGGACCCGGCCTCACGGGACTGCGTGCGGTGCGCGTTCACCCTGTACGGGGACATCCTGGACGAGATCGTGGCGGCGGACTACGCCGTGCTGAACCGCCGCGTGGCCGTGCCGAACCACCGCCGGGCGGCCGTCGCCCTGCCCGGCCTCGTGCGCGCCGTCGGCGCCCGGACGGTGCTCAGAAGGCCATCGCCTGCGCGCGGCGTTTGATCTCGCGGTGCCGGCCCTCGACGAGGGCGTCGATCGGCGCGCCCGGCAGCGTGTCGTCCACCTCGAAGAGCCAGCGCAGGATGTCCGGGTCCGAGTAGCCGCCGTCCCGCAGGACGGTGATCGTGCCCGAGAGCCCCTTCACGATCTCGGCCTCGACGAGGAACGCCGCCGGGATCACCGCCGTGCCGTCCTTCTTGAAGCTGAGCAGCTGGCCGTCGCGCACCAGCTGGTGGACCCGGGTGACCGGGATGTCCATCGTGGCGGCGACGTCGGACACGGGGATGGTCTCGACGCTGTCGGGGAGAACCGACGCGGATGTGGAAGAAGGCACCTCACTCACGCGCAACAGCCTCCCACAGGGAGGTGGGCTCCCACAGCACCGCGGGTCACGGGAGGCGCCGGACGGGACCGGAACCGGGCGACGGTACCGTCGCGGTGTGAACGCCCCGACCGGTTCGGCAGGAGCGCTGCTCGACGCGCGTTACCGCCTCGGCCCGGCGATCGCCCGCGGTGGCATGTCCACCGTCTACCGCGGGACGGACACCCGGCTGGACCGCCCGGTGGCGATCAAGATCATGGATCCGCGGATGGCGGCGGATCCCGCGTTCCGGGCCCGGTTCGAGCGGGAGGCGCGGTCGGCGGCCCGGATCGACCATCCCTGCGTGGTCGACGTGCACGACCAGGGCCGCTACGAGCCCCCCGGCGCGGACCCCACGCTGTTCCTCGTCATGGAGCTCGTCGAGGGCGGCACCCTGCGCGACGTGCTGCGGCGGCGGGGGGCGCTCGGCGTGCCCGCGGCCGTCGCCGTCCTGGAGCCGGTCCTGGCCGGACTCGCCCAGGCGCACGCGCTGCACATGGTGCACCGGGACGTGAAACCGGAGAACGTCCTCATCTCCCGCACCGGCGAGGTCAAGGTCGCGGACTTCGGCTTGGTCACCGCGGCCGCCGAGGCGGGCGTCAGCCACGCCGGGATGATCCTCGGGACGATGGCCTACCTCTCCCCCGAACAGGTCGCCACGGGCCAGGCGGACGCCCGCAGCGACGTCTACGCCGCCGGGGTCCTGCTCTACGAGCTGCTGACGGGCGCGCCGCCCTACTCCGGGGACAACGCCCTGTCCGTCGCCTACCGGCACGTGAACGACGACGTGCCCCCGCCGTCCGCGATCGCCACCGAGGTGCCCCCGGAGCTCGACGACCTGGTCCGCCGCGCGACGTCCCGGGACCCGGCGCGGCGCCCTCCCGACGCCGGCGCCTTCCTGGCCGAGCTGGCGCACGTGCGCCGCGTGCTGTCGATCCCCCGCGTGCCGGTCCCGCAGCCGCCGCCCCCGCCGGTCGAGGAGCAGGACACCGTGCCCGCCGCTCCACGGGCGGCCGGGCCGGGCGGTACGCGGGCGATGAGCCGCGAGACCCCGGCCGAACCCGCGTCCGGGACGGCGTCGGCGCCACGTCCGGAGGCCCTCGCGGACCACCGCATCGCCCGCCGCCGCAGCCGCCGGGTGTTCGCGGTCTGGATCGCGATCGTCCTCGTCCTGGGGCTCGTGGTCGGATCCGCGGCGTGGTGGCTGGGCAGCGGGCGCTGGACCGCGATGCCGTCGGTGATCGGGCTGGACCGCGGCGCGGCCGAGCGGGTGCTCGCGCAGGCGGACCTCGTCGTCTCGGTCACCGAGGAACACCGGGACGACGTGGCCGCGAACCTCGTCGCCGGGACCACGCCCGCCGTCGCCTCCCGGCTGCTGCGGGGCAGCCCCGTCACGCTGACCGTGTCGAGCGGGCGCCCGGTGGTGCCCGCCGTCGCGCCGGGGGCGACGGTCGCCGCGGCCGAGCAGGCCCTCAGGGACGCCGAGCTGACGCCGGTCCGCTCCACGGCCGCGGCCGAGTTCAGCGAGACCGTGCCCGAGGGGGCCGTCGTCCGCACGGACCCGGCCGCGGGGGCTGCGCTGCCCATCGGCGGTGCGGTCACGCTCGTGCTGAGCAAGGGCGTCGCACCGCCGCCCGAGGTCAGGGTGCCGGACGTGACCGGCCAACGCCTCGACGACGCCCGCTCGGCACTCGCGGACGCGGGCCTGGACGTCGAGGTGGAGAGCCGCTTCTCCTTCGGCCGCCGCAACGGGTTCGTGGTGGACCAGCGCCCCGGCTCGGGGAAATCCGTGAAGCCGGGGAGCACGATCACCCTGACCGTCTTCTAGGAGCCGTCGCCGGGTTCAGGAAAGCCACATTCATGAAGGTTCCTGACATTAAATTGGGTTTGCGGCACCCCCGCCCGGGCGCGGGGCGGACCCCCCCCCCCCGCACCCCGACCCGGAACGCCCGCACCAAGCG
>JAOZVV010000062.1:11329-53538 GCA_025869365.1 Pseudonocardia sp.
GCCCGTCTGCTCGGCGCGGGGGGGGGTTACAGAAACCCAACATACTTTAATTTCCCTTACTTTAGTGGGGCTTACCCCACCCCCGGCCGGGGCTCGGTGCGTCAGCCCCGCAGCATCTCCGCGACGAGGAACGCCAGCTCCAGGCTCTGCTGGGTGTTGAGCCGCGGGTCGCAGGCGGTCTCGTAGCGGCCCGCGAGGTCCGCGTCGGAGATCTCCTGGGCGCCGCCCAGGCACTCCGTCACGTCCTCGCCGGTGACCTCGACGTGGATGCCGCCCGGGTGGGTGCCCAGCCCGTGGTGGACCTCGAAGAACCCCTGCACCTCGTCCACGATGCGGTCGAAGTGGCGGGTCTTGTAGCCCGTCGTGGACTCGTGGGTGTTGCCGTGCATCGGGTCGCACTGCCAGATGACCTTGTGCCCGGAGCCGGTGACCTTCTCCACGATCGGCGGCAGCACGTCCCGGATCCGGCCGTTGCCCATCCGGCTGATCAGCGTCAGCCGGCCCGGCTCGTTGCGCGGGTCCAGCCGCTCGACGTACTCGATGGCCTGCTCCGGCGTCGTCGTCGGGCCGATCTTGAGGCCGATCGGGTTGGACAGCATCTCCGCGAAGGCGACGTGCGCGCCGTCGAGCTGGCGGGTGCGCTCGCCGATCCACAGGAAGTGCGACGACAGGTCGTAGAGCTTCGGGGGGGTGTCCGCGTTGCGGTCCCGGTCCAGGTCCAGCCGGAGCAGGGCCCGCTCGTAGTCCAGCAGCAGGGCCTCGTGCGAGGCGTAGAACTCGACGCTGCGCAGGTTGGAGTCCACGACCCCGCAGGCGTCCATGAACCGGACGGCCCGGTCGATCTCCGCAGCGACGGCCTCGTACCGCTCCCCCGCCGCGGACGTGCGCACGAAGTCCTTGTTCCAGTTGTGGACCATCGTCAGGTCCGCCATGCCGGTGGCGGTCAGGCCGCGCACCAGGTTCATCGCCGCGCTCGCGTTGGCGTAGGCGCGGACCATCCGTGACGGGTCCGGGATGCGCTGCTTCGGGTCCGCGGCGAGGGCGTTGACGATGTCCCCGCGGTAGGACGGCAGGCCCAGCGCGTCGATCGGCGAGCTGCGCGGCTTCGCGTACTGCCCGGCGATCCGGCCGACCTTGACGACCGGCATCGACGCGCCGTAGGTCAGCACGACGGCCATCTGCAGCAGGGTGCGGATGGTGGCGCGGATGTGCGGCTCCGTGTTGTCCACGAAGGTCTCGGCGCAGTCACCTCCCTGCAGGAGGAACGCGCGGCCCTCGGCGACGTCCGCGAGGCGCTCGGAGAGCCGGTCCACCTCCGGCGGGAGGACCACGGGCGGGACGCTCTCGAGCACGGTGCGCACATGGGCGACCTGTTCGAGATCCGGCCAGTCGGGCTGCTGGGCTGCGGGGCGGGCGAGGGCGTCGTCCAACCGGGTGCGCATGTCCGCGGGTAGCGGCGGCAGCTCCGGGAGGACGTCCACCGGGGCGTCGACGGACCAGTTCACGAGGCCCAAGGGTATGCGGTCCGGTAAAGGGTGTGTCCTTCGGCCGTTCGGACGACGGATCCACCGCGACTCGGAGACGGAAAAACCCCGACTCGCGGGGGCCGGGACGGCCCCGCCCGCGAGTCGGCCCTGCCCGGCCCGCGCAGCGGCGGGGCCACCCGTCAGGGGGTGGTGGGGACCGTCGCCTCGATGACTTCCCAGCGGCGCAGGTTCAGGCGGGCGTCCGCGAGGGCGTCGTGCGCGTCCGACGAGGGCGGCGGGAGCGGGGGTTTCCCGGCCTCCTCCCAGCGCTGCCGCAGTTCCCGGGTGAACCGGGGCAGCGCCCGGGGCAGGGCCGGCATGGCCCCCCAGAGCTGGCAGAGGGCGACGTGGTCGTAGGCCGCGATCCAGGCCCACAGCTCCACGTCCCCGGGGGCCGAGGTGAGGAAGCGCAGCAGGTCCCGCTTGATCGCGTCCCGCGAGCGCCATGCCTGATCCGCCGGCGAGGGGAGCTTGGGGAGCACGTTGGCCCGCACCCAGGCCCCGGCCCGTCCCGGATCGAACTCGGTGGACACCGCGTAGAACTCACGGCCGTCCTCGCCGACGACCCCGATCGACACCAGGTCGATCGTCGTACCGTCCTCGATGAACTCGGTGTCGTAGAAGAAGCGCATGCCAACCCTTTCCGACCAGCCCGGAGAGTACGACGGCGGCGACCACATCGGCGCACCGGGCGCGCCCGGACGTGACGCAGTCGAGCCGATCGGGTCCTCACGGCCTCCCGCGGATCACCGCGGCGCCCGACGGGTCGACGATCGTGCCGAACCTCGCGAGGTTGTTCGCGTGTCCCAGGTTGTGCAGGGCGAACGCCGAGTCGATCGCCGTCTGCATGCCCTGCGCGTCCTGGGAACGGTTGACGCTCGCCTTGGCGAGCCGCAGCCCGAACTGCGGCCGCGCGGCGATGCGGACGGCCAGGTCCAGGGTCTCGGCCGCCAGCTCGGCATCCGGGACGACGCGGTTGACCATGCCGATCCGGTGCGCCTCGGTCGCGCCCATCGCCTCCCCGGTGAACAGCAGCTCCTTGGCCCGCCGCGCGCCGATCTCGTAGGCGTGGACGAAGTACTCGACGCCGTTGACCCCGAAGGCGGACACCGGGTCGCTGAACGTCGCGCCCTCCCCGGCCACGACCAGGTCCATCGGCCACACCAGCATCAGCCCGCCGGCGATCACCCGGCCCTGGACCTGCGCGATGGTCGGCTTCGGGAGTTCGCGCCAGCGCCGGCAGAGCCCGAGGAACGCCTCGCACTCGAACGCGAAGTGCCCTTCCTCGCCCGGCGCGTCGAAGTCCCCCTCCAGCGTCGCGGTGGGCGGGCCCGGCATGGTCATCGGGCTCGACAGGTCGTGCCCGGAGGAGAAGTCCGGGCCGTCCGCGGCGAGGACGATCACCCGGACCTCGGGGTCCGCGGCCGCCGCGGCCAGTGCGGCGTCGAGCTCGTAGAGCATGGCCGGGTCCTGGGCGTTGCGCTTCTCCGGGCGGGCCAGCACGATCCGTTCGACGCGGGGCGCGGGGCGTTCTCGGCGGATCCGTACCGGTTCGGTCACGGTGGTGGCCCTTTCGTCGTCGGAGACTCTCGCCCCGGCAGTATGCGTGAACGTCTGATCGTTGAACCGTCACGTTCCGGCGCCGCCGGACGACCTCCACGGCGAGGACGACCCGGCCGGACCGGAGAAGGGCAGAGATGCGTCGTTACCTCCGTGCCGCGGCGCTCGTGCTCACCTGCCTGCTGGCGCTGACCGCGTGCTCCGCCGCGCCCGCGGCGGCCCCCGCCCCGACGACGGTCACCGTGCGGCTGTGGGACGACCAGGTCGCGGTGGCCTACGCCGAGTCCTTCGCCGAGTTCTCCCGGCGCAACCCGGACGTCGTCGTCTCACTCGACGTCGTGCCCTACGCGGACTACTTCGCGACGCTGCCGGACGCCCTCGCCGAGGGGACCGCGGACGACGTGTTCTGGCTGAACTCCTCCTACTTCGGGGAGCTCGCGGACCGCGGCACGCTGATGAACATCGACGCGGTGCTACCCGGGCGGAGCGCCGGCTGGGTGCCCGCCGCCGTGGAGCAGTACACCCGGGGCGGGGTGCTCTGGGGCGTCCCGGCGCTGACGGACGGCCGCATCGTCGTCTACTACAACAAGGCGCTGGTGGACGCGGCCGGGATCGACCCCCTCACCCTCGCCTGGGATCCCACGGACCCGGCGAAGGACACCCTGCTCCCCGCCGCACGCCGGCTCACCGCGGACACGTCCGGCCGGACCGCGGACACGCCCGGTTTCGACCCGGGCTCCGTCGCGCACTACGGCTTCAACGCCGGCCGGGACCTGCAGGCCGTCTACTACAACTTCGTCGGCTCCAACGGCGGCCACTTCCAGAACCCGGACGGCACCTTCGCGTTCGCCGGGCCGCGGTCCGTGGAGGCCTTCCAGTACCTCGCGGACATGATCAACGAAGCCCACGTCGCGCCGCCCGCCGCGGACACCAACGACAACCCGGACTTCGCCCGGGACCAGTTCGTGGCCGGCCGGCTCGCCCTGTTCCAGTCCGGCACCTACAACCTGAAGAACGTGGCGGACGGCGCCCGGTTCGACTGGGGTGTCGCGCCGCTGGTCGCGGGGCCCGCGGGCCGGGTCAGCGTCGTGAACAGCGTGATCGCCGCCGGCAACGCGCGGACCGCGCACCCCGAGGCCGTGGCGAAGGTGCTGGCCTGGCTCGGGTCCGCGGACGGCGCGGCCCCGATCGGCACGAGCGGCGCGGCCCTGCCCGCCGTCACCGCCGCCCAGCAGGGCTTCTTCGACCACTGGCGGGGCCGGGGGGTCGACACCCGCTACTTCGGCGAGGCCGGTGGCACCGCCACGATCGAGGCGCCGAACGGACCCCGGTTCGGCGCCGGGGCCAGGGTGTTCCAGCCCGTGCTCAGCGACGTCTTCGCGGGGCGGACCGCGGCCGGGCCGGGCCTGCGGGCGGCGCAGGACGCCGCCAACGCGGCGATCCGCTGAGCGACGGCGGGGCCGTGCTCAGGAGGCCTCCCTGGCCTGGGCCGCGGACGGCAGCCGGGCCGCCTTCTCGGTGTTCTTCGCCTTCTCCGCCTTCTCCTTGACCGACGCCGCGTAGAGGTCGACGTAGGTCTGCCCGGACATCTCCATCAGCGAGTACATGATCTCGTCCGTCATGGAGCGTTCGATGAACCGGTCCCCCGCCATCCCCTCGTACCGGGAGAAGTCCAGCGGCTCGCCGATCTTGACGTGCACGCGGTGCGGCCGCCACATCCGGGACCCGATGGGGTTCACCCGGTCCGTGCCGATCATCGCGACGGGGATCACCGGCACCCCGGCCTCGAGCGCCATCCGGGCCACGCCCGTCTTGCCCTTGTAGAGCCGACCGTCCGGCGAACGCGTGCCCTCGGGATAGATCCCGAGCAGCTTGCCCTCGTTCAGCAGCCGGATCGCGGTGTCCATCGCCGCCTGGGCCGCGGAGCCACCGGAGCGGTCCACCGGGACCTGACCGACGCCGGTGAAGAAGACCTTCTTCAGCCAGCCGACGACCCCGGGCGCGGTGAAGTACTCCCGCTTGGCCAGGAAGGTGATCCGGCGCGGCACCTGCAACGGGAGGAAGAAGGAGTCCGCGACGGCGAGATGGTTGCTCGCGAAGATCGCGCCACCGTCGGCGGGGATGTGCTCGACCCCCTCGATCGTGGGCCGGCAGTAGAGCCGGAGGAGCGGACCCAGCAGCACGAACTTGGACCACCAGTACAGCACAGTCCGCTGCCTCCTCACCGCGTGGAGTTCAAGCCTACGGACGACGCCGCCGTAGGGACAACGGGGGCGTTCCGCCGCCGTCCCCCGGCCGTCCGGCGCGAGCCCCGGCCCGATTCGTGACGGGGTCTGCCGTGGGCGGGCCCGACGTGTCAGGATGGCCGGAGACCGTCACCGACGGCAGTCCACCGGGAGGATCCATGCGCCTCGACGTGGCCGTGGCGACGCCGCCGCACGCAGGGTCCGGCCGATGAGCGCCGACGAGGAACGCCGTCCCGGCGCAGGCGAGCCCGGGATCCCGGCGGACGCCTTCGACCGCATCGTGGAGCACTGGACGGCCGAGGGCACGGTCCCGGACTGGCCGGCGGAGGCCGACGACACCGCCCCGGAGGACGACCCCGGGATCGAGCAGCAGACCGAGAGCCGCTGGCAGGCGGACCGGTCACTCGTCGAATGGTCCACCGAGGAGCTCTTCCGCGAGGAGGAGCGCCGCCGGAACCAGCCCGAGTCCCCCGCCGCGCTGCCGCCGGTGACGCACGAGTTCGTGGTGCCCGATCCCCCGCGCCCGCCGCGGGCCCGGGACCCGCTGCCGGCGAAGGACGAGGAGGAGGACCACTTCGTCCCGCCCGAGCCGCCGCCGCTGCCCGCGATGGGGCCGCCGATCGTCGTCGGGCTGGTCCTGATCGTCCTCGGCCTGCTGCTGATCGTCCGGCCCGCGTGGATCGGCCTCGGCTCGACGTACGGGCTGCCGCTCGGCCTGCTGGCGCTCGCCGCCGGCCTGGGCTGGCTGGTCCTGCGCCTGTGGAACGGCGGCGGCAACGCCCACCAGACGGCGGACGGCGACGGCCCGGACGACGGCGCCGTCCTCTAGCCGGTCACCGGCCGCCGGCGCGCGCCTTCGTCGTCTCGAGCTGCTCGCGCGCCAGCTCGGCCGCGCCGACGACGGCGGCCGCGTCCCTGAGCTGGGCGGTGCGGATCCGCGCGAGCGGACGGTTCCCGGACCCCGTCACCACGGACGCGTAGTGCTCGCGCGCCTCGTCCAGGAACAGCGGCGACGACGTGGACACCCCGCCGCCGATCACCACCAGCTCCGGGTCGAACACGTCCGCGATCACCGCGAGGCCCTCCCCCAGCCACCGCCCCAGGTCCGCGACGGCGCGGCGGGCGAGCCGGTCCCCTTCGCGCGCCGCCGCGGCGACCCGCTGCCCGGTGACCCGGCCCGGGTCCAGCGCGGCGTCCCGGGCGAGCACCGAGCCCGCGACCGCGTCGCCGCCACCCGCGAGCATCTCCATCGCGGTCGTGGCCAGCGCGGTGCCGCTGCAGTAGCGCTCCCAGCAGCCACGCTTGCCGCACGGGCAGGACCTGCCCCGGGGCACCAGGCGGATGTGCCCGAACTCCGGAGCGACGCCGTAGGCGCCGCGGTAGAGCTCGCCGTCGAGCAGCAGGGCCCCGCCGATGCCGGTACCGAGCGCCACGAAGACGACCACCCGCGCCCCCGCGGCGGCGCCGTAGCGGCGCTCGGCCAGCGCGGCGGCGTTGGCGTCGTGCTCGACGACGACCGGTACCTCGACCCGCGCCGCGATCCGTTCGGCGACGGGCGCGTCCCGCCACGACAGGTGCGGCGCGTAGCGGACGAGCCCGCGTTCGGCGTCGATGAACCCCGCCAGGGCCAGCCCGACCGCCGCGACGGCGTGCCGCCCGGCCAGCTCGCCGATGCAGCCGACGATGGCGTCCTCGAGCGCGGCGTCGCTGTGCGGGGTGGGCGCCCGGCTGACGTCCAGGACCTCTCCCGTCCGGTCGACCAGCCCGGCCCGCACACTGGTCCCGCCGACGTCGACCCCGACGGTCAGCGTCACGTCCCGATCCCGCACCCGACGATCATGCCCGAGTCACCGGGATCCGCTGCACCGTCCGCCCGGACGGCCCGGGCGGGGGCCCGGGCGGCTGCTCGGGCTGTTCGAGCACCGAGCGCAGCACGGCCAGCAGCCCGGACGCCTGCTCGGCGAGGCGGACGGCCAGCTCCGGGCGCTCGCCCCGCAGCGCCGCCAGCACCGCACACACCGGGCACGCCGCGCAGCTCGCCGGTGTGCCGCCGGCCGCGCCCTCGTCCCGCATTCCCTCGACGAGGGGTTGCAGGCGGTCCAGGGCGGTCAGCGCCAGCCCGCGCAGGTCCTCGGTGAGCTGGCCGCCGTGGCCCGCGCAGGCGCCGTGTGTGGAGGTCATGCCGCCCATCTCGTCGCACCCGGATCCGTCACGTCCGGCCTCATCGCATCCACACCGCGGGATCGGGGCTGAAGGCGACGACGAGGTCCGTCGCGTGCCCCGTGCCCTCCAGCCGCGCCCCCGTGACCTCGCAGCGGCGCAGCACCGACGGCAGGCTCACCAGCCGACGGGTCACCCCCACCGAGACGACGAGCTCGTCGCCCACCCGCGAGAGGTCCAGCGGGCCGTCCGCGGCCCCGGGCAGGCGCAGGACCAGCTCGAACTCCGAGTCCGCCGATCTCCCCTCCCCGGCGATGCGGCGTACGGCCAGGGCCGGCGGTGCATCGCCGTCCGGCGCGGCGACCGGATCGGAGCCCGCCGGGTACAGCGTCCCGGCGAGCTCCAGCAGCGCCGGGATCCCGGTGGGCTCGGCGGCGGCGTAGGCCACCGTGGACACGGGGACGGTGCCCGCGCACTCCGCACGGACCTCGGCGAGGACGGCCTGCTGCTCGGCGTGCCGTTCGCGCAGCCAGCGGGCCGTGGGGCCGCGCAGCGACGCCGGCGGCGCCGGCATGACCCGGTTGGCCACCAGGCCGTCGACGCGCAGGTCGTGCAGGGCGAGCGCGGTCAGCGTGCGGCGGGTCTCGGCGGCGACGACCCGCTCGGGCGTCGTGACGAGCCGGATGCTGGTGCGGTCGCGGTCCGCGAGGAGCGCGCGCAGGCCCGCGAGCTGCGCGGCGAGCTGGTCCAGGGCGTCGATCGTGCGGTCCCACCCGGCGGCGGTCTCGCTGCCCGCCTTGCCCCCGGCGATCCCGGCGAGCAGGCCGCGGACGGCGCGGCGGTGGGCCGGGAAGAGACGTTCGAGATACCCCGACAGCGCCTCGGGCAGCCCCAGCAGGCGCAGGGTCTCCGCGGTGGGCCCGCAGTCCACGACCACGACGTCCCAGAGCCCGGTCTCGGCGAGGCGGCGGACCTCGGCCAGCGCCAGCAGGTCCTCGACGCCGGGCAGGACGGTCAGCTCGTCCGCGACGAGCTCGTCCACCCCGGCGCCCGCGAGCACGGTCCGCAGGTGGCCCTGCAGGCCCGCCCACGCGTCGTCTACCAGGGCGCGGGTGTCCACGTGCGCGGCGAAGAGCCCGCCCTCGAGCTCGACGGGCTCGCCGTCCAGCTCCGCGTCGAGGGCGTCCCCGAGGGAGTGCGCGGGGTCCGTGGAGACCACGAGGGACTTGCGGCCGGAGCGCGCGAGGCGGACAGCCGTGGCCGCGGCCAGGGTCGTCTTCCCGACGCCCCCCTTGCCGGTGAACAGCACGACACGCACCGCCGGAGCGTATCCGTCGGCCGTCCGGGACCGCTGTGTGGTCCCGTCGTGCGAGAACCTCAGCCCTTCTCGACCCGCCGCTTCAGGCCCTTGAGCGCGGTATCGATGATCACCTTCTCCGCCTTGCGGCGGAGCATGCCGATCATCGGGATGTTGAGGTCCACCGCGAGGCTGTAGGTGACGGTGGTGGGAGCGGTGTCCCCGTTCGACGACAGGGTGTAGGAGCCGTTCTGCGCCTTCTGGATCTGCCCCTTGACCAGCACCCAGCTCACGGACCGGTCGTCCGCCGCCCAGTCGTAGTCCAGGGTGTAGGTGTCCTTGATCGGACCCGCGTCCATGGAGAACCGCACCCGCTCGGCGCGGCCCTTCCCGGGCTCGACGACCTCGACCGTCTTCACCTGGTCCGCCCACTCGGGGTAGGCCTCGAAGTCCGCGATGACCGCCATCACCGCCTCCGGTGCGGCATCGATGGTGATCGAGGAGGTCGTCGCATCGGCCATGGGCGGCAGATTACCGCCCGAGGACACGAACCCCCGCATCGCTGCCTCACAGGTGCAGCACGTACGGCCGCCCGCCCTCGCGGAAGTGGCCGACGTTGACGCATTCGGTCCTGCCGATCCGCAGCCGCTTCGACAGCGGCTGGTGGACGTGGCCGAAGAACGCCATGGCCGGCCGGTCCCGGGCGATGACGTCCAGCAGCGCGGCCGCGGCGAACTCCTGGCGACGGGACACGACGTCGTAGGCGAGCTCGGGGACCGCCGGCGGCGCGTGGCTGCACAGCAGGTCGATCTCCGTGAGCCCGGCGACCGCGTCGGCGTAGTCCTCGACGGCGAGCAGGTGCGGGCGCCACGGGCCGCCGCCCCGGGGCCGGATCCCGGGCGGCAGCGGGACCCCGCCGACGAACCCCACCCGCCGTCCGCCGATCTCGACGACCTTGCCGTCGGGCATGTGCAGCCCGGGCCGGGAGTAGTCCGCCCACAGCTCGGGCAGGTCGACGTTGCCGGGGATCGCCCATGTGGGGTCCGGCATGACGGCGAACAGCGCGGCGTACTGCTCCCGCACCGCCTCGGCGACGACGGCGGCGGGATCGGGGATCCGCTCCCACGCCCTTCTCGCGAACGCCATCAGCTCACCGGGCCGGCCCGAGGAGCGGAGCCGGCCGAACTCCGCGCTGACCTCGGGGCCGAGGACCCGGCCGAGGATGCCGCGGGTGGGGTCCCGGTAGTCGACGAAGTCCACCAGGTCCCCGAGCACGATCATCGCGTCGCAGCCCTCGGCGGCCCGGGCCAGCGCGTCCACGTTCCCGTGCACGTCGGACACCACATGCACGCGCATGCCCGCACGCTACCGGGCGATCACCTCAGTCCCCCGCGGTCTGCGTCACAGGCGGGACGGACCGGGCGGGCGGGGTGGACCGGTCCGGGGCGGGCGGGGCCGGGGCGGGCGGGGGCTCGCCCGGCGCGCGACCGTGTTCGAGCCGGTCCTTGAGCCGGAACGCGATGGCCTTGGCGGCGCGCTGCCGCCGCCGTACCTCCGCGGCCGCACGGCGGGCGGGCCACGCGGCGGGCAGGCCGTCGGCGCCGGCCGGGTCCGCGCGCAGGAAGTAGTGCAGCACCGTGCCGTCGAGCACGGGTTCGAGCCAGACCTCCATGCTGCCCACGAGCGCTCCGGCGACGGTCCAGCGCACTCCCGCGGGGCCACGGTCGGTCGTCACCTCCAGCCGCAGGTCCGGCCACAGGGCGGGCCAGCGGGCGGGATGGGCGAACTCGGGCGCGATGATCTCACGCGGCACCGCGAGGAAGGTCTCGTCCACCACGTCGACGGTCGGCACCCCGGGAGTGTGCCATTCCCGGTACGGTGCCCCGACCAGCGGTTGCTCCGGTCGAGACCGGAGCAGACCCGACTAAACGGACACGGGACACAGGGCCGTCGACGCGCTAGGATTACTGATCAGTAACTTCGGTAGCGTCAGCGACCTGCCCATGTCGGCCAGGAGGTCTTTGCAGTGCGTGAGTTCAGCGTGCCCGCCACCGATGTCGTCGGCGCGGGCGACACCCTGGTCGATGTCGTCTACTCCCCCACCGACCCCGCGGCCGTCGCGTTCCGCCTCCGGGGCCCGGACGGCTCGTGGCGCGACCTCACGGCCGGGGAGTTCGGCGCCCAGGTCACCGCGGTGGCCCGCGGGCTGATCAAGGCCGGCGTCCGCGCCGGGGACCGGGTCGCGCTGCTGTCCCGCACCCGCTACGAGTGGACGCTGATCGACTACGCGATCCTCGCCGCCGGCGCCGTGACGGTCCCGATCTACGAGACGTCGTCGGCCGAGCAGATCAGCTGGATCCTGTCGGACTCCGGCGCCGTCGCGATCGTCGTCGAGAACGCGGGTCACGCCGAGCTCGTCGCCCAGGCCCGGGAGAGCCTGCCGGATCTCCGGTTCGTCTGGCAGATCGAGCCCTCCCCCGCCGCGCCCGACACGCCCGGCGGCGTCGAGCAGATCACCGCGCTCGGCACGGACACCCCGGAGGCCGAGGTGCACGCCCGCCGCAACGCCGTGCACGCGGACGACCTCGCGACGCTGATCTACACCTCGGGCACCACCGGTCGTCCCAAGGGGTGCGAGCTCACCCACCGGAACCTGTTGACCGAGATCTCCGCGACCACCGAGGTGCTCAGCCAGCTGATGACCCGCGGCGGCGCGGTCCTGCTGTTCCTGCCCCTGGCCCACGTCTTCGGCAAGGTCATCCAGTGCGGCTCGCTGGCGAGCGGCGTGGTCATCGGGCACACCCCGGACACCACGACGCTGCTGCCGGACCTGCAGAGCTTCCGCCCGACCTTCCTGCTCGCCGTGCCGCGGGTGTTCGAGAAGGTCTACAACGGCGCGCGGCAGAGGGCGCACGACGGCGGCAAGGGCAAGATCTTCGACGCGGCCACGGACGTGGCGATCGCATGGAGCCGCGCCCAGGACACCGGTGGCCCGTCCTTCGCGCTCAAGGCCAAGCACGCACTGTTCGACAAGCTCGTCTACGGCAAGCTGCGCGAGGCCGTCGGCGGCCGGGTGGTGGCCGCGGTGTCCGGCAGCGCGCCGCTCGGGGAGCGGCTGGGACACTACTTCCGGGGCGTCGGGCTGCCGATCCTCGAGGGCTACGGCCTCACCGAGACCACGGCCGGCATCACCGTCAACGCCCTCGGCGCCCAGCGCATCGGCTCGGTCGGGCGCCCGGTGCCCGGGCACTCCGTCCGGATCGCGGACGACGGCGAGATCATGCTGCGCGGGGACATCGTCTTCACCCGGTACTGGAAGAACCCGGACGCCACCGCCGAGGCGATCACCGACGGCTGGTTCCACAGCGGGGACATCGGCGAGCTCGACGACGCCGGCTTCCTCAGCATCACCGGGCGCAAGAAGGAGATCCTCGTGACCGCGGGGGGCAAGAACGTCGCCCCCGCAGTGCTCGAGGACCGGCTGCGGTCGCACCCGCTCGTGGGCCAGTGCATGGTCGTGGGCGACGGGCAGCCCTTCATCGGCGCGCTCGTGACGATCGACCCGGACGCCCTGCCCTCCTGGCGGGAGCGCAACGGCAAGCCCACCGGCGGGGACCCCACCTCCGCCGCGGACCTCGTCGACGACCCGGAGCTGCGCGGGGAGATCGCCGCCGCGGTGGAGGACGCCAACCAGGCGGTCTCGCGGGCGGAGCAGATCCGCAAGTTCCGGATCCTCCCGCACGACTTCACCGAGACGGGCGGGGAGATGACCCCGACGCTGAAGGTGAAGCGCAACGTGGTCGCGAAGATGTACTCGGACGACATCGCGAAGATCTACGACGGCAGCAGCCAGCACGCCTGAGCCCGCGCCGCCCCCGCCCCCGCCCCCGCCACTCCCGCCGCCTGAGCGGCTCAAGCAGCGCTGGCTGGCGCTCGAGCCACTCAAGCGTCGGCGGGCCCGGGCCACTCCCGCCGCTTGAGCGGCTCAAGCAGCGCTGGCTGGCGCTCGAGCCACTCAAGCGTCGGCGGGGTGGCCCGCCAGCAGGAGCTGGAGGCGCTCGACCTGGGTCTTCCAGGTCCAGTCCTGCTGCATCCACGCCCGGCCCGCCGCGCCCATCTCGCGCGCCCGGTCCGGTTCGTTCAGCAGGCCCGCCAGCGCGTCGACGAGGGCGGCCCCGTCCCGCCCGGCCACGACGTGCCCGGTCCGGCCCTCGCGCACGGTCTCCGGCGCGCCGCCCGAGTCCCCCGCCACCACCGGGACCCCGCACGCGGACGCCTCGAGCAGCACGATCCCCAGCCCCTCGACGTCCAGACCCCCGCCGCGGGTGCGGCAGGGCAGCGCGAACACGTCCCCGACCGCCTGGTGCGCGGCGAGCTCGTCGGCCGGCACCGGGCCGGTGAAAACGACGTCTCCGGCCACGCCGCGCCCGTCCGCGAGCCGGTGCAGCCGCCTCCGGTACGGCCCGTCGCCGACGACGAGCAGCCGGACGCCGGGGACGCGGCGGCGCAGCTCCGGGAGTGCTTCGATCAGCGAGTCCTGTCCCTTGCGCGCCACCAGCCGGGACAGGCAGGTGACGACCGGGGCATCGCCGAGGCCGTAGCGCCGTCGCAGGGCCGCCCGGGCGGCCGGATCGGGCCGGAAGACGTCGGTGTCGATCCCGGACGGCACGTGTTCCAGCGGGGCCCGCGGGCCGAACGCCGCAGCGAACCGGCCGCGCGTGTAGAGCGAGATCACGGTGATCGCGTCCGCGTCGTCCCCGATGCGGCGCAACGCCTGCCGGGCGCCGGGAAGCATCGACCAGCCCACCTCGTGCCCGTGCGTGCTCGCCACGACGCGGCGGATCCCGGCGTGGCGGCGCAGCCAGGGGCCGAGGAGGGCGAGCGGTGCGGCTGCGCCGAACCAGACCGTCGACGCGCCGTGCTCACGCACGAGTGCGGCCGCCCGCCGGGCGACGTCCGGGGTCGGGAGCATGAGCGAGGTGGGATGGCGGTGCACCGGGTAGCCGAGCCCGGCGTCGAACTCCGCGGCGCCGTCCCAGGCCGGGGCGTAGACGGCGAGCTCGCCCGGGGGCAGCCGGTCCGCGAGGGCCCGCAGGTAGTTCTGGATCCCCCCGCGCCGGGGCGGGAAGTCGTTCGTCACCAGGAGGGTGCGGGCCACCGGGCGACGGTAGCCGCCCCGCCCGGACGAGTGAGCGGCGGCCGGTGCGCCTGGGCACCTGCCGCCGCTCGCTCCTGGGGAGCGGACGAGATCCGGGGCGAACTCAGAGTCGCCGGGCGCCGCTGAAGGCGGTCGCGGAGACCTTCTGGTACTTCACGACATCGCCGCTCTGCGGCGCATTGATCATCTTGCCGCCGCCCGCGTAGATGCCGACGTGGCTGACCGGCGAGTAGTAGAAGACCAGGTCACCGGGCTGCATGTTGTCCCAGGAGACGGACTTCCCGACCTGGGACTGGGCGCTGCTCGACCGCGGCAGGGTGACACCGGCCTGTTTGAACGCCCAGGAGGTGAGGCCCGAGCAGTCGAACGAGTTCGGGCCGCTGGCGCCCCAGATGTAGGGCTTGCCGAGCCTGGTCGCCGCCGCCCGCAGGGCCGCGACACCCGAGCCGGTGCCGATGATGTCCAGCGGGCCGTCCTCGCCGGGGCCGTTGTACTCGTCCCGCTCCTCGGGGCTGAGCCGGCCGAGGAGCTTCTCGACCTCGTCGATCCGCTTGTCCGCGTCCGCCTTGCGGGCCGCGATGTCGTCCGCGGCCTTGCGCGCGTCGTCCGCCGCCCCCTGGGCCCGGGTGGTGGCGTCGTCCGCGTCCGCCCGGGTCCGGTCCGCCTGGCGCACCTTGTCCAACAGGTCGTCGAGCTGCGTCGCGTGCTCCGCGGAGAGCGACTCCAACGCCGACATCTGGTCCAGGTAGTCCTGCGGCGAACCGCTGGCCAGCAGGGCGTTGAACTGGTCCAGCTTCCCGTTCTCGACGAAGGTCAGCGCCAGGCCGTCGATCTGGGTGCGGTAGTCCTCCTCCGCCGCGCGGGCCTGGTCCGCGGCGGCACGTGCCGGGTCCACCGCGGCGCGGAGCCGGTCCGCCTCCGCCTGCTTGGCGGTGAAGTCGTCCGTGGCCGCGTGCCACTGCTCGGTGAGTGCCTCGGCCTCGTGCTGGGCCTGCCGCAGCTGCTCCTGGGTGTCCGCCGGGTTCGGGGCGGGCTGGGCCGAGGCGGGCAGGACGCCGAACGCGACGGTCAGCGCGGCGGCGAGCAGCAGGGGGAGCATCCGGAGGGCGAAGCGCCCTCCCGGTCGACCGGGCCGCCACCGCCGCGACCCGCCGGCCCGCCGGCCCGTGCCCTGACGATCCGTGAGCTGACGATCCGTGAGCTGCCGGCCCGTGAACCACCGGTCGTCGTTCCGAGGCGCCACCACGCGGTCGTGACTCCCTCCTCGCGCCCGCCCACCCGGCAGGCACGGCGCGACGGCGTCCCGTGCAGGGCACGGGCGGCCGGAGACCGACACGCTTCGGGGGCGCGCCGAGAGCCTCGGCCGTGAGCCGGATCGCGTCCGGAGTCCGCGGGGAGCGGTGACCCTGCGTCGCCACTCCTGGCGAGCGGCTTTCGTTCCACAAGGTCTCGCGGAGATTACGAGGGAACGGTTGCGACGTCCACAACCGGGGTCGCGCGTCGCGACGAACGGTAAGGATCACCGTAGAGTTGCCGAGAGTCACCGATATCGGCCCGATAACGACGGATTGCTACACAGCGTCCCGACGGATGTCCGGATCATGACCACCATCCGTCACCTCCGGCGAGCGGGTGGACACGAGCCGCAACCGCGGGACCAGTCCTTGATCGGCCAGGACGGCCAGCGCGTGTTGTTCCGGTGCGTCGAGCTGTACCGGTGACGCGCCGGACGGCATCGGTTTCCCTTCGGCGCGCACCGCGGGCATGCCGAGCAGGACCCCGATCACGCAGTCACCACAGGCCTTGCCCCGGACCTCGCAGCTGTCACAGTCGACGATCATTTCCGGCTCCCAGGACGACGGGGTTGTCTTCTCGGGTACGGACGTTAGGGACACCCCCCGACAATTTCCGGTGCCACCGCGGCGGATTCGCCGAAATTCGCCCCTGACCAGGGAGAACGAAACGGTGGATCAGCCGCGCAGGCGGCCGAGCAGCACCGAGGACGGGAGCGCGTGGGCGCCGCTGCGGCGCACCGACGCCACCACGGCGCGGTCCGAGGTGGCCACCAGGACCGGCCGGCCCTCGGGCTCCGCGGCCACCAGCGCGCGGATCACGTCGTCCGCGATCACCCCGGGGTCGCTGAACAGCACCCTGACCCCGCGCGTGCCGCGGGTGGGCGCGGAGACGACGGCGGCCCCGTCGAACACCACCGTGACCTCGACACCGGTCCGCGCCGCGAGCGCGCCCAGCTGCCCGACGAGCCGGGTCCGCTGATCCGCCAGCGTCAGCTCCGGGTAGCCCGTCTTGCTGACGTTGTAGCCGTCGACCACCAGATGGACGGCGGGCAACGCCAGCAGCGCGTCGAGAGCCGCGAGGTTGTCCACCGGAGCCCCGCTGCGCGCCACACCCGCGCCGCGCACCAGATCCGCGGGACGCGGTCCGCCGCCGCCGAGCGAGAGCTCCCGGCGCAGCCCGTTGACCGCGCCGCCGAGGGTGTCCAGGAGCAGGCCGAGGCGTACCTCGTCCCCCTGCCGGGCCTCCTTCGCCGCCTGCCGGGCCGCCGCCACCTCGGTCTGGGCCCGGGTCGCGCGGCGGTGCTCGTGCTCGGCGCGTTCGCGCTCCCGGTCCCGCTCGGCGACGATCTCGGCCAGCCGCTCGTCCGCGCCGCTGCGCAGCAAGGCGATCGTGCGCTCGGCCGCCGAGCGGGCCTCGGCCGCCGCGCGCAGCGCCGTTCCCTGTTCGGACACCTTGCGGCGCAGCTTCTGGTACTCGGTCTCCCGTTCGGCCAGCGCGGTGCGCGTCTGCTCCCGGGCCTCCGCCAGCTCGGCGCGCATCCGCTCGAGCTCGACCGTCAGCTTGTCCGCCCGGGACAGGGCCTCGTCCCGCTCCGCGCGCAGCTCCGCGGTCTCGCCCCGGCGCGCGACGGCGGCGACCAGGGTGCCGGCGTCCGGCGCACCGGTCAGCACGGCCGCGGCCGCGGCCGTCAGCGGCTCGTCCGGCCCGGCGGCCAGCTCGCCCGGCCGGTTCTCGTCCCACCAGGCGACGACGGCGGCGCGGAAGGGCGAGGAGTCCCGCAGCTCCGCGACGAGCGCGGATCCCCCGAGGCGAGCCCGCTTCGCGGCGGTGAACTTGGCGAACCGGCGCAGTCCCGCGGGCACGTCCGTCGCGGACAGCCCGCCGAGCGCGGCCGAGGCCACCTCGGCGAGCCGGGCGCGGACCGGGTCCGGCAGCACGTCCCAGTCCGGGGCGGCGTCGCCCCCCGGGACCGCGTCGGGCACACCGGCGTCGGGCACACCGGCGTCGGGCGCGGCGGGTTCCCCGGGCGCGGAGCCCGTCGGGGGGACGGGATCAGCGCCCGGGGCACCGGACGCCTCGGGGAACATCGGACAAGGCTAGCGCCGACGTCGCTCCCGTACAGGACGCGACGACGCGCGCCACCCGGATCGACCCGGACGGGCAGGCCCGCGGGCACCCGCGCGTGGTGGAATCGGCCCATGATCCGCGCCGAACCGACCTCGCTGTGGGCCCGCGACCACCTGATCAGCACCGACGGGCGGGAGATCACCACCTTCAGCGCCTCCTGGTGGTCCACCGGCGGCCGGTTCGCCCTCGACGGCGGCGAGTACGAGGTCCGCGCCACCTTCCGGGGACAGCGCTACGCCATGGCGGAGGTGGGCTCGGACGCGCCGGCGGCGACGGCGGCCGGGGTGGGCCGGCGACGCTGGACGCTGGCCGCCGGCGGCCGGACCGTGGAGTTCCGCCGGGCCTCGTTCCTGTCCTCGGACCAGGTCATGGCGGTCGACGGCGAGGACGTCGGCTTCGTGAACCGGCTCAGCGTGTGGCGCGGCGGCGCGGTCGCCGACCTGCCCGGGCTCGACGTACCGGTGCAGGTCTTCGCCGTCGCGGTCGTCCTCACCCTGTGGGCGCGCGCGGCCGCCGCCGCGGGCTGAGGGCCGCGCCGGAAACTGTCGGACCCCTCCCCTAACGTCCGCCGGCGTGACGGCACTCGCTCCCCAGCTGTCGTTCGACGAGCTCGGCACGCCCCTGCGCGAGGTCACGTTCGTCGTGCTGGACCTCGAGACCACCGGCAGCAGCGCCGAACGGGACTCCATCACCGAGATCGGCGCGGTGAAGGTGCGTGGCGGCGAGCGGATCGGCGAGCTGGGCACCCTCGTGGACCCCGGCGTCGGCATCCCGCCGAACATCGTCGCGCTCACCGGGATCACCAGCGCGATGGTGTCCCGGGCCCCGCGGCTGCCCGCGGTGCTGCCGAGCCTGCTGGAGTTCCTGTCCGGCTCCGTGCTGGTCGCCCACAACGCCCCGTTCGACGCCGGTTTCCTGCGGTCCGCGTGCGAGCGGCACGGCCGGCTCTGGCCGCGCCCGCCCGTGCTGTGCACCGCCCGGCTGGCCCGGGCGGTGCTCTCCCCCGCGGAGGCACCCAGCGTCCGCCTCGGCGCCCTGGCCCGGCTGTTCGGCACGCTCACCACCCCGGACCACCGCGCCCTGCACGACGCCCGGGCCACCGTGGAGGTCCTGCACCACCTGCTCGAACGCATCGGGAACCTCGGGGTGCAGAGCCTCGAGGAGCTCCTCGCGCTGGCCCGCACGTCCTCCCCGCACCGGCCCACCCAGCGCCAGCGCCAGCAACGGCACCTCGCGGAACGGGTCCCGTCCGCGCCCGGTGTCTATCTGTTCCGCGGCCCGCGGGACGAGGTGCTCTACGTCGGCACCAGCGGGGACCTGAAGCGGCGGGTGCGCAGCTACTTCACGGCGGGCGAGCGGCGCAGCCGCATCCGGGACATGGTCGCCCTCGCCGAGCGGGTGGACGCCGTCGTGTGCGCGCACGCGCTGGAGGCGGGGGTGCGCGAGCTGCGGCTCCTCGCCGCGCACAAGCCCAAGTACAACCGGCGGTCGCGGAACCCGGAGCGGGCCTGGTGGGTCGTGCCCACGGCCGAGACGTTCCCCCGGCTGTCGGTCGTCACCACCACCCGGGAGGACGCGCTCGGGCCCTTCCGCTCGCACCGCTCGGCCGTCGAGGCGGTGGAGACGTTGCAGGAGGCCGTCCCGCTGCGGCGGTGCACGCAGCGGATCCCCGCGCGGAACCCGTCGGCCACCCCGTGCCTGCTGCACGAGCTGGGCCGGTGCGCCGCCCCGTGCGCGGGCCTGCAGTCCCCCGACGAGTACGCCCCGGCCGTCGCGGCGCTGCGGGACCTCGTCGACGGCCGGGCGGACGCGGCGCTGCGCCTGCTCGCCGCCGGCCTGGACGAGCTGTCCGGGAAGGAGCACTACGAACGGGCCGCGGAACGCCGGGACCGGCTCGCCGCCCTCATCGAGGTGCTGGAGCGGCGGCAGAGCCTCGCCGCCCTCGCGGCGCAGCCCGAGCTCGTCGGCGCTCGGCCGGACGGCCGCGGGGGCTGGGAGCTCGCGGTGGTGCGGTACGGCAGGCTCGCCGCGGCCGAGGTCGCCCGCCGCGGCACCCCGCCGATGCCGGTGGTGGCGGCGCTGCGGACCGGGGCACAGACGATCCTGCCCGGCGAGGGCCCGCTGCGCGGGGCTCCGGCGGAGGAGACCCGGCTGCTCTACCGCTGGCTGACCACCGGCGGGACCAGGCTCGTGCACTGCGATCCGCCGTGGGGCGAGCCGGCCCACGGCGCCGCGGGGTGGAGCGCGTGGGCCCGCCGGGCGCGGGAGGGCACCGACGCCGCACGGGCCGCCGCCGCCGAGGTCTCCCCGTCCGAACGGCTCGTGCCGCGCGCCGAGCCCGTGCCGGCCCCGGCGCGGCCGTGGCTGCACTAACGTTCACCACGGTCCCCGCTGCCCGGGGAGCGAGCGACGATGGAGGAGCCCCGTGATCACCGCGATCGTCATGGTCCACGCCGAGCCGGACCGCATCCCGGAGACCGCGCAGACGATCGCGGACCTCGAGGGCGTCCACGAGGTCTACTCCTGCGCGGGGGACGTGGACCTGATCGTGATCGTGAAGGTGCGCGAGCACGAGCAGCTGGCGGAGGTCATCGCGGGCGGGGTCAGCAAGGTCGCGGGCGTCCGCCGCACGGACACCCACATCGCGTTCCGCTCCTACTCCCGGGCGGACACGGACGCCACCTTCTCCGTCGGCCAGGACTGACCGGCCGGGAGCGAGCAGCCGGGCCGGGAGCGGACTGCCCGCCCGTCAGCCCTTGAGGCCGGCGGACACCCCGGCCCAACGGGTGAGCAGCGCCGCCGCGTCCCCGGAGTCCACCGCGGCCGCGGCGCGTTCGAGGCCCTCGCCGATCGCCGCCGTCAGGTCCGCCGGCGGGCCGGTGGTGATCCCCGCGTAGGCCGCCAGCGCGCCCGCGGCGTTGAGCAGCACCGCGTCCCGCACCGGGCCCTTGTGCCCGGCGAGCAGCTCGTGCACCACGGCGGCGTTGGCGGCGGCGTCCCCGCCCCGCAGGTCCTCCCGGCTGGCGGCCGGGATCCCGAGCGCGGCCGGGTCGAACCGCTCCTCGCGGACCTCGCCGCCCCCCGCGACCCACACCATGCTCGTGGTCGTCGTCGTCAGCTCGTCCAGGCCGTCGTCCCCGCGGACGACCAGCACGGACTTGCCGCGCCTCGCGAACACCTCGGCCAGCACCGGGGCCCGCCGCGCGTCCGCACAGCCGACCAGCCCCGCCGGGGGCTGCGCCGGGTTCGTGAGCGGGCCGAGCAGGTTCATCGCCGTGGGGATGCCGATCTCCCGCCGGACCCCGCCCGTGTGCCGCATCGCCGGATGGAACACCGGGGCGAAGCAGAAGCAGATGCCCGCCTCGGCCACGCAGGCCGCGACCGCGGTGGGCGAGAGGTCGATGACGATCCCGAGCGCCTCGAGGACGTCCGCCGCCCCCGACGCCGACGACGCGGCCCGGTTGCCGTGCTTCACCACCGGGACGCCGGCGGCCGCCACGACGATCGCGGACATCGTGGAGATGTTGACGGTGTTCGCCTGGTCCCCGCCGGTCCCGACGACGTCCACCGACGGACCGGTGACGGAGACGAGGTTGGCGTGCCCGAGCATCGCCTGGGCGAGCCCCGCGATCTCCGCCGCGGTCTCCCCCTTGGAGCGCAGTGCGACCAGGAACCCGGACAGCTGCGCCGCCGTCGCCTCCCCGGACAGGACACGGTCCATCACCCAGGCGGTGTCCTCCGAACGGAGATCCGTGCCGCCGACGAGACGGCCCAGGACACCGGGCCAGGTCAGCGTGTCCGCCACGCTCAACGGACGACCGGGACGTCCCCGGCCGCGGCCCGGAGCACCTCGGCCACGGTCTCCGCGGCACCGATCGGGTCCAGCGGGTGCACCAGGACGGCGTCCGCCTGCGACCAGGTGGCGAGCCAGCGGTCGTCCCGACGGCGCACGGTCACCACGATCGGGGGACAGTCGGTGATCTCGTTCTTGAGCTGGCGGGACAGGCCCATGCCACCCGTCGGCTGGGCCTCGCCGTCGAGGATCGCCAGGTCGACCCGTCCGGCGTCGCACGCCGCGAGGACCTCGGCGATCCCGCCGGCCTCCTCGAAGACCACCCGCCCGAGGTCCGGGGCCGGGCGCCGGCCGACGGCCATGACGATGCCCTCGCGCACCTCGGGGCGGTGACTGAAGACGAGGACCCGCCAGGTGCGGGACGGGTCGGCGGGGCCGCTGACGCTACCTGCGCTGCTCACCCGTCGGATACTAGTCATCGCGCTGGTCGCCGCCGTCACAGTGTCACCGGGCGGGCGGCAGGGGGCCGGGAACCCGGTGCATCCGCCGGGCGTTGACAGCAGGAGTGACGAACCCCAAGGCAACTGTTCGGTATCCCGACAGGCTGTAGAAGTTCGCGTGGGGTCATAATGCCTCCGTGACGACAGCGGCTCCCAACATCAGCGCGCGGATCCACTCGCTGAACCGACCGAACCTGGTCAGCATCGGCACGATCGTCTGGCTCTCCAGCGAGCTGATGTTCTTCGCCGGGCTGTTCGCGATCTACTTCACCGCGCGCGCCCAGAACGTCGGTGAGTGGCCTCCGCCCCCCACCGAACTCGACGTGCCCTACGCGTTGGTCGTGACCATCGTGCTGGTCGCGTCCTCCTTCACCTGCCAGTTCGGCGTGTTCGCGGCCGAGCGTGGCGACGTCTTCGGCCTGCGCCGGTGGTACCTCCTGACGCTGGCGATGGGCACGTTCTTCGTGCTCGGCCAGGCGTTCGAGTACTACAACCTCGTGACCCACGAGGGCCTGACGCTCGCCTCCGACGCCTACGGCACGGTGTTCTACCTGGCCACCGGCTTCCACGGACTGCACGTGACGGGCGGCCTACTCGCCTTCATCTACCTGCTGATCCGGACCAAGCTCAGCAAGTTCACCCCGGCCCAGGCCACCGCCGCGATCGTCGTGTCCTACTACTGGCACTTCGTCGACGTCGTGTGGATCGGCCTGTTCGCCGTCATCTACTTCATCCGCTAGCTGCACAGCTTCCCGGACTTCACCGCCACGACCGTGAGGGTTAGACGCCGACCATGACGAGTCAGACGACCGAATCCAGCCCGCCACCCGCGCCGCGGCGACGACGCCCGCACGGCAAGTTCCGCCGCCGGGTCGCGGGCACGCTCGCCATCGGGCTCGGCTTGCTCGCCGTCGGCTTCGGGTACGAGGTCCTGAAGCCGAACGCGCAGGAGGCCACGGCTCAGGACAACACCGCGCTGGTGGCCCAGGGCCAGGAGCTCTACAACAACGCCTGCATCACCTGCCACGGGGCGAACCTGCAGGGCGTGCAGGACCGCGGACCGAGCCTGGTCGGCGTCGGTGACGCCGCCACGTACTTCCAGGTGTCCTCGGGTCGCATGCCGCTGGCCCGGCAGGAGGCCCAGGCCGTCCGCAAGGCGCCGGTGCCGCAGTTCGACCCGCAGACCGAGGAGGGCCAGCGCAACCTGGACGCCCTCGGCGCGTTCGTCGACGCGAACGGCGGCGGCCCCCAGGCCCCGGCCCAGACCGGGGCCGCGCTCCGCGGTGACGACCCCGCCCGCGGCGGCCAGCTGTTCCGGCTCAACTGCGCGTCCTGCCACAACTTCGTCGGCGTCGGCGGCGCGCTGTCCTCCGGCAAGTTCGCGCCCGCGCTGGGTGCGGCGTCGGAGGAGCAGATCTACACCGCGATGCTCACCGGGCCGCAGAACATGCCCAAGTTCTCGGACCGCCAGCTCACGCCGGACGAGAAGAAGGACATCATCGCCTACGTCAAGTCGGTGACGAACAACAACAACAACGTCGGGGGCTACGCCTCCGGAGGCCTCGGCCCGACCTCGGAGATGGTGATCGTCTTCGTGGTCGGTCTCGCGGCCGTGGTCGGTTTCGCGATGTGGTTGGGAGCGAAGAATTGAGCGCCACGAGCGGCGGCCCACGCACCTATTCCCAGGAGGAACTGGATGCGATGACGCCCGAGCAGCTGGCCCGCCTGGCCGGTGAGCTCGACGGCGTCGACGTCGTCCACAACGCGGAGAAGTGGCCCGTCAAGGGCACCCGGGCGGAGAAGCGGGCCGAGCGGGCCGTCGCCGGCTGGTTCGTGCTCTCGGCCCTCACCGGCCTCGGCTTCGTGGTCGCGTTCATCGCCTGGCCGCACGAGTACGTCAGCCCGTTCGAACCCGGCTACCGGATGTACTCGCTGTACACGCCGGTCGTCGGGTTCCTGTTCGGCATGTCCGTCCTCGCGCTGGGCATCGGCGTGGTCGCCTACGTCAAGAAGTTCTTCCCGGACGAGGTCTCGGTCCAGGAGCGGCACGACGGGCGTTCCCCCGAGGTCGACCGGCGCACCGTGGTGGCCCAGCTCACCTCGGCGGGCAAGAGCACCGGGATCGCGCGCCGCAAGCTGATCACGCGATCCGCGGGTGCGGCGGCCGGTCTGCTGGGCGTCGGGCTCGGCGTCGCGGCGATCGGCCCCCTCGTCCGCAACCCGTGGAAGGGCGGCGACGACGCCGCCCTCTGGGTCACCGGATGGCGCCCGGAGAACGGCGAGACCGTCTACCTGCGCCGGGACACCGGCATCCTGGACGAGATCTCCCGGGTCCGCCCGGAGGACATGGAGCCCGGCTCCATGGAGACCGTGTTCCCGTTCCGCGAGTCCGAGCGGGGCAACGAGGAGGCGCTGCTGCACGCGCAGCGCGCCTCGGACGCCCCGGTCATGCTGATCCGCCTCCGCCCCGGCACCCCGACGATCAAGCGGGCCGGCCAGGAGGACTTCAACTACGGGGACTTCTACGCGTTCTCGAAGGTCTGCAGCCACCTCGGCTGCCCGACCTCGCTGTACGAGGCCCAGGACAACCGGATCCTGTGCCCCTGCCACCAGTCGCAGTTCCTCGCGACCGAGTACGCGCGCCCGGTCTTCGGCCCGGCCACGCGCCCTCTGGCGCAGCTGCCCATCACGGTGGACTCCGAGGGGTACTTCGTGGCTCGCAGTGACTTCATCGAAGCAATCGGTCCGGCATTCTGGGAGCGGAGGCCATGAGCGCCCTCACCACGTCCACCACGTCCCCGGGCGGACTCGCCGGCAAGGCGGCGGCGGGCCTCGACGAGCTGGACCAGCGGCTGCACCCCGCCGCCGGCCTGCGCAAGCAGTTCAACAAGGTCTTCCCGACGCACTGGTCGTTCATGCTCGGCGAGGTCGCGCTCTACAGCTTCATCATCCTGCTGGTCTCGGGCACCTACCTCGCCCTGTTCTTCGACCCGTCGATGGTCGAGGTCGTCTACGACGGGCCGTTCGACAACCTGCGCGGCGTCCACATGTCGCGCGCCTACGAGAGCGCGCTGGAGCTGTCCTTCGAGGTGCGGGGCGGGTTGTTCGTCCGCCAGGTGCACCACTGGGCCGCGCTGCTGTTCGTCGCCTCGATGGTCGCCCACATGTTCCGGACGTTCTTCACCGGCGCGTTCCGCAAGCCGCGTGAGACGAACTGGATCATCGGCATCCTGCTGATCTTCATGGGCATGATGGAGGGCTTCACCGGCTACTCCCTGCCGGACGACCTGCTCTCCGGCGTCGGCCTGCGGATCGCCTCGGGCTTCATCCTGTCGATCCCGGTGGCCGGCACCTGGGTGCACTTCGCCCTGTTCGGCGGGGAGTTCCCGGGCACCGAGATCATCCCGCGGCTCTACATCGTCCACGTGTTCCTGCTGCCGGGCATCCTGCTCGCACTGATCGGCGTGCACCTGGGCCTGGTCTGGTACCAGAAGCACACCCAGTACCCCGGCCCCGGCCGCACCGAGAACAACGTGGTCGGCGTCCGGATCCTCCCGGTCTTCGCGGCCAAGGGTGGCGCGTTCTTCGCCGTCACGGCCGGCGTCATCGCCATCCTGGGTGGTGTCTTCCAGATCAACGGCATCTGGAACCTCGGCCCCTACGACCCGTCGCACATCTCGGCCGGGTCGCAGCCGGACTGGTACATGCTCTTCTCCGAGGGCATGGCGCGCATCTTCCCGCCGTGGGAGATCTACCTGTTCGGCAAGTACACGATCCCGGCGGCGTTCTGGGCCACCGTCGCGTTCCTGCCGGTGCTCTTCGTCGTCGCCGGGGCGTACCCGGCGATCGAGCGGCGGATGACCGGGGACAACGCGCTGCACAACCTGCTGCAGCGCCCGCGGGACGTCCCGGTCCGCACCTCGCTCGGCGTCATGGGGATCACCTTCTACGTCTGGCTGGTGCTCTGCGGCATCAACGACTGGATCGCCTACTTCTTCCACGTCTCGCTCAACGCGACGACGTGGGCCGGGCGCATCGGCATCCTGGTCCTGCCGCCGATCGCCTACTGGGTGACCTACCGGATCTGCATCGGCCTGCAGAAGGCGGACCGCGCGGTCCTGGAGCACGGCATCGAGACCGGCATCATCAAGCGGCTGCCGCACGGCGAGTTCATCGAGGTGCACCAGCCCCTCGGCGGCGTCGACTCGCACGGCCACCCGATCCCGCTCGCCTACCAGGGCGCCCCGGTGCCCAAGCGGATGAACCAGCTCGGCTCCGCCGGTGCGCCCGTCTCGGGTTCGCTGATCAAGCCGGACCCGCTGGACGAGACCGAGGCGCTGGCCAGGGCCCGCGCCGAGGCTCACCACGCGGAGCTGGAGGCTCGCGAGGAGCGCCAGCAGCTCGAGCTCTCCGGGCGCCCCGAAGCGGGTCGCCCGAAGGACAGCACGGACTGATCTCAGACAGGACGAAGGGCTCCACCGCCACCGGCGGTGGAGCCCTTCGTCCGTGCGGCCGCTGCGCGTGCGGAGCCACGACACGTCCACGGAAGATCGACTGTCGGCGGGGAGTGATCGCTGCTACAGTCCTCCCTGTGCGACGTCGTGAGCTTCTCCTTGCGCGTGCCGGGGCGGTAGTAGCTCGGCGCGCCGGTTGAGCCAGGCCACCGACGCGCCCGTCACCCTCGAGGTGACGCCTCTGCTTGTGTGAGACCTGGCTCGCGAACGCCTTACCTCGCACGAGCCTTCTGGAGCATCCCCGCCATGAGCATCACCCTGGACCGCCCCCGCCCCTCCGACATCGCCGCGCGGATCCTGCGCCGGCACACGATCGTCGCCGCGGACGGCATGAACGGCGCCCTCCGCGTCGCCACCGAGCTGCAGAGCTGCGGGCACCTGCTCCGGGAGTTCGCGGTCGACGTCCGCGAGGGTGTTGCGTACTCCACGGTCACCTGCACGGTCTCGATGACCGCGTTCGAGGCGGACGCGTTCGCCACCCAGCTGCGCGCGCTCGCGCCGGTCGTCTCGGTCGACCCCTACTAGCCACACCACGCCGCACCTCGGCACCACACACTTCGGCACTGCCGTACCCACCGGAGCCCCCGCCCGGCACGACCTGGCGGGGGTTCCGCGTATCCGGGCCTACCCGACGGACGTGGCGCGGCAGGCGTCGAGCATCGCGTCCAGCCCGGCGACCTTGACCCGCTCCGCTCCCCCGCGTGCCTCGCCGAGCCGGATCTCCTCGGCGTCCAGGTTGAGCCAGTCGTCCCAGGTCACGGGCTCGACGCCGTACTCGGCGAACCGGTCGAAGATCGCGTCGCGGTCCGCGCGACGGGCCTCGGGCAGCGTCGCGAGATCCTCCAGGAGCTTCTCGACGGTCTCGATCGCGTCGTGCTTGTTGGTCCCGATGACGCCGGTGGGCCCGCGTTTGATCCACCCCGTGACGTACGCGCCGGGCACGGGGACGGCGTCGCGCACCACGCGGCCGCCGTCGCTGGGCACGACGCCGTTCTCCTCGTCGAACGGCAGGCCCGGGATCGGCTCGCCGCTGTAACCGATGGCCCGGACGACGAGACCGGCGTCGTAGGTCTCCTCCTCGCCGGTCCCCACGACCCTTCCGTCGCGGATCACGTTGCGCTGCACGACGACCCGCTCGACGCGGCCGTCCGAACCCTCGAGCCGCACCGGCGAGCGCAGGAAGTGCAGGTGGATGCGCCTGCTCGCGGTCCCCGCCACGTTCGAGGTCCAGGAGGTGAGCATCTCGATGTTCTGCCGCTGGCGCCGGTCCGTGTTACCTCCCCCGGCCGGGTCCTCGACACCCGCCTCGAGGATGCCGTCGTCGTGCACCAGGACGTCGACGTCGTCGAGATCCCCGATCTGCCGGAGCTCCGCCGGGGTGAACCGCACGTGCTGCGGCCCACGCCGGATCACCACGTGCACGTCCCGCACGGCGCTGCGCTCCAGCGCGGCCAGCACGTGGTCCGGGACGTCCGTGGCGGCCATCTCGGCGTGCCCGCGGGCCAGCACGCGGGCGATGTCCAGCGCGACGTTCCCCGCGCCCACCACGACGACGCCCTCGGCGTCCAGCAGCGGGTTCAGCAGCGTCGCGTCGGGGTGCCCGCAGTACCAGCTGACGAACGCGCCGGAACCGTGGCTGCCGGCCAGCTCCTCCCCCGGGATGCCGAGGTCGCGGTCCAGCGAGCTCCCCGTGGCGTGGATGACGGCGTGGTAGTGCTCGCGCAGGACGTCGAGGGGGATGCCGCCCTCGCCCACGGTCACATTGCCGAGGAACCGCACCCGGGAGCCGTCCGCGAAGGGCCGCTGCAGCACCCGGATCACGGACTTCATCTTCACATGGTCCGGCGCCACCCCGTAGCGGACCAGGCCGTACGGGGCCGGGAGCCGGTCGATCACATCGACGTCGACGGGGGTGACGTCCGAGGCCAGCAGCGCGGCGGCCGCGTACAGGCCCGAGGGCCCGGCACCGATCACCGCCACCCGTGGACGCTCCGGCGGGACGGGCGGGGTCGGTGACAGGGATGACGTCATACAGTCGCTCCTCACGTCGTGGTGACGTGCAGGCCGCGGGCAAGGTGTCGGGGGCCGCGGCGGTGGTGGTGGGGCCGGTGGTGGTGGGGCCGGTGGTGGTGAGACGCGTCGGTCCGCTTCTTCCCGGTGATTATCACCTGCCGATCAGTCGTTCGGGAGTATCACGACCGTTCCGCTCGCCGTGGCGGCGATCTTGCCGTCCTCCCGGACCAGCTCGGTGCGGATCGTCCGGAAGCGTCGCCCGTCCCGGACGACGACCGAACGGCAGCTCACCTCGCTGTCCGGCGGGAGCGGCCGGAGGTAGTCGACGGTGGTGGTCAGCGGCCGGGACGGGGCGGGGGCGGCCGCGGCGAAGCGGGCCTGGGCAGCGTGCGCGACCGCCATGACCATGCCGCCGTGGACGTCTCCGCGCAGGTTCGCGGCCGTCCGGCTCAGCGACACCCGGAGCTCGGCGGGATCGGCGCCGTCGGTGGGCGTGCCGTCGAGCCCCGGCGGGAGCGCCGCGAGGTCGAGCTTCGGGACGCCGGTGACGTCCATCCACACCCGGCGGTGCACCCCCGTCGGCAGCGGGTCGACGACCATCGTGCCGGTGGCACCGGCGACCAGCGTGCCGAGATCGTCCCGGACGGTGACCGTGCCGGTACCGCACGTGGAGTCCGCGAAGCGGCCCAGACCTTCGACGTAGAGGCAGGTGGCCCCGGGCGCCGGCGCGCCGTGGTGGTCGACCCGCAGTTCCACGGTGGGGCCCCCGGTGCGCTGCGGGGTGGAGGTGTGCACGGCGATGCCGAGCGCGGTGTCCACGGCGACCGAGACCAGCAGCGTGCTCACCCGACCGGCGGAGTCGAGCGTGCCGGGGCCCAGCAGGGTCCGGAGCAGGACACGGCCCCGTCCGATCTCCACCGGGGTGAGGCCGAGGCCGCCCTCCACGGGCGAGCGGGCGAACCGCACGGTCAGCAGGGGGACGTCGTCGAAGCCGCCGGGCCGGTCGGGGGTGGCGGGCGGCATCCGGTCGGCGGTGTACAGGGTCGGCGTCATCGCCGTCCCGACATCGGGGTCCATCCGGACATCCTGCGACACCGGGACCCGCGCGCCGGCCGGGACGTGCCCGGCGTCACGCGGGCATCATGTCCGGCTCGGAGCTGCGGAACGAACGCCGGTAGTCCGCCGGGGCGACCCCCACGGCCTTGCGGAAATGGTGCCGCAGCAGCGTCGCCGAGCCGAACCCGCAGCGGGCCGCGACGGCGTCGACGCCGAGGTCGGTGCCCTCCAGCAGGCGCCGGGCGTGCAGGACGCGCTGGCGGGTGAGCCAGCGGTGCGGGGTCGTGCCCGTCTCGGTGGTGAAGCGCCGGGCGAAGGTCCGCTCGGACATCGCGGCCCGGCGGGCGAGGTCCGCGACCGAGTGCTCGACGTCCAGGTGGGCCAGCATCCAGTCCAGCACGGGGCCGAGCGAATCCGCCGAGCACTCCGGGATCGGACGCTCGATGAACTGCCGCTGCCCGCCGTCCCGCTGCGGCGGGACGACCATCCGGCGGGCGATCCCGTTCACGACCTCGCTGCCGAGCTCGCGGCGGACCAGGTGCAGGCACGCGTCGATCCCGGCGGCGGTGCCCGCGGAGGTGATCAGGTTGCCGTCGTCGACGTAGAGGACGTCCGGATCGACCGTGACGTGCGGGTACCGGGCCCGCAGTTCGTCCACGCTGTGCCAGTGCGACGTGCAGCGGCGCCCGTCCAGGATTCCGGCCGCGGCCAGCACGAAGACCCCGGAACAGACGGTCAGCAGGGTGGCGCCGTCCCGCTCGGCCTGGCGCAGCGCCTCGAGGACCTCCTCGGGGAACTCGCGCATGCGGGTGGCGGGGATGGCGACGAGATCGGCCCCGCGGAGCCCGTCGAGGCCGAAGCGCGGCGTGACGTCGACGCCCGCGGTGGTGGCGATCGGCTCCCCGGCGACCTGCCCGCAGACCCGGAACTCCAGCACCGGCAGGCCGTCGTCGGACCGGTCCATGCCGAAGACCTCGCAGAGCACCCCGAACTCGAACACGGCGAGATCGGGCAGGACGAGTACGGCGACGCTCCGCAGCATGGCGACCAGCATACTGGCAGCATCTTTTCGTAGAGTGACATCTCCGCCACTTCTGGCAGGAAGTGAATGAGCGGAAACTTCCTGCCATGACCGCAACAGTTCTCGTCCTCGCCGCTCTCGGCCTCCTCGTCCTCCTCGCCGTGCGGGGCCACCGCTCCGGGCGCCGCCCCTTCCGCCTCGACCAGTTCCGTCCGGCCGCGCCGTTCGCGGGGACCTTCGCCGGTCCCGGTCCCGTCGACATGGACCGGGAGCGCCTGCTCGCGGACCTGCGGGCACTGCCGGACGCCCCGGCCGACGTCGAGTACCGGCTGCGTGTCTAGGTCCTGTCCAGGCCTGTCCAGGCCCGGCCGTCCCGCACGAGGTCCGTCAACCGATCCGCCTCCTCGTCGACCTCCCTGCGCACCCGCGCCGGGAGGTCGAGGAACGGTTCGGGCACGACATGCCCGTCCGAGTGCCGCCAGGTGCCGGCCACCCGGCCGTCGACCAGGAACGTGGGGACGGACTGCGGCCGGCGGACGTGGAACACCTTGTCCCGGTGCTCCGCGGGCAGGATCCGGGCCCGGGTGGCGTGCCCGAGCAGGAGCACCGCGTCGAAGGTGGAGAGGAACCGGACCGGCGCGGGGACGTCCGCCGCCGGGAGGGGCGCCCGCGAGACGTCGAGCAGCTCGCCGCCGTCCGGGTCCCGGAAGCGGCGCAGCGTCATCCGCCCGAGCACCGCCCGCGCCTCCCCGATCGTCCAGCCCGCGTACCGGGACAGGTCCTTCGCCGACGCCGGCCCGAAGCCGCGCAGGTACCGGCCGGCCAGGACCTCCTGGGCCCGTTCGAGATCCACGGGCCGGACGAGCCGGCCGCGCGCCAGGCCGTAGACGTGCGCCCGCGGGAGCTCCCAGGTCCCGGCCGGCGGGACCCGGACCAGATCCAGCCAGAGCTGCACGCACGGCCAGGCCACCTTCGGGTACCCGTCCGCCTGCAGCCGCCCGACGATCTCCGCCTGCTTACGCGGACCGTCCGCGAGGTACCCGCGCACGGCCTGCGCGACGGCGTCCGTGTCCAGCTCGGCGATCTCCTTGTACGCCCGGCGCATCCACGTCCGCCGCGGCTCCCGCACCGCCTCGGTGAGCGCCGGGTAGTCCGCCGCGGACACCATGTGGATCGTGCAGCGCATCACCCAGCCCTGCACGATCGCGCCGCGGGTGAGCGCGTCGGTGAGATCGGCCCGCCGGAAGTCCCGGAGCCGGGACCACAGGCCGACGTACCCGGACGGCGCGTACTGCGTCTGGAGCCCGCCTACCCGCTCCACGGCCTTCGCCACCGGGAGATCGGCACGCTCGAGCAGCAGCTGCCGGGCGAGCACCGCCCGGTTCAGCTCGCCCCAGGACAACACCCGCTCCCCCGCGCCAGCCATCCCCGCCCTCCCGTCAGGTGGGGTACGGGAGGCCGAGGTGGTCCCGCAGGGTGGGGCCCGTGTACGCCGTGCGGTAGCTCCCGCGGTCCTGCAGCTCGGGGATCACCGTGTCCACGAAGGTGTCCAGGCCGGTGGGGACGAGGTGCGGGATCAGGATGAAGCCGTCGCTCGCGTCCGCCTGCACCGCCTCGTCGATCTGCTCGGCGACCTGCTTCGGCGTCCCGACGAACGAGTGCCGCGCCGTGGTCTCGACGATCAGCTCGCGGATCGAGAGCCTCTTCGCCTCCGCCAGCTCCCGCCAGTCCCGCGCGACCTTCAGCGGATCCCGCTCGTGCCGCACCCGACCGCGGGTGATGTTCACGTTCTCCGGGTCCGGGTCGACGTCCGGGAGCGGGCCGTCCGGGTCGTACGCCGAGAGGTCCCGGCCCCAGACCTGCTCCAGGAACGCGATCGCGGTCTGCGGGGAGACCTGCTCGTGCCGGATGCGCTCCGCGTTCTCCGCGGCGTCCGCCGGGGTGTCCCCGAGGACGAACGTGGCCGCGGGCAGGATCGTGAGGTCCGTGTCCACCCGGCCGTGGCGCGGCAGCCGGTCCTTCAGGTCCCGGTAGAACTCCTGTCCCGCCTCGATCGTGCTGTGCCGGGAGAAGATCGCGTCCGCGGTCGCCGCGCCGAACTCGCGGCCCTGCTCCGAGTCCCCGGACTGGATCAGCACCGGATGCCCCTGAGGGCTGCGCGGCACGGAGAACCGCCCGCGGAAGGAGAACTGCCCGCTCTCGTACCCGACGACCGGCGCCTCGCTCCCGACCTCCGCACTCCGGCTGAGCCACAACGCCTTCGCCGCCGCGAGCATGTCCCCCGCCCGCTCGTAGCGCTGCTCCGGCTTCAGGAACCCGCCGCGCCGGAAGTTCGCCCCGGTGAAGGCGTCCGAACTGGTGACGAGATTCCATGCCGAGCGGCCGCCGGAGAGGTGGTCCAGCGAGGCGAACTGCCGGGCCAGCCCGTACGGCTCGTTGAACGTGGTGTTGATCGTCCCGGCGAGCCCGACCCGCTCGGTGACCGCGGCGATCGCGTTCAGGACGGTGAGGGTGTCCGGCCGCCCGACGACGTCCAGGTCGTGGATCCGGCCGCGGTGCTCGCGCAGCCGCAGCCCCTCGGCGAGGAACACGAAGTCGAACAGACCGCGCTCGGCCGCCCGGGAGAACGTCGCGAACGACGCGAAGTCCGTCTGGCTGCCCGCGGCCGGGTCGCTCCACACGGTGGTGTTGTTGACCCCCGGGAAGTGGGCGGCGAGATGGACCTGCTTGCGGGTCTGCGGGCGGGTCACGGACACACCTCCGCGTGGTGGCGGTTCGCCGGCCGGGACAGCCCGAACCGTTCCCGCAGCGTCCCGGAACTCGGTGTCGACGGCCGGGCACCGGCCCCGACCAGCAGCGGGACCACCCCGTCGACGATCGCGTCGAGGCTGCCCGGCAGGGTCAGCGGCACGAAGGTGACCCCGTCCGCCGCGTGCGCCCGGACGATCTCGCCGACCAGCGCCGCGAGCCCTTCGGGCGTACCGACGTACTGGACGCCCTCGGGGTCCGGACCCGGGGTCAGCGCGTCGAGTGCGGCGAGCGCGCCGCGGGCCTCGCCGTCGGTACCGCCGAGCAGGACCTCGACGTCCAGCAGCACCGTGATCCCCGACGGGTCCCGGCCCGACTCGGCGGCCGCGGCCTGGACCTCCAGGCGGGCGGCGGCGGCCTGGGAGACGCCCGGCGCGGAGATCCGCACGACGTCCGCCCACCGGGCCGCGACGCCCAGTGCCTCGGGATCGTCCGCCCGCACGACCACCAGCGGCTGGCCCTGCGGTGAGCGCGGAGTGATCGACGGGCCCTTCACCGAGAAGAACTCGCCCTCGAAGTCCGCGTAGTGGATCTTCTCCCGGTCCACGTAGCGGCCCGTCGCGGCGTCCCGGACCACCGCGTCGTCCTCCCAGGAGTCCCACAGCAGCCGGGCGGCCTCGATGACCTCGGCGGCCTCGAGCCACAGCTCGGCCACCGGCCGCGCCGGCGTCCGCCCGAACAGCGCGGCCTCGGCGGGGGTCCGCGAGACCGTCACCTCCCAGCCGGCCCGGCCGGAGGACACCAGGTCCAGCGTCGCGATCGCCTTCTGGACGTGGAACGGCTCGCTGTGCGTGACGTCCACCTGCGGGGCCAGCCCGATCCCGGGGACGACCGGCGCGACCCGGGCCGCGATCGCCACGGCGTCCAGCGAGTCCTCCAGCAGGTCCGGGTCGCCGGTGGGCGCCGCGCACGGCTCCGCCAGCACCACGAGGTCCAGGCCGCCGCGGGCGGCCGCTCTCGCCAGGCGCACGTGGTGCGCGGCACCGGTCAGGCCCGCCACGTCCGCGTCCGGCAGGCGCCAGGCCGCCGGATGGCGGCCCGCCCCGCCGATCTCCACCGCGAGGTGCAGGGGTGTCCCGGGGGTGTTCACAGCTCTCCCTTCGACGGTCGCGGGTGGGCCGGCCCGGTCATCGGGATCCCACCACCCGGTCCACCAGCTCACCGGCGTGGTGCGGCGCGTCGCCCGGCGCCGTCAGTGCGAGGTTGCGCGCCATGGCCTCCGGATGCACGGTGAGGCCCGCGAGGCAGACCCGCAGCCGCGCGGCGGCGCCACCCGTGGCCCGCAGCAGGTCCGTGAGCGTCGGCCATTCGGCGTGCCACGGCCCCGCGGCCCGCTGGTGCTCGTGGTCCATCGACGCCAGCAACGTCGCCACGAGGCCCGGCGCCCGGCGGGCGGCCGCCCGCGCCGTCACCGCCGCGATCGGGTTCCGCTTGTGCGGCATGGACGACGAGTCCCCCGGCGCCGCCTCGGACACCTCGCCCAGCTCGGTGCCGGCCAGCAGGACGACGTCCGTGGCGGGCTTCGCGCACGCCCCGGCGGCGACGCCCAGCGCCCCGGCCAGCTCGCCGATCCGGGTGCGTTCGGTGTGCCAGGGCACGCCCTGGCGGGCGAGTCCCAGCGCGTCGGCGAGGGAGTCCGCGACGGCCGGACCGTGCGGGTGCGACGCCGCCAGCGTCCCCGCGGCGCCGCCGAACTGCACCGGGAGCCCGACGACGGCGGCGCGCAGCAGGGCCCCCGCGCGGTCCAGACCCGCGCACCACCCGGCCGCGACCAGGCCGAACGTGCTCGGCAGGGCCTGCTGCCCGAGGGTGCGGGCGATCATGGGCGTGTCCCGGTGGGCGACGGCGAGGCCGGCGGCGGCGTCCGCGGCGCCGGCGAGATCCGCCAGCAGGATCTCCGCCGCGCGTCGGACGAGCAGCACGAGCGCGCTGTCCATGACGTCCTGGCTGGTCGCCCCGGGGTGGACCGATCTCCCCGCCTCCGCGCCCGCCGCAGCCCGGATCGCCCTGACCAGCGGGATCACCGGGTTCCCGCCCTCGACGGCGGCCGCCCCCAGTTCCGCCACGTCCACCTGCAGGCCCGCGGCCGCCGCCGCGATCACCTCGGCGTGCGCGGCCGGGACCGCCCCGTGCGCCGCGGCGGCGCGGGACAGCGCGACCTCGACGTCGAGCAGGGCCCGGACCCAGGCCGCGTCGTCGAGGGCCGCCTCGACCCGGTCGGCGCCGGCGAGCGGGCCGAACAGGGTGGTGCTGGTCATGGGAGGACCGTACGACACCACACCGACGGAGACCGTCGCGGACGACTGCCTCCTGTGACAATGGCCTTCGTGACCCGCACCGTGTTCCTGGACCTCGACGGCACCCTCGTCGACTCGGCCCCCGGCATCCTCGGCACCCTCGAGGAGTCCTTCGACGAGCTCGGCCTCACGTGGCCGGGCGAGGCGATCGGCACGTCGCTCCTGGGCCCCCCGCTCTACGAATCCCTCCCGCCGATCGTCGGTGAGGAGGCGAGCGCGCAGGTCCTCACCGTCTACCGGCGCCGCTACTTCGAGCACGGCCTGCTGAAGTCCACCCCGTACCCGGGCGTCGAGGAGCTCCTGGCCGGGCTCGCGGCGGCAGGTGCGCGGGTCGCGCTGGCCACCAGCAAGGCCGAGCCGTCCGCGCGTCGGATCATCGAGAACCAGGGCTGGACCGAGCTGTTCGAGACGATCACCGGGGACACCGTGGACGCGCAGCGCCCCACCAAGGCCGCGGTCGTCGGCGAGGCGGTGCGCAGGCTCGGCGGCGCGTCCCCGGACGCGGTGATGGTCGGGGACCGGCTGCACGACGTCGTCGGCTCCCGGGCGCACGGCATCGCCTGCCTCGGGGCGGGCTGGGGCTACGGGGAGCCGGGCGAGCTGATCGGCGCCGGTGCCGCGGTCGTGTACGCCACCCCGGGCGAGCTGCGGGACGCCCTGCTCGGCTGATCCGAGGGACCTGCCTCACACACCGTTCGGACCGGCTCACCATCAGTTTGTCCCCCGGTCGGCCGCACCGTAGCCTCGGTGGCGATTTCAGCCCCGAGGTTGTGGAGCGGCGATGATGGACAAGGTTGTGGCATCGGCCACCGAGGCCGTCGCGGACATCGGCGACGGCACGTCGCTCGCTGTCGGCGGGTTCGGCATGGTGGGCGTGCCCACGGTACTGATCGACGCGCTGATCGCTCAGGGTGCAACCGATCTGGAGACGATCAGCAACAACCTGGGAGTCGACGGGTTCGGGCTGGGCAAGCTGCTCGAGGCGGGCCGGATCCGCCGCACGATCGGCTCGTACGTGGGCAACAACAAGGAGTTCGCCCGGCAGTACTTCGCCGGGGAGATCGAGCTGGAGCTGGCGCCGCAGGGCACCCTGGCCGAGCGGCTGCGCGCCGGCGGCGCGGGGATCCCGGCGTTCTACACCCCGGCGGGCGTCGGCACGCTGATCGCGGAAGGCGGGCTGCCCTGGCGCTACGCCTCCGACGGCTCGGTCGTGGTGGAGTCACCGGCGAAGGAGGTCCGCGAGTTCGACGGCGTGTCCTACGTCCTCGAGACCGCGATCAAGCCGGACTACGCCCTGGTCCACGCCTGGAAGGGCGACCGGCACGGCAACCTCGTCTACCGCAGCAGCGCGCGGAACTTCAACCCCGCCTGCGCCGCCGCCGGGACGATCACGATCGCCCAGGTCGAGCACCTGGTCGAGCCGGGCGAGCTGGAGCCGGACTCCGTGCACACCCCCGGCATCCACGTCCAGCGCGTCGTGCACGTGCCGGACGTCGAGAAGCCCGTCGAGTTCCGGACCGTGAAGGAGAACAAGTCGTGAGTCTCACCCGTGATCAGCTCGCCAAGCGGGTCGCCGACGAGCTTCCCGACGGGTCCTACGTCAACCTCGGCATCGGCATGCCGACCCTGGTCCCCGGGCACATCCCGGCGGACCGCACGGTCGTGCTGCACTCGGAGAACGGCATCCTCGGCGTCGGGCCCTACCCGGACGCGGACGCGGTCGACCCGGACCTGATCAACGCCGGCAAGGAGACCGTCACGGTCCTGCCCGGGTCGAGCTACTTCGACTCCGCGGACAGCTTCGGCATGATCCGCGGCGCCCACCTGGACGTCGCCGTGCTCGGGGCGATGGAGGTCAGCGTCGCCGGCGACCTGGCGAACTGGGCCATCCCCGGCAAGATGATCAAGGGCATGGGCGGGGCGATGGACCTGATCCACGGCGCCCGCAAGGTGATCGTGATGATGGATCACGTGTCCAAGGACGGCACACCCAAGATCGTCGAGAAGTGCTCGCTGCCGATCACCGGCCTGGGCTGCGTCACGAAGATCATCACCGACCTCGCCGTGATCGACGTGACGGAGGACGGCCTGAAGCTCGTCGAGACCGCGCCCGGGGTGAGCGAGGACGAGGTCCGGGAGAAGACGGGCGCCCCGCTCGCCTGATCCCGCGCCACTTCAGGAAAGCCACATTCATGTAAGAGAATTACGTGAATGTGGCTTTCCTGAACCTCGGGGTGGTCAGGCGCGGGGGCCCAGGGCCACCGGGAGCTCCGTGAGACCCCGAACCAGGCTGCTCCCGGCGGTAGACCAGCTCCGCCGGCTCCACGGCCAGGGCCAGCTCCGGGCGGGCGGCGAGCAGCGCCCCGATCGCCACCTCCCCCTCCGCCCGGGCGAGCGGGGCACCCAGGCAGTGGTGCAGGCCGTAGCCGAACGCGACGTGCCCGCCCGCGTCCCGGCCGACGTCGAGCGCGGCCGCCTCGGAGAACCTGCCGTCGTCCCGGTTGGCCGCGGACAGCCCGAGCATCACGACCGCGCCCGCGGGGATCGTCACACCCGCGACCTCGACGTCCTCGGTCGCGAACCGCACCGGCGCGTTCTGCACGGGCGAGTCCCAGCGCAGGAACTCCTCGACGGCGTTGGCCATCAGCTCCGGCTTCTCCCGCAGCGTCGCCAGCTGCTCCGGGTGGGTGAGCAGGCCCAGCACGCCGTTGCCGATCAGGTTGACCGTCGTCTCGTGGCCCGCGATGAGCAGCATCGTCGCCATCGCGACGAGCTCCTCCTGCGAGAGCCGGTCCCCGTCGTCCTCGGCGACCTGGGCCAGCGCGCTGAGCAGCGCGTCGTCCGGTTCGGCGCGCTTGCGCTCGATGAGCTCGGCGAGGTAGCCGGCGAGCCGCTGCCCGGCCTCCTGCTTCGCCTCCGCCGCGGAGTCGTCGATCATCGTCGAGGACCAGGCGCTGAAGTCGTCCCGGTCCGAGTTCGGCACGCCGAGGAGCTCGCAGATGACCTGCACCGGCAGCAGGAAGGCGTAGTGCGCCATGAGGTCCACGGTGCCGTCGTCCGGCAGCGCGGCGAGCAGCTCCCGCGCGATCTCCTCCACCCGCGGCCGGAGCTCCGCCATCCGGCGCACCGTGAACGAGCGGCTGACGAGCTTGCGCAGCCGGGTGTGGTCCGGCGGGTCCATCAGGATCATCATCGGGGTCGGTGCGGCCGGCATCGCCGCGCGCTGGTCCGCGGGCAGGGTGTAGCGCCAGTCCTTGCTGAACCGCGCGTCGACGAACGCCTCGCGGACGTCGGCGTACCGGCTGATCAGCCACGTCGGGCCGTCCGGCAGGTCGAGCCTGCGCACCGGCTCGTCCGCGCGGAGCTCGGCGTAGGCGGGGTGAGGGTCGGTCCAGAACGCCCCGTCGAAGACGTCACGGCCGGACGGGGTGGTGATGGGCGCAGCCATGCCGCTCACTGTAAGCGCGTGCTTACATCAGTGCGAGGCGGACACCTGCCCGGGGGCGACCTGCCCCGGCGTGACCGGAATGTCCGCCGGCACCGGTGTTCCCGTGACGATCGCGGCGCCCAGCGCCGCGAGCGCGGGGGACGACTCGACACCGGACCCGCCCTGTCCGGCGAAGAAGTGGAACCCCGGATGCTCCGGCCGGGCACCGACGACCGGCCCGCGGCCGGGCGCGAACGTGCGCAGGCCCGCCCAGGCCGTCCGGACCGAGCGCAGGCCGAGCCCGGTGGCCTCCTCGACGCGTTCGAGCCCGAGGGCCACGTCCAGCTCCTCGGGTCTCGGGTCGCCCGGCTCCGAGGGCGTCTCGTCCGCCGGGGACAGCAGGAGCATCGCGCCCGCCGGGTCCTCGTTCTTGAAGTAGAACCGCTCGGTTGCCTCGCACACCATGGGCAGCGGGCCGGTCGGCTCCGGGACGGGGGCGATCGCGATCGTGCGCCGGTAGGGCTGCAGGCCGAGCGCCGGGACCCCTGCCAGCCCGGCCACCACGTCCGCCCAGGCCCCCGCCGCGTCGACGACGTCCGGCGCGGTCAGCTCCTCGCCACCGGTCGTCCGCACCCGCCACAGCTCCCCCACCGGCTCGACGGCCGCCACCCGCGCGTTCGTGCGGATCTCGCCGCCGCGGCGCCGCAGACCCCGGACGAACGCCTGGTGCAGGCCCATCACGTCGACGTCCGCGCCGCCCTCCGCGATCGCCCCGGCCCTGGGCGCGCGCAGCACCGGGCAGGCGCGGCCGGTCTCCGCGGCGCCCAGGGCGAGCGGGGCGTCCGGCTCCCCCGCCTGCTCGCGCAGCATCGCCTCCAGGGCAGCCTCTCCCTCGTCGTCGAAGGCGGCCCAGAGCGTGCCCCGAGTCGTCAGGAACGGAGCGGCACCCAGCTCGTCCGCCAGGGCGGCGAAGCGTGGGCCGCTGGCGGTGATGAGCGCCCGGAACACCGCGGTGCCGTGTCCGGGGATCCAGGTGGCGGCGGACCGGCCGGTGGTGTGGGTGGCCAGCGCGGACTCGGCCTCGAGCAGCACGACGCGACGGTGCGCGGCGAGCTCGTAGGCGATCGAGGCGCCGGCGATGCCGCCCCCGATCACGACGACGTCAGGAGTCCGCACAGCGACCACGCTAGCCGGGCCACCGGGCGTCGGGGTTAATTCGGTGGCGCGGTGCGGGGACCTCTCCTAGGTTTCCCGGCATGAAGCTCTTCCTCTGAGACCCCGGGGCCCTCGGCGATCACCCGCCCGGCCCCGACCGCGGCCGCGCGAGGAGCGCGCCGCCCGTCTCGTTCCGGCGTCCCGTGTCCGTCCCGGCCGTCGTGGCTGTTCCGCCCGGTTCGTCCTCAGGCGACCCCTGCGCGGCCGACACACCACTCGGAGGTACCTCATGCGAACCACCCATACCGACACCCGATCCGCCAACCGCGCCGACCGCCGCGCGGCCGCCAGGGGCAAGGATCTCCCGGCCACCCCCGGGCTCCTCCCCCACGAGCGGAAGTCCGGCCGCAGCCTGACCAAGCCCGTGCACTCCCGCGCGGACTACGCGGCCCGCCGGAGCGGCTGAGCCCACCCGTCCGAGGTTCAGGAAGGCCACAATACCCCCCGGATACGGCGGGAAAGAGGCCTTCCAGCCAGTACGGGGGGGGGGGCGGCGCGGCTGTGGAAGGCTGGGCCGGTGCCGGAGTGCGACGTCTGGTGGGCCCGCCCGGTCGATCCCGAGGGGGCGGCCGCGCTGGTCTCCCTCCTCGACGCCCACGAGCGCGAGCGGCTCGGCGCGTTCCGCAGGGAGATCGACCGCGCCCGCTACCTCGCCGCGCACGCCCTGACCCGGCTGGTCCTCGGCGAGCGGCTGGGCGCCGATCCCGCGTCGCTCGTCCTGGACCGGACCTGCCGGTGCGGGAAACCCCACGGCAAGCCACGCCTCGCCGCCGGCGGGCCCGAGTTCTCGCTGACCCACTCCGGGGACCGCGTCGGCGTCGCCGTCTCCGCGGACGGCCCGGTCGGGCTGGACGTCGAGCAGCTCCGCACCCTCTCCGACCTCGACGGTCTCGCCTCGCACGCGCTGTCCCCCACGGAGCGCCGCGAGCATCCACCGGCCGACGCGGGCGCGTTCCTCACCACCTGGACCCGCAAGGAAGCCCTGCTCAAGGCCACCGGCGAGGGCCTGTCCAGCCCGATGGCGGCGATCACGCTCGGCCCGGCGGACGGCCCGGCCACCGTGCGGGAGTGGTCCGGTGTGGACGCCCCCGCCGGGGCGGTCTGGCTCGTCGACCTGCTCCCGGACCCGGAACACCCGGGCGCCCTCGCCGGCTTCGGCACCACGGCGCCGCGGCTGCGGGTCCGGGACGGTGACGAGTGCCTGCGCGACCTGATCGCGACCCGCCCGTGAGCGGCACCGCCGCCGGGCGCGCCGCCGCCGACCAGGAGCGGCTGGCCGCACGGCTCGGCGTGCGGATCGACGCCCTCGAGGTCGACGTGCCGGGCCTCGGCACGATGCGCGGCTTCACCACTTCCGGCTCCGGCACCCCGCTCGTCCTGCTGCACGGCGCGACCCTGTCCGCGGGCTGGTGGCTCCCGCTGCTGCCGCACCTGGATGGGCGGACGGTCGTCGCCCTCGACGCCCCCGGCCACGGGCTCTCCGCGGGTCTCGGCGACGACCCACCCGCGCTGCGCGAGGTGCTGGTCGCGACGACGGCGGCCGCCGTCCGGGCCGCCGGGACCGAGCGCGCCGTCCTGGTGGGGAACTCGCTCGGCGGCATGGCGGCCGCCTGGACCGCGATCGACGCGCCCGCGCTCGTCGAACGGCTGGTGCTCGTCGGCGCTCCGGGCGTCGCGTTCGCCGGCGGCCGGGCGGACGCGCTGCTCGGCGCCCTCGCCGTCCCGGCGACCGCCTGGGCGCTGCTGACCAGCCCCACCCCGCCCGCCTGGTACGCCTCGGGACTGCGCCGCTCCCTGGCCGAACCCGCGCTGGACGCCTGGCCGGAGCTCGGCGAGCTGGCCTACCACGCGTCTCGCCGCTCCGGTTTCCGGCACACGGTGCCGCGGATGCTGGCGCAGCTGCTGGACTACCGGACCCCGAGACCGGAGATGGCGCTCACCGCCCGCGAGCTGCGCGCCCTGCCGCACACGACGTACCTGCACGGCCGCGACGACGCGTTCCTGCCCTACGCGGCCGCCCGCGTCGCCCTCGCGGTGATCCCGGAGTCCGTGAGCAGGCAGGTCGACGGCGGCCACGTGCCCTGGCTCACGGACCCCGCCCCGGTCCTCGCCGCGCTCTGAGCACACCCCACCGCGTCAAGGCTCCACAACGCGCTCACAGGCGCCCGTGGGCAGCGTTATGGCTCCACAACGCG
>JAOZVV010000062.1:53548-62192 GCA_025869365.1 Pseudonocardia sp.
GGCTCCACAACGCGCTCACAGGCGCCCGTGGGCAGCGTTATGGCTCCACAACGCGGTGGGAGGGCCCGCGTCAGTCGATCGGGCGCCAGGGGCGCGGCGGCAGGACGGGCAGGCCGCTCGGGGAGCACTGGCCCCCGCGTTCTCCCGCCACGCGGAACACCAGCCAGCCCAGGATCGCGGCGACGATCGAGCCCACCAGGATGCCGATCTTCGCCTCGCTCTGCAGCAGCACGTCGTCCAGGGCGAGCTCGGTGACGAAGAGCGCCACGGTGAAGCCGATCCCGGCGAGCGTCGCGCCGCCCGCGAGCTGGCCCCAGCGCAGGGTGTCCGGCACCCGGCCGATCCCGGTCCGCAGCGCCACCCAGGTCGCGAGCGTCACCCCGATCGGCTTGCCGACCACCAGGCCGACGATGATCCCCCAGGTGATCGGGGACGCGAAGGCCGCGGACAGCGTCTCCCGGTCGAGCACGACCCCGGCGTTGGCCAGGACGAACAGCGGGACGATCACGTAGCTGCTCCACGGCTGGACCTTCAGCTGCAGCCGCTCGTTCGGCGAGACCGCCTCGGTGACCGCCACCTGCGCCGCCAGGGCACGGGAGGGCGTCGGGTCCACCAGGAAGTTCTTGCCCGCCATCAGCGCCCGTCGCATGTCCTGCCGGCGCGGCGCGTAGGCGTTGACCAGCAGCCCGAGCACGACGCCGACGACGCTCGGGTGCACCCCGGACTCCAGCACCGCCACCCACATCACGACGCCGATCACGGCGTAGAACGGCGTCCGCCAGAACCGGACGAAACGCAGGCCGAGCAACGCCGCGAACAGCACGAACGCCGCGACCAGGGCGAGGACGTTCACCTGCTCGGTGTAGAAGAACGCGATCGCCAGGACGGCCCCGATGTCGTCGACGATCGCCAGGGCCAGCAGGAACACGCGCAGCTGGTCCGGGCACCGCGGCCCGACGAGGGCGAGCACGCCGAGCAGGACCGCGGTGTCCGTCGAGATCGCGATGCCCCAGGCGTTCTGCCCCGCGCCGCCGAAGTTGAACAGCAGGAAGAGCAACGCGGGGATGCACAGCCCGCCGACCGCGGCCAGCGCCGGGGTCGCGACCGCCCGGACCCCGCGCAGCTCGCCGAGCGTCATCTCCCGGGAGATCTCCAGGCCGACGCTGAAGAAGAACAGCACCATCAGCCCGTCGTTGACCCAGTGGCGCAGATCCAGGGACAGCTCCGCGCCGCCCAGGTTCACCGACAGCTCGGTGTGCCAGAACTCCTCGTAGGTCGCCCCGAGGTTCGCCCAGACCAGGGCCAGCACGGCGGCGCCGATCAGGAGCACCGCCGAGCCCGATTCGGTGCGGAGGAACTGCCGCGCGGCACGGGACAGCTCGCCGCGCTCGGATAATGTCGTCACCACTGCCACCGCGACATCCTGCCCCACGACGGGTGGGAGGTCCGACACACGAGCGAGGGGTGCCACGATCAGCAGCGAACTGGACCCGCAGATCGGGGCCTTCGACCACCTCCGGGGTGAGCCGACGGCCGAGTTCTCGATCGTCGAGTACGGGGACTTCGAGTGTCCCTACTGCCGCGAGACCGCTCCGGTGCTGGAGAAGGTCCGCGAGGAGCTCGGGAACACGCTGCTGTTCGCCTTCCGGCACTTTCCCCTGTTCGAGCTGCACCCGCACTCCCTCGCTGCGGCGTGCGCGGGTGAGGCCGCGGCGATCTACGGCCTGTTCTGGCCGATGCACGACCGGCTCTACGCCCCCGGGCCGCCCCGCCTCACCCAGCCGGACCTGCGCGCCCACGCGGAGGCCATCGGGATGGAGAACCCGGACAAGGCGATCTGGCCGGCCAGCCAGCACTTCGAGGACCGGGTCGAGGCGGACTTCAACTCCGGGGTCCGCAGCGGGGTCCGGGGCACGCCGACGCTGTTCGTCAACGGCGTGCCCTACACCGGGGAACGCTCGGTGAACGCGCTGCTCGAGGCGGTGACGTCCACCCCCACGCCCTGATCCCGGAACCGGCCTGGTGCCGGTTCTGTCGGACCCCCCGGTCACAATGACCGGGTGGGGCGGTGGGTGCTGCATCTGGACATGGACGCGTTCTTCGCGTCCGTGGAGCAGCTGACCCGCCCGACGCTCGCCGAGCGTCCCGTCCTCGTCGGCGGCACGGGCGGGCGCGGCGTGGTGGCCGGGGCGAGCTACCAGGCGCGGGTGTTCGGGGCGCGGTCGGCGATGCCGATGGCGCAGGCCCGGCGCCGCTGCCCGCACGCCACGGTGCTGCCGCCCCGCTTCGAGCTGTACAAGACGATCTCCACCGAGGTGATGGCCGTCCTGGGCGAGGCGGCCCCGGTCCTGGAGCCGGTGTCGTTGGACGAGGCCTTCCTGGAGCCTCCCGCACTGGTCGGTGCCTCGCCGGAGGAGGTCCGGGAGTTCGGCACGGCGCTGCGGGCGGCGGTCCGGGAGCGGACGGGGCTACCCGCGTCCGTCGGGGCCGGGTCCGGCAAGCAGGTGGCGAAGATCGCCTCCGAGCTGGCGAAGCCGGACGGGCTCCGGGTGGTCGCCTCCGCGGAGGAGCGCGCGGTCCTCGATCCGCTGCCGGTGCGGTCGCTGTGGGGTGTGGGGCCGGTCGCGGAGGCGTCGCTGCGCAAGGTCGGCGTCGAGACGATCGGGGCGCTCGCGGCGATGGACCCGCGCGAGGTCACCGGCGTCCTGGGGTCCGCGATCGGCACCGAGCTGCACCGCCTCGCCCGCGGCGTCGACGATCGTCCGGTCGCCCCGCGCGGCGCCGCCAAGCAGATCAGCGCGGAGACCACCTTCGAGCACGACCTGACGGCCATGAGCGACGTGCTGCACCACGTCGCCCGGATGACGGCGGCGGCGCACCGGCGGCTCGTCGTCGACGGGCGGGCGGCGCGCACGGTCACGGTGAAGGCGCGCAACGCGGACTTCACCACGGCGAGCCGTTCCGAGACCACCGCCTATGCCAGCACGGACCTCGCCACCCTCACCGCGGTGGCGCAGCGGCTGGCCGGGTCCGCCGTCCCCGAGGGAGGGGTGCGCCTGGTGGGGGTGTCGCTGTCCGGGCTGGGCGAGTCCCCACCGCCCACGCTGTTCGAGACCGGCCCGGCCCTCGACGGGCCGGTGGCCGAGCCGGACGAGGAGGTCGCCGTGACGGTCGACGAGGCGGCGGTTCAGCCGGGCGGGCGGCACGCCCCGGCGGACCCGGACGCCCCCTGGCGGGCCGGGGACGACGTCGCGCACACCGAGCACGGGCACGGCTGGGTGCAGGGCGCGGGGCACGGCCGCGTCACGGTGCGCTTCGAGACGCGGTACTCGGGCCCCGGCCCGGCGAAGACGTTCACGGCCGACGACCCGGACCTCACCAGGGCCGATCCGCACGCGAGCTGGCGCCCGGCGCTCTGAGTCCGCGCCCGGCCGTCCCGCGCACGCCGTGCGCGATCTGGTGCGTCGGTGTGCGCAGAGCAAAGGTCCGGCGGCGGCACCCCTGCCGGTCAGGCCGAGATGCGTTCCGGCGGCTCGGCCTGCGTCGCGCCGGACCGGGACTCCGGCAGCGGGACCGGCTGCACCGGCCCGGCGATCTCGGCCGCGGCGTTCCCGAGCCGAGAGCTGTCGCTCCACGGCGCGCCGAGCCGCAGCATCTCCAGCGCCTCGGCCAGTCCCGCCGTGAGCGCCGCGGAGCCGCTGCGCTCGATCAGCCCGCGCCGGGTGGGGTCCCCCACGGTCCACGACGCGGCGAGGGTCCGGGCGAGCCGGGCGAACCCCTGCAGGTCCTGCGCCGTCGAGGCGGTCGGCCGCAGCGACGGCTCCCGCAGCGTCACCCCGCCGTCCCGGCCGATCACCACGGCGGCGGGCCCGACGGCACCGTGCGTCGTCCCGTCCGCGTGCCGGGTCAGCAGCGCACGCGCCACCGCCCGCAGCACGACGGCGGCGTCACCGGCATCCAGCGTCGGGGCCGCACCGCGCACCGGACCCCGGGCGAGCATGCGCTCGAGCACCACACCGTTCATGATCGTTCTCCCTCGCGTTCGAGAGCTTCTCGAACCGCAGGGGTGCAGTGTTACCCGCCGGTACGCCAGATCACGAATCCTTGTCCGAGACGCCGGCCGCGTCGAAGGTCGCGACGTCCGCCAGCGCCCGCGCGGCACCCTGCACCACCGGCAGCGCGAGCAGGGCACCCGTGCCCTCGCCCAGCCGCATCCCGAGGTCGAGCAGCGGGGTCAGGCCGAGGTGGTCCACCGCGAGCCGGTGACCGGGCTCCGCGGAGCGGTGACCTGCGACGCAGTACCCGATGGCCTCCGGGGCGAGCACGGACGCGACGAGCGCCGCGGCACCCGCGTTGACGCCGTCGAGGACCACCGGGACGCGCAGCGCGGCAGCCCCGAGGATCAGGCCCGCGATGCCCGCGTGCTCGAGACCCCCGAAGGCCGCGAGCAGGCCCAGTCCATCGGCGGGGTCGTCCCCGGAGGGGTCGGCACGGCGGCGGTCGAGCGCGCGGCGCACGACGTCGGTCTTGCGGAGCAGCGTCTCGTCGTCGATCCCGGTGCCCCGGCCCGTCGCCCCGGCGGGGTCCGCGCCGGTGACCGAGCAGATCAGCGCCGCTGCGGCCGTGGTGTTGGCGATGCCCATGTCCCCCGTGACGAGGCAGCGGTTGCCCGCGGCGACCAGGTCCCGGGCGGTCTCGATCCCGGCCTCGACGGCCTGCCGCGCCTGCTCGCGGGTCAGCGCCGGCCCCACGGTCATGTCCGCGGTGCCGCGGGCGACCTTGCGCGGCAGCAGGCCCGGTACGGGGTCCAGGTCCGTCGCGACACCCACGTCGACGACGCACACCTCGGCGCCGAGCTGGCGGGCGAACGCGTTGACGACGGCCCCGCCGGCCAGGAAGTTCGCCACCATCTGCCCGGTGACCTCCTGCGGCCAGGGCGTGACGCCCTGCGCGTGCACGCCGTGGTCCCCGGCGAACACCGCGACGGCGGCCGGCTCCGGGACGGGTGGCGGGCAGCTGCCCGCGATCCCCGCGAGGTCGACGGCCAGGTCCTCGACCCGGCCCAGCGAGCCCCGCGGCTTGGTCATCCGGTCCAGCCGGTCCCGGGCCGCCGCGCGCGCCGCGGCGTCCGGCGGCCGGATCGCCGCGATCGTCTCCTCCAGCAGGTCCACGGGTTCCTCCCCCGGCAGCGCGCGCTGCCCGAAACGTTCGGAGTGGACCGCCCAGGCGAGCGGTCTGCGCCGCGCCCAGCCGGCGGTCTCGAGCTCGGGCTCGGCGGCGAACTCGCGGACGTGACCGACGCACAGGTAGGCGACGACGTCCAGGTGCGCCGGGATGCCGAGCAGGGTGCGCAGCTCGGCGAGGCCGGCGTCGTCGAAGAAGCTGACCCAGCCGACGCCGAGGCCCTCCGCCCGCGCGGCGAGCCAGAGGTTCTGCACGGCCAGCGCCGCCGAGTAGGGGCCCATCGTGGGCTGGGTGAACCGCCCGAGGGTGTGCCGGCCGCCGCGCGTCGGGTCGCAGGTGACGACGACGTTCACCGGCGTGTCCAGGATCGCCTCGATCTTCAGCGAGGTGAAGGCCTCCGCCCGGGCCCGGGGCAGCGACGCGGCGTAGGCCTGGCGCTGGGCGGCGACGAGGCCGTGCACCTGCTCCCGGGTCCCGCGGTCCCGGACGAGCACGAAGTCCCAGGGCTGCGAGAAGCCCACGCTCGGGGCGGCGTGCGCGGCGGCGAGGATCCGGGACAGGGCCTCGTCGGCCACCGGTTCGTCCGGCAGGAACCCGGTCCGCACGTCCCGGCGGCCGTGGACGGTGTCGTAGAAGCCGGCAGGCGTGCAGGAGGAGCTCGCCACGCGCTCGTTCACCACGGCAGGGGGCTCAGCTTCGGCGGCACGATCGACACCCCGGGCACCGTGTGGATCCCGAGCCCCGGGACCGCGACGCGCAGGCCGTCCGCCACCGCGGTGAGCCCCGGCTGGTCCGCCGGGTCCCCGGGGACCGCGAGCACCGCCGTCGAGCCCGGGTTCAGCGAGTACCAGTCCTCGATCACCGCCACCGCCGAGGCGAGGTCCGCGAGGCGCTCGACCCGCCAGGCCTCGGTGTAGAACAGCACCGTCGACTCGGCCGGGACCTCGGGGACGAACACGACGTCCGCGGACGCCAGGACGTCCGCCGCCGCCGGAGCGAGCGCGTCCGGCTCCCCCGGGCCCACACCCATCATCACGAACGCAGCACGCACAGGACCGTCGCCGGTCATCGTGGCCTCCTCGAGGGTCCGCGCCCTCATTCGTCGAAACCGTACGACGGCCGGAGTGTCCTGGCTCCCGGATCGGCGTCTCGTCCCCGGCCTTCCCACCCGCGGCCGAGCGGCCGGGGCAGTGGCTGAGCAGTGGGGACGCACTCCCCGGTGACAGTGGCGGGACCGCCCCGGATTCGCACCGGGTTCCTCCGACTGCCGTCGTGTGCCGACACCATCACGCCCGCCGGCCGGGGTCAAGCCGTCAGCCGCCGGCGGTGAGCCCCGCCACCGGACCGATGATCACGATGGCGGGCGGGCTGATCTCGTGCTCGCGCACCTGCTGCGCCACGGTGGTGAGCGTCGCCCGGACGGTCCGCTGGATACGGGTGGTGCCGTCCTGGATCACCGCGACCGGGGTGTCCGCCGGGCGCCCGTGCTCCACCAGGGACGCCGCGAACAACCCGATCCGCTCGACGGCCATCATCAGCACGACCGTCCCCTTCATCCGGCCCAGCGCCGGCCAGTCGACGAGGCTGCGCGGGTCCCCGGGCGCGACGTGCCCGGAGACGACCACGATCTCGTGCGCGACCCCCCGGTGGCTGACCGGGATCCCCGCGACGGCGGGGGCCGCGAACGCGCTGGTGATGCCCGGGACGACGGTGACGGGCACGCCGGCCTCGGTACAGGCGATGACCTCCTCGAACCCGCGGCCGTAGACGAACGGGTCCCCGCCTTTGAGCCGGACCACGAACTTCCCGGCCCTGGCGTGCTCGACCAGCAGCTCGTTGATCCGCTGCTGGGCCATCGCCCGGCCGTAGGGGATCTTGGAGGCGTCGATGACCTCGACGTGCGGGCCGAGCTCGTCGATCAGGTCCCGCGGGCCGAGCCGGTCCGCGACGACGACGTCGGCGCGGGAGAGCAGCCGCCGCCCGCGCACGGTGATCAGCTCCGGGTCCCCCGGGCCGCCGCCGACGAGTGCGACGCCCGGCAGCACCGGCTCCGCGGAGTCGTCCACCACGCCGGACTGCAGGGCCTCGACCAGCGCGGTCCGCACGGCGGCGGAGCGGCGATGCCGGCCGCGGGCCAGCACCCCGACCGTCAGCCCGTCGAACTCGCCGGTGGCCGGGGTGACCGCGGTGCCGTGGCTGCCGTCGTCCGACCGGACGCAGAAGACCCGGTTGCGCTCGGCCTCGGCACCGACCGCCATGTTCACCGTCGGGTCGTCCGTGCAGGCGATGGCGTACCAGGCGCCGTCGAGGTCCCCGACCTCGTAGCGCCGCTCCGTCCAGGCGATCTCCCGGGCCGAGGCCATGCCCTCGACGGCCGGTGTGACCTCGGGCGAGACGACCTCGACGACGGCGCCGGCCGCGATCAACCGGGCGACGCGCCGCTGGGCGACCTGACCACCTCCGACGACGACGACGCGGCGTCCGGCCAGGTCCAGGCCGACGAGGTACTGGTCGTGCTCGCTCACGTGCGCGTTCCTTCCCGGGGGTCCACGCCCGGTTCGAGGTCAGTGATGGCCGGCGGCGGGGTCTGGCTCTCCGGGGGCGGGCCCCGGTGCACAGTGGCGGGACCGCCCCGGATTCACACCGGGTTCCCGCACGACGACGGGCGTGATTCTATCGGCGCAGGTCCGGCGGCCGGAACCCGTCGGGCGGGTCGGGCAGGGTGAGCCCGCTCGCGTGTTGTCGTCCTGCCCGCGATGACGCGACGGCGACCGTCACGCCGTCACCGGGCGTCTTGGGCACGATCAGCTCGGCCCCCGGCCCGGCCGCCAGCAGCGCCGCGGCCTCGGCGACACCGGAGGTCCCGACCGCGGCGAGCACCCGGTCGCTGGGGCTGGGCACGCTCACCGCCGCGAGCACGGACGCCGGGAACAGCCGCAGCTCTGCGGGAGCGATGGCCTGGAGGATCCCGGCCTCGTCCTTGCCCTCGACGCTCGCGAACACCGCGCCGGCCAGGTCCAGCCCGTGCTCGGCCGCGACCGCGGTCAGCAGCGCCCGCACCGCCGCCGCGCCCACCCCGCGCCGGGCCCCGATCCCCAGCGCGAGGGTCACGACCCCACCCGGGCCGCGGCGACGAACCGCGCGACCGACCCGGGGTTCCCCGCGGGATGGGTGTGCAGGAAGGACGCGTGGACGCCGCCGTGGACGAAGCCCTCCGGCTCCGCGCCCCGCCAGCCCCACGCGGGCTGCACGCCGGCCCGGGGTGTGACGGCACAGTGGTGGAACTCGTGCCCGGGAGCCCGCTCCCCCGCCGCGAACAGCGGCGACGGGCTCAGGGCGACGGCCTCGCGGTAGCCGAGCGTCAGCCGTCCGGTCATCGCCGCTGAGGCGGGCAGGACGCCGCACATCTCGGTGCCGTCGAGGTCCGAGCAGAGGTAGAGCAGCCCCCCGCACTCGGCGT
>JAOZVV010000063.1 GCA_025869365.1 Pseudonocardia sp.
GATCGGGCTCACCGGCGGGGTGTTCCTGCTGCGCCGCCGGGCCCGGGACCAGCGCTGACCGCCGCGCGCGTCCGGCTGAGGCGGGTACTGCTGGCGGTCGCCGCGTCCGGCGCGCTCGCCGCCGCGCCCCTGGCCGCGCCGTCGGCCCCGCTCGGCGGCACCGTCGCCCCGGTCCCCACCTCGACGGTCCGGGCCGCCGCGGCACCGCTGGCGGGCGCGGTCCCCGTCCGCGTCCGGGCGCCCGCGGTCGGGATGGACACCGGGCTCGTCCCGCTCGGGCTCGACGCCGCCGGTGCGCTCGAGGTGCCGGCCGGGGCCGCCGCGGCGACGCTCGCCGGCTGGTACACCGGCGGCCCGACGCCCGGCGAGCGCGGCCCCGCCGTCCTGACCGCGCACGTCGACTGGGACCACCGGCCGGGGCCGTTCCGGCGGCTGCGCGCACTGGCGCCGGGCGACCTGGTCCTCGTCGACCGCGCGGACGGGACCAGGGCCACCTTCGAGATCCAGGACGTGCGCCGCTACGCGAAGGACGCGTTCCCGACGGCGGCGGTCTACTCGGACTCGCCCGTCGCCGGGTTGCGGCTCGTCACCTGCGGGGGGTCCTTCGACCGGGCCGAGCGCAGCTACCGGGACAACGTCGTCGCGTTCGCCGCACTCGTCACCGCGTGAGTGCGTACCTCTACGGATGTGGGGCGGCCGGTCCCGTCGGAGCATCGGTCCATGCCACGACCGAGTGACGCGCCCCGGACCGCGGACCTGCTGCTCGCGGCGGCCGCCTCCGCCGCCACGACCTCCCTCGCGCTGTTCGCGACGCCGCTCGCCCGCGAGCTGCGGATCGTGCTCGCCCTGGTGCTGCTCACCCTCGCCGGGATCGTCTGCGGGCGGGTCCTGGACCGGCTCGCGCCGATGCCCGCGACGCTGGCGACCGGGGCGACGGCCGCCGCGCTGATCGTCGTCGACGACGCGGTGGCGCTGGGTGGCACGTTCTGGGTCCTCGGGCTGCTGATCTACCTGCCCGGGGCGCTGGTGCTCGCGCGGCTCGCCGTCGGGACCGGGCGGGTGTTCGTGCCGGCCCACCCGGTCGTCGTCGCGGACAAGCGGCTCATCGGTGTGCCCCGGCCCGGGTCGGTCGGCCCGCGGTGAGCCAGACCGCCGTGTCCACCGGGACGCGGGAGTCCTCGGTGAGCGGCCCGCTGGCCAGGACGATCTCGGCGCCGTCGGGCAGCGGGACCGGCTCGGCGGAGACGTTCAGGACCAGCACGAACCCAGGGTCCCGGGCGAACGCGAGCGCCCCCTCGGGGGCGTCGAGCCAGGTCAGCGGCCCGTCGCCGAGCGCAGGGTCCGCCCGGCGCAGGCGCAGGGCGAGCCGGTAGAGGTTGAGGATCGAGTCCGGGTCCTTCGCCAACCCCTCCGCCGTGTGCGCCGCGAACCAGGCGGGCTGCGGCAGCCACGGCTCGCCCTCGCCGAAGCCGAACGGCGGCGCGTCCCCGGACCACGGGATCGGCACCCGGCAGCCGTCGCGTCCCCGCTCGGTGTGCCCGGAGCGCCTCCAGGTCGGGTCGTCCAGGACCTCCTCCGGGAGGTCCTCCACCTCGGGCAGGCCCAGCTCGTCGCCCTGGTAGACGTACGCCCCGCCCGGCAGGGCGAAGATCAGCAGCGCGGCCGCGCGGGCCCGGCGCAGGCCGAGGTCCAGGTCCGCGGTGGTGTCGCGCATCGAGTCCAGCGACGTGCCGATGCAGGCGTCGGGGTCCCGGGCGAGGCGGGAGACGTGCCGCGCGACGTCGTGGTTGGACAGCACCCAGGTGGGCGGCGCGCCGACGACCGCGTGCTCGCGCAGGGTCCGCGTCACGGAGTCCTGCAGGTCCGCCGCGCGCCAGGGTGCCTTCAGGAAGTCGAAGTTGAACGCCGTGTGCAGCTCGTCGGCGCGCAGGTAGCGGGCGAAGCGGTCCGCCTCCGGCACCCACGCCTCGGCGACGAAGACGCGCGGCGGGTCGTAGGAGTCCGCGACACGGCGCCACTCGCGGTACACGTCGTGGACCTCGTCGCGGTCCCAGTGCGGGTGCGGGCCGGGATCGTGGTGCTGCCGCGTCCCGACGTCCGGCAGCCCGGCCTGCTTGACCAGCGAGTTGGCGACGTCGATCCGGAAGCCGTCGACGCCGCGGTCGAACCAGAACCGCAGGGTCTCCTCGAAGTCCGCGTGGACCTCCGGGTTCTCCCAGTTCAGGTCCGGCTGCTCGACGTCGAACAGGTGCAGGTACCACTCGCCGGGGGTGCCGTCCGCCTCCGTGACGCGGGTCCACGCGCGGCCGCCGAACATGGCCGTCCAGTCGTTCGGCGGCTCGTCGCCGTCCGGGCCCTTGCCGGGCCGGAACACGTAGCGCGCCCGCTCGGCCGATCCGGGGCCGGCGCGCAGGGCCTCGCCGAACCAGGCGTGGGCGCTGGACGTGTGGTTCGGGACGATGTCCAGGATGATCCGCATGCCCTGCGTGTGGGCCTCCGCGATCAGCGCCTCGGCCTCGCCGAGGGTGCCGAACCGGGGCTCGACCGCGCGGTAGTCCGAGACGTCGTAGCCCGCGTCGGCCAGCGGCGACGGGTACCACGGGTTGATCCACACCGCGTCGACGCCGAGGTCCGCCAGGTAGGGCAGCGCGGCGCGCAGCCCGGCGACGTCACCGATCCCGTCGCCGTTCCCGTCGGCGAAGCTGCGGATGTAGACCTGGTAGATCACGGCGCTGCGCCACCAGGCCGGGTCGGTCTCGGCCGGAGCCGGCATGCGTTCTCCTCGGGGTCGGGCGGGGTGCGGGGTGCGTGTCCATCGTGCCTGCCGCTGCCGGGTGCGGCCGGTTCTGTCGGTGCGGCGTGGTTCACTCGGCCCGGGAGGAGCCCCCATGGCGTTCGTGCACGGTCATCCCCGGGACCTGACCTGGGTGAAGGGGCACTACCGCGCGCCCAACTCCGCGGAGGAGGGGCAGCTCGGCCTCGAGTTCGCCGCGCCCGACCCGGATCTGGACGACCCGGATCCGGATGAGCTGGTCCCGCAGCCACGACCCGAGGTGCCGCCCCGTCAGGCGTCGTAGCCGAGCAGGTCCCGCAGGAACGCCGCGATCGTGGCCAGCTCGTCGGTGCTGCGCCGGCGGAGCACCGCGTCGAGCTCCTCGGCACGTTCGGCGTACTCGGGTGCCATGCGTGCGGCGACGGCGGCCTCGTCCCGCTGCACGATCACCTTGCGCCGGTCCCCGGGATCGCGTTCGCGCCGGGCGAAGCCGGCCTTCTCCAGCCGGTCGATCACGCCGGTCACGGTGCCGCTGGTGAGGCCGCTGAGCTCCGCGAGCCGTCCCGGGGTGAGCGGTCCGTGGACGTCCAGCAGCGTCATGAACTGCGAGTCCGTGGGTCCGAGGCCCAGGCGCTGAGCCACCGCGTGGCTGGTCAGCACCACGTTGGCGATCATCCGGACCATCGAGCCCGTGATCTCGCCGCGCAACGCGTCCTCGCTCGACGGCACCGGTCCTCCTTGACAGATATCTCGTCTACCCAAGATACTCGCATCTGCGAGATACTTGGCCGTACGAGTGAGGATATCGGGAGCGGACATGACCACGGCACTGGTGATCGGCGCGGGGGTGGCGGGGCCCGTCCTCGCCATGGCCCTGCAGCGGGCGGGGATCGACGCGGAGATGTTCGAGGGGCAGCTCACGGGCGCGGACGAGCTCGGCTCCTTCCTGACGCTGCAGGTCAACGGCATGGACGCGCTCCGGGCGATCGGCGCGGACGGCGCGGTCCGCGGCCTCGGCTTCCCCACCCGCTCCATGCGGTTCTTCAGCGGGACGGGGAAGGAGCTCGGGACGATGACGATGGGCGAACCGCTGCCGGACGGCACGGTGAGCCACCTCGTCCGGCGCGCGGACCTCTACGCCGCGCTGCGGGACGAGGCCGCCTCCCGGGGTGCGTCGATCACCTACGGGAAGCGACTGGTCGACGCCGTGTCCTCCGGCGGCCGGGTGCGCGCGACGTTCGACGACGGGACCGCTGCCGAGGGCGACCTGCTGATCGGCTGCGACGGGATCCGCTCCCGCGTCCGCTCGGTGATCGACCCGGCCGCGCCGAGGGCCCGCTACGTCCCGGTGCTCAACATCGGCGGCCTCGTCCCGGACTTCCCGCTGGACACCCCGGACGACGAGTTCCAGATGATGTTCGGCAGGCGCTGCTTCTTCGGCTGGTCCGCCACCCCGGACGGCGGGGTGGCCTGGTTCGCCAACCCGCCGCGCCCGGACGAGCCCGCGCCCGGCGAGCTGGCCGCGATGACCGACGGGGACTGGCGCTCCTGGCTGCTGGACCTGCTGTCCGTCGACCGCTCGCCGGCCGCCCGCATCGTCGAGGCCGCGCCGGCGCCACTGAGCGGGTGGGCGACGCACGACGTCCCGACCGTCCCCACCTGGCACCGGGACCGGATGATCATCATCGGGGACGCGGCGCACGCGACCTCGCCCGCCGCGGGACAGGGCGCGTCGATGGCGCTGGAGGACGCCGTCGTCCTGGCCCGGTGCCTGCGTGACGTCGCCGGGCCGGATCACGCCGACGTCGCGCGCGCGTTCGCGGTCTTCGAGCGGCTCCGCCGGGAGCGCGTCGAGAAGGTCGTGGCCGCGGGCGCGCGGGGGAGCGGCCAGAAGGCCGCGGGCCCGGTGGCGCGGGTGTTCCGGGATGCGCTGATGCCGATCATGCTGCGCCGCATGAGCAGCAGGGGCGGTGTCTCCCCGGAGTGGCTGCACCGCCACCACATCGACTGGGACGAGCGGGTCCCCGCCGCGTGAGCCCGCCCGCGGCAGGGGTGCTCCGCTCCCGTGCGGACCGCGCGGAGGCGCACTCCGGGGACGGGCCGAGGCCCGTCAGGTCGCACGCGGAACGATCACGTGCGCGGGACCGCCGCGTCCGCGATCCCGCGTATCTCCCGGGCGATCTCCGGCCACAGCGCGGCGGGGAGGTCGTGGCCCATGCCGGGGAGGACCCGCAGCCTCGCGCCCGGGATCGCGGCGGCGAGGTCCCGGCTCGATGACGGCCTGATCAACGGGTCCTGTGCGCCGTGCAGGACCAGCACCGGGACGTCGATGCCCGAGACCGGCCCCCCGCTCCAGCTCGCCCCCATCTGCCGGCTCTGCGCGTCCGGGTCCCGCACCCCGCTGACGCTGTCCCGCTCCGCCGTGGCCCGCGCGGCGGCCTCGTCGAACGGCCGGTCCGGCGCCGCCATCGCCCTGGCCATCGCGACCCCGGCGGCGACGTCCCCCTCGCGGCCCTCGGGGAACCTCATTCGCATCAGATTGACGAGAACCCCGGGCCGGACGGTGCGCAGCCGGCGCACCATGCCGATGTCCACGCGGCCACCGGAGCACGCCGTCAGGCTCAGGACGCGCGCCGGATGGCGGAGCGCGGTGGCCTGGGCGAGGGCGGCCCCCATCGAGGCGCCGAGGAGGTGCGCCGCCGGCCAGCCCACCGCGTCCAGGACCGCGATCGCGTCGTCCGTCATGTCCTCGGCCGTGTAGACGGTCCGGCGCCGGAACAGCCGGGCGATCGGGTTCCCGCCGCCCGCGTCGGTGAACCGGGTGGACTCCCCGGCGTCCCGCTGGTCGTAGGCGACGACGTGGAACCCGCTCGCGACCAGCTCGGCCACGAAGCCGTCCGGCCACCAGAACCGGGACACGCCCAGGCCCATGAGCAGTAGCAGCGGGTCCCCGCCCGCACCTCCGAGGTCCTCGTAGGCGATCTCCACGGCCCCGTTGCGGGCGTACTCGGTCACGGTCCCACCTCCTGTGCAAACACTGTTCGCAGAACGGAGCCTACCGAACCGCGTACGGTGTTCGCAATCAGGGTCGGACGTGGTCCGGGCGGAGCTCCACCCGGCGGAGCAACTGGGCGTTCGCCGCGACGACGATCGTGGACAGGCTCATCAGGATCGCCCCGACCGCGGCCGGCAGCACGAACCCGACGCCGGCCAGGACGCCCGCGGCGAGCGGGACGCTGACCAGGTTGTAGCCGCTCGCCCAGAACAGGTTCTGCAGCATCTTCCGGTAGCCGGCCCGGGACAGCGCGATCACCGACAGCACCGCCCGCGGATCCGACGACGCCAGGACGACGCCCGCGGACTCGATCGCGACGTCCGTGCCCGCGCCGATCGCGATGCCCACGTCCGCGCGGGCGAGGGCGGGCGCGTCGTTGACGCCGTCGCCCACCATCGCGACGGCCTCGCCCCGGGCCTGCAGCCGTTCGACCGCCGCGTCCTTGTCCTCGGGCAGGACCTCGGCGAGGACCTCGTCCACGCCCAGGGCGCGCCCGACGGCCTCCGCGACCGGCCGCGAGTCACCCGTGATCATGACCGCCCGGACGCCGCGGGCGTGCAGGCCGTCGATCGCCGCACGGGACTCCGGCCGGATCCCGTCGGCGAGGGCGAGCGCGCCGAGGACCTCGCCGTCGCGCAGCACGTGCAGGACGGTGGAGCCCTCCGCGGCCCAGCGCTCCGCCTGCGCCGCGACCTCCCGGGGCACGGACGCGCCGGACTCGCGCAGCAGCGCCGGGCCGCCGACGGAGACCTCCGCGCCGTCGACCGCCGCCCGGACGCCGCGGCCGGTGAGGGACCGGAACCCGCTCGCCCGCGGCACGTCCGGTCCGGCCGCGGCCACGACGGCCCGGGCCAGGGGGTGCTCGCTGTCCGCCTCGGCGGCCGCGGCGAGCACGAGCGTCTCCGGCGCCCCGACCGTCCCGACGACGGCCGGACGCCCGGTCGTCAGGGTTCCGGTCTTGTCGAACAGGACCGCGTCGACCGTGCGCATCCGCTCCAGCGCCAGCCGGTCCTTGACCAGGATGCCGGTGCGGGCCGCGCGGGCCGTCGAGATCGCGATGACCAGCGGGATCGCCAGCCCCAGTGCGTGCGGGCAGGCGATGACCAGCACCGTCACCGTCCGCTCGACCGCCTCGGAGACGTTCCCCAGCATCGCCCAGACGACGAACGTGACCACCCCGGCGCCGCTCGCGAACCAGAACAGCAACGCCGCGGCGCGGTCGGCCAGGGCCTGCGCGCGCGAGTGCGAGCGCTGCGCCTGCTCGACGAGCCGCCGGATGCCTGCCAGCGCCGTGCCCTCGCCGACGGCGTCGACGCGGACGCGGATCGCCGAGTCCGTCGCGACGGTCCCGGCCACGACCCGGTCCCCGGCTCCACGCGTCGCCGTCCGGGACTCGCCGGTGATCATCGACTCGTCCAGCGCCGCCTCGCCCTCGACGACCACGCCGTCCGCGGGCACCCGCCCGCCCGAGCGGACCAGGACGACGTCGCCCTCGGTCAGCTCGTCGAGCGGGACCGTCACGACGCCGTCCGGGGTGACCCTCTCGGCGTCGTCGGGGAGCAGGGCGGCCAGGGCGTCGAGCGCGCCGGAGGCCTGGCCGAGCGCCCGCATCTCCAGCCAGTGGCCGAGCAGCATGATCACGACGAGGAGGGCGAGCTCCCACCAGAAGTCGAGGTCCAGGCCGGTGATCCCGAGCGAGGTCAGGGCACTGGCGACGAACGCGACGGTGATCGCGAGCGTGATCAGCAGCATCATCCCGGGCCGGCGCGAGCGGATCTCGGACCAGCCGCCGGTGAGGAACGGCGCGCCGCCCCACAGGAAGACCACGGTGCCGAGCACGGGGGAGACCCAGCCGGTGGCGGGCGGTAGCGGGTAGCCGAGCAGGTCCGCGAACATCGGGCTGAACCCGACGACCGGCACCGCGAGGGCGAGGGACCACCAGAAGCGGTCCCGGAACCGTGCCGCGTGGTCCCCGTGCCCGGCGTGGTCCCCGTGCCCGGAGTGTCCCGCGTGGTCGTCCGGCGTCTCGGCGACCGGGCCGGTCGCCGTCACGTGGTGGTGGTCCATCGTTCGCCTCCGGTGGCCTGCTGTCGTGCCCCGCATGAACGGTATACCCCCCGAGGGTATTCCGGTCGAGGAAACCCGCTCGTGAGGCGGAGGTAACGGACTTTCCCTACTCTGCGGTCCTCATCACCCATTCGTGACGACCGGAGGCTCTCGTGAGCACACCGTCGAGCAATGCGGACACCGGCGCGGACACCGGCGCGGACCCGGGAGGGGGGACGAGTGACTACCTCGCCCGTCGCCAGCTCCGGACGGGCGCCGCGGGCTGGGTCCTGCTCGCCGGGCTCGGGGTCAGCTACGTGATCTCCGGGGACTACTCCGGGTGGAACTTCGGCCTGGCCGAGGGCGGTTTCGGCGGCCTGCTGATCGCGGGGATCGTCATCGCGGCGATGTACTTCGCGATGGTCCTCGGGATGGCGGAGCTGTCCTCCGCCCTGCCGACGGCCGGCGGCGGCTACACCTTCGCCCGCCGTGCCCTGGGCCCCTGGGGCGGCTTCGCCACCGGCACGGCGATCCTGATCGAGTACTCGATCGCGCCGGCCGCCATCGCCACGTTCATCGGTGCCTACGTCGAGTCCCTGAACCTCTTCGGGATCACCGACGGCTGGTGGGTCTACCTGGCCGTCTACGCCATCTTCATCGGTGTGCACCTGACCGGCGCCGGGGAGGCGCTCAAGGCGATGTCCGTGATCACCGCGATCGCCCTCGTCGGCCTGGTGGTGTTCGCGATCGCCGCGATCCCGCTCTTCGACTCGGCGAACCTCACGGACATCGCGCCGACGGACGCCGCCGGCGCGTCGGAGTTCCTGCCGTTCGGCGTCCTCGGGATCTGGGCCGCCGTGCCGTTCGCGATCTGGTTCTTCCTGGCCGTCGAGGGTGTGCCGCTGGCCGCGGAGGAGGCGCGCGAGCCGGAGAGGAACGTGCCGAAGGGCATCGTCGTCAGCATGCTGGTCCTGCTGGTCACGGGCGCGGCGGTGCTGGTGCTCTCCACCGGCGCGCTCGGGGCCGAGGCGCTCTCCGGCTCCGGCAACCCGCTCGTCGAGGCGCTGGGGACGGGCACCGCGGCGACGGTCGTCAACTACATCGGGCTCGCCGGGCTCGTCGCGAGCTTCTTCTCGATCATGTATGCCTACTCGCGGCAGACCTTCGCGCTCTCCCGCGCCGGCTACCTCCCGCGCCGCCTGTCGGTGACCAACGCGCGCAAGGCGCCGGTCCTCGCGCTGATCGTCCCGGGGGTGATCGGTTTCCTGCTCTCGCTGACCGGCCAGGGCGCGATGCTGCTCAACATGGCCGTGTTCGGCGCGGCGCTGAGCTACGTCCTGATGATGGTCAGCCACATCGTGCTGCGCCGCCGCGAACCGGACATGCCGCGGCCCTACCGCACACCCGGCGGCGTGGCGACGACCGGCTTCGCGCTGGTCGTGGCCGTGATCTCGGTGATCGCCACGTTCCTGGTGGACAGTGTCGCCGCGCTCTGGACGGTCGGCGCCTTCGCCCTGTTCATGGCCTGGTTCGGGTTCTACAGTCGCCACCATCTCGTCGCGAGCGCGCCCGACGAGGAGTTCGCGGCGCTGGCGGCGGCGGAGGCGGAGCTCGAGTGACCACACGACGAACCACTCTCGGCGGCCACACCTACGAGTTCGACGACCTGGCGGCCCTGCTCGCCGCCGCGACCCCGGAACGGTCGGGGGACTCCCTCGCCGGCCTGGCCGCGGCGTCGGAGCAGGAACGCGTCGCCGCGCAGGAGATCCTGGCGGACCTCCCGCTGGCGACGTTCCTGCAGGAGCAGGTCGTCCCGTACGAGACGGACGAGGTGACCCGGCTGATCGTCGAGACCCACGACGCGGCGGCGTTCGCGCCGGTCTCCTCGCTCACCGTCGGCGGGTTCCGGGACCATCTCCTGCGCCCGGAGACGGACACGACGGCGCTGGCCCCGGGCCTCACCCCGGAGATGGTCGCCGCGGTCAGCAAGCTGATGCGGGTGCAGGACCTGATCGCCGTCGGCCGCCGGACGCCGGTGGTCACGGCCTTCCGGTCGACGGTCGGGCTCCCGGGGACGATGGCCACGCGGCTGCAGCCGAACCACCCCACGGACGACCCGGTCGGCGTCACCGCGAGCATCGTCGACGGCCTGCTGCTCGGCTGCGGGGACGCCGTCATCGGGATCAACCCGGCCACGGACAGCCCGAACCGCACGGTCGACCTGCTGCACCTGATCGAGGAGGTGCGCTCCCGCTACGAGATCCCGACGCAGAGCTGCGTGCTCGCGCACGTCACGACGTCGATCGAGATCATGGAGCGCGGCGCGCCCGTCGACCTGGTGTTCCAGTCGGTCGCCGGGACGGAGGCCGCCAACTCCGGCTTCGGCGTCACGCTCGCGATGCTCGGGGAGGCGCACGAGGCCGCGCTCTCCCTGAACCGCGGGACCGTCGGCACGAACTGCATGTACTTCGAGACCGGGCAGGGCAGCGCGCTGTCCGCGGACGCGCACCACGGCGTGGACCAGCAGACCCTCGAGGCCCGCGCGTACGCGGTCGCGCGGGCGTTCGACCCGCTGCTGGTCAACACGGTCGTCGGGTTCATCGGCCCGGAGTACCTCTACGACGGCAAGCAGATCGCCCGCGCCGGGCTCGAGGACCACTTCTGCGGCAAGCTGCTCGGCGTCCCGATGGGCGTCGACGTCTGCTACACCAACCACGCGGAGGCCGACGCGGACGACACGGACACCCTGCTCACGCTGCTCGGCGTCGCGGGCTGCTCGTTCGTCATCTGCGTGCCCGGCGGGGACGACGTGATGCTGCACTACCAGTCGCTGTCCTTCCACGACGCGCTCTACGCCCGGCAGGTCCTCGGCCTGAGCCCGGCGCCGGAGTTCGCGGAGTGGATGACGCGGATGGACATGCTGACCGCGGACGGCCGGGTCCGCGAGCTCGGCTCGGACTCCGCGGCCCTCAAGGCGCTGACGGCGGGTGTGTCGTGACGGCGGACCCGCTGGCCGCGCTGCGGGCGTCGACGCGGGCGCGGGTCGCCCTGGGCCGGGCCGGTGACGCGCTGCCGACCTCGGAACTGCTCGCATTGCGGGCCGCGCACGCGGCGGCCCGGGACGCGGTGCACGCGCCGCTGGACACGGATGCGGTGGCCGCGGACGTCGAGGCGCTGGGGCTCGGGCTCGACGTCGTGCGGGTCACGAGCGCCGCGGCCGGGCGCGCGGAGTACCTCAAGCGCCCGGACCTGGGACGACGGCTCGCCGACGGGGGCTCCCTGGTGGCGGGGGAGTACGACGTCGTGGTCGTGCTGGCGGACGGGCTGTCCCCGCTCGCCGTCCGGACCCACGGTGCCCCGATGCTCGCGGCGATCCTGGAGCGGCTCGACGGCTGGCGGGTGGCCCCGGTGGTGATCGCCACGGAGGCACGGGTGGCGCTGGGGGACGAGGTCGCGGCCGCGACCGGGGCGCGCAGCGTCGTCGTCCTGGTGGGGGAGCGGCCGGGGATGTCCTCGACGGACAGCCTCGGCATCTACTTCACCTTCGATGCGAGGCGCGGCCGCAAGGACTCGGAGCGGAACTGCCTGTCCAACATCCGGCCGCCGCACGGCACCGGCTACGAGGCCGCGGCGACGACGCTGGCGATGCTGATGGCGGAGGCGAGACGGCGTGGGCTCTCGGGGGTCGCACTGAAGGCCGACCCCGCCCTGGAGGCCTGAACCGGACGGCGTCGTCGGCCGCCGCGCCCAGGGAGCAGGCCCTAGGTTCTGACCAGCCCCGCCTGCCGGGCGACGTGGCAGACGCCGAGCAGCCGCAACGTGACGGCGTCCGCGTGCTGCCACTGCCCGCCGTGCGGCAGCGCGACCCAGCCGGTCTCGCGACGGTGCTTCTCCAGGAGACTGCGCGAGTAGGCGGCGAGCCGGACCGCGACGCTGCCGGTGAACCGCGCGGGCAGGGTGGCGGTGGTGAGCCCGCCGCCGGCGGCCCGGGCGGGACCGCCCTGCACGATGTCCCGGACGGCCGCGGCGTGCTGGTCCACCACCGCCGCCAGCCCCGGATCCTCCGCCGCGGCGGACAGGCCGGCACGGCCGATCTGCTCGGTCAGCTGCTGGAGCCGCCGCCGCGCGGAGCGGTCGGCGAGCACGGTGCGCAGGTCCTGCAGCACGGTCACGGTGTGGATCGTAGCGACCACCGTCACATGATCGGCTCTGGCTCAGAAGCGGTGGTGCGGCGGGTCAGCTGAGCAGGATGCGTC
>JAOZVV010000064.1 GCA_025869365.1 Pseudonocardia sp.
GCGGGAATGGATTTTGGTTCCGATGGTCCAGGTTCGAATCCTGGCGGCGGAGCAGGCACCCCGGATCGGGGTCAGTCCCCGCCGGTGGGTCGCGGCGGCGGCGCGGGGCGCCCGTTCCCGGTGCAGGACATGGTGTCCCCCTTCGGTCGTGCCGGTGTGGACGGACGCACGCGCACTCAGTCGAGCGCGGCGTCGAGGGTGATCGTGGTGCCGGTCAGGGCCTTGCTCACGGGGCAGGACGCCTTGGCGGCCTGCGCGGCCTGCTCGAACCCGGCGGCATCGAGGCCGGTGACCTCGCCGCGGACGGTCAGCGCGATGCCGGTGATCCGGAAGCCGCCCGCGGGGTCCGGCGCGAGGGACACGTCGGCCTTGACGTCCAGGGACTCCGGAGTGCCGCCGGCCTCGCCGATCAGCGCGGAGAGCTGCATCGCGTAGCAGGACGAGTGCGCCGCGGCGATGAGCTCCTCCGGGCTGGTGGTGCCCCCGGCGTCCTCCGCCGCCCGCTTCGGGAAGCTGACGTCGTAGGTGCCGACCTTGCTGCTGCTCAGCTCGACCTGGCCGGACCCCTCCTGAAGCGTGCCGTTCCAGGCGGTTCGTGCGGTGCGCGTGGGCATGATGTCTCCGATCGACGCTGTGTTCGAGCTCGGTGTCCCGACGGGTCTCCCCGATCACCGACAACCCCCATCGTCCCGCCACCCGTACCCCGGTCGGCGCAATCGTCGGCAGGAGGCCCGGCCCCCACGACGAGCGGCACTCCGGCCGAGATCGACGACGAGCGGTCCACGGCCGGTACCTCCCGTCCCGGCAGGCCGTAGGATCCGGCGCGGCTAAGGGTTCATGCACCAGTAACCAGACGGATGCGCGACGCAGGGAGCGGCCACATGCCCGAAGTCCAGGACGGTCCCGACACGGGCAGGGCCGGGCCGGCGCGCCCCGCCGCCGCCGTCGTGCTGGCGGCGGGCGAGGGCACCCGGATGCGCTCGGCGACCCCGAAGGTGCTGCACGCGATCGGCGGGCGCAGCCTGCTCGGGCACGCGGTGCACGCCGTCGCGGAGCTCGAACCCGAACACCTCGTCACCGTCATCGGACATGCCCGTGACCAGGTCGAGGCCCACCTCGCCACCTTGGCCGACGAGCTCGCCCGGCCGGTGCTCACCGCCGTCCAGGAGACGCAGCTCGGCACCGGGGACGCGGTCCGCATCGGACTCACGGCGCTGCCGGCGGGCCTGCGCGGCACCGTGCTCGTCGGCTACGGGGACGTGCCGTTGCTCGACGCCGCGACGCTCGGCTCCGTCGTCGCCGCCCACGAGGAGTCCGGCGCCGCCGCCACGCTGCTGACCACGGACCTCGCGGACCCCGCGGGGTACGGCCGGATCGTCCGCCAGGCCGGCACGGGGTCCGTGCTGCGGATCGTCGAGCAGAAGGACGCGACGGCCGAGCAGCGGGCGATCACCGAGGTCAACTCGGGGGTGTACGCCTTCGACGCGGACTTCCTCGCCACCGGCCTGGGCCGCCTCGGCACGGACAACGCCCAGGGTGAGCTGTACCTGACGGACCTGGTCGAGCTCGCGGTCGCGGACGGCCTGCGGGTCGGCGCGGTGCGCTGCGCGGACGAGTGGCTGGTCCGCGGCGTCAACGACCGGGTGCAGCTCGCGGAGCTGCGCGCGGAGCTGAACCGGCGGCTGCTGCACGGCTGGATGCTCGCCGGGGTCACCGTCGTGGACCCGGCCACCACGTGGGTCGACGTGACCGCGCGGCTCGGCGTCGACGTCACCGTGGCCCCCGGGACACAGCTGCTGGGGCACACGGTCGTCGGCGACGGGGCCGAGGTCGGCCCGGACACCACGTTGACGGACTGCGAGATCGGCCAGGGCGCCCGCGTCGTGCGCACCCACGGCAGCGGGGCGCTGATCGGCCCCGGCGCCCAGGTCGGCCCGTTCGCGTTCCTGCGCCCCGGCACCCGGCTCGGCGACCACGGGAAGATCGGCACGTTCGTCGAGACCAAGAACTCCGACATCGGCGCGGGCACCAAGGTGCCCCACCTGACCTACGTCGGGGATGCGACGATCGGCGAGATGAGCAACATCGGCGCCTCGTCGGTGTTCGTGAACTACGACGGTGTGGGCAAACACCGGACCGTCATCGGTTCCCATGTGCGCACCGGATCGGACACGATGTTCATCGCCCCCGTCCGCATCGGAGACGGCGCGTACACGGGGGCGGGCACGGTCGTACGGGAGGACGTCCCACCAGGGGCGCTTGCCGTGTCGTCCGGATCACAGCGGACCATCGACGGATGGGTCGTACGAAAGCGGCCCGGGACGCCGGCGGCCGAGGCTGCCGAACGAGCCCACAACGTCGCAGGTGACGCCGGTGACCCCGGCCGAGGAGGCAGTACACGGTGAGCGCGATGTCGGCCACGCCGAAGAAGAACCTCATGCTCTTCTCCGGACGGTCTCATCCCGAGCTGGCCGAGCAGGTGGCCAAGGAACTCGACGTGACGATCACGCCCCAATCGGCGTACTCGTTCGCCAACGGGGAGATCTTCGTCCGGTTCGAGGAGTCGGTACGAGGGTGTGACGCCTTCGTCATCCAGGCCCACTCCGCGCCGATCAACGACGCGATCATGGAACACCTGATCATGGTCGATGCGCTCAAGCGCGCCTCGGCCAAGCGGATCACCGTGGTCATGCCGTTCTGGGGCTACGCCCGCCAGGACAAGAAGCACCGCGGCCGCGAGCCGATCTCGGCCCGCCTCGTCGCGGACCTGTTCAAGACCGCGGGCGCGGACCGGATCATGACGGTCGACCTGCACACGTCGCAGATCCAGGGCTTCTTCGACGGCCCGGTGGACCACCTGTTCGCCCTCCCGGTGCTCGCCGAGCACCTCAAGGCGAAGTACGACACCCGCGAGATGGCCGTCGTCTCCCCGGACTCGGGGCGCGTGCGCCTGGCCGAGCGCTGGGCCGAGACGCTCGGCGGCACCCCGCTGGCGTTCATCCACAAGACGCGGGACCCGCGCAAGCCCAACGAGGCCGTGGCGAACCGGGTGGTCGGGGAGATCGAGGGCCGCACCTGCGTCGTGATCGACGACATGATCGACACCGGGGGCACGGTCGCGAAGGCCGTCGAGGTGCTGCTGCGGGACGGGGCGAAGAACGTGATCGTCGCCGCCACGCACGGTGTGCTCTCGGGCCCGGCGGTCGAGCGGCTCGCGAACTGCGGCGCCGTCGAGGTGATCTTCACCGACACGCTGCCGATCGCGGAGGACAAGCGCTTCGAGGGCATGACCGTCCTGCCGATCGCCCCGCTGGTCGCGGAGGCGATCCACCAGGTGTTCGACGACGGCTCGGTCACGAGCCTGTTCGACGGCAACGCCTGAGCTCCTCCCCCGCGTTCCCGACCAGGGCGCCGCCCACCTCACCGGTGACGGCGCCCTGGTCGCGTCCGGGGGTGCTCAGCCGACCTTGGTCCAGGTGCAGCCGCCGCTGAGCTCGACGACCTTGCCCGCCTTGACCGTGAACAGGCCCGGTCCTTGGACGATGTCGTTCTGGTCGATCGATCCCGCCGCGTTGCCGATGCGCCAGTAGCACATGTCCATCCCGGAGCCGTCCGGTCCGGGCGACTTGTACTTGCCCGGCGCCACGTCCGTGCCGACCTCGTAGGTGCCGTCCGAGAACGTCGTGAGGGGGCCGGCGGGCGCGGCCTCCGTCGTCGGGGCCGCCGCCACGGTGACCGTCTGCGGGGCAGCCGCCGGCGCCGTGACCGTCACGGTCACCGGGGCCGGGGCGGGCGCCGTCACGGTGATCGTCGCCGGCCGGGCCGCGGCCGCGGTGCCACTGGCCTGCGCGCCCCCACCTGCGCCGATCCCGACGCCCGCCGCCAGGCCCACGAGCAGGCCCAGCCCGGCCCACGGCCACCGGCGGACCCTGCGCGGCCCCGGCGTCGCCGCGACCCGCGGGTCCGCAGGCGGTCCTGGAGGCACCTCGGCACCCCCGGTCGGGAGGCCGTCGCCCGTCGGCGGGCCCGCTCCCGCGGCCGACCACGGGCTCGGCACCGCGAACCCCGCCGCCGCGGCGGCGTCGGCGACGCTCCGCTGCGCCGGGACGGTGGCGATCCGCTCGGTCGGCGGTTCCGGCGCGTGCTGCGGCCCGGTCGGTGCGGAAGGCGTGCTGGTCATGGCGATCCCCGATTCGCGTGCTGACTACGACATCCGGTACATCGCGTGCCGCCACCCGGCCCATTAGCCGGGCCGCGGGCAGATCATCGTTCTTGACGAGACACCGCGTCCCTGCCATAAGGGGTCCCTGCTCCGAGCCGCCCGGAGGCCGGGCGTACGATTCTCGGCAGTTCCGCGGCGAGGGCGGGTGTCGTACTAGCCCGCCGTCATCGACGCGTGGGTACACGTCTGCCCGCCTCGATCGACACCGCCGCGTGCACGCTTCACGACACGCCCGATCGAGGAGATTCACCGTGGCCCAGAGCAAGATCGACGCCGAGACTCGCACCGAGTTCGGCAAGGGAGCCGCCCGCCGCACCCGCCGCGCCGGCAAGATCCCTGCCGTCCTGTACGGACACGGGACGGACCCGCAGCACCTCGCGCTCCCGTCGCTGGAGTTCGCCGCCGTCGTCCGTGAGCAGGGTCGCAACGCGATCCTCGAGCTGAACATCGGCGGGGTGCCGTCGCTGGCGCTCACCAAGACCGTGGTGCAGCACCCGATCCGCCCGTACATCGAGCACGTCGACCTGCTGGTCATCAAGCGGGGCGAGAAGGTCGTCGTCGAGGTCTACCTGAACCTCACCGGTGACGCCGCCCCCGGCACCCTGGTCACCCAGGAGCTCAACACCGTCGAGGTCGAGGCGGACGCGCTGAACATCCCCGAGACCCTCGAGGTCTCGGTCGAGGGCGCCCCGGTCGGCACCCAGTTCCTCGCCGGTCAGCTGCCCCTGCCCGAGGGCGTCGAGCTGCGCACCGACCCGGAGGCGCTGCTCGTCAACGTCGTCGGCGCGCCGACGACCGAGGACATGGAGGCCACCGAGGACGCCGCGGGTGCCGGTGTGGTCGAGGACAAGCCGGAGACCGCCGCGGCGGAGACCTCCGAGGCGTCCTCCTCAGACGAGGGCTGATCCGTGGAGCCGGGCCCCGCACTGGTGGTCGGGCTCGGCAACCCCGGGTCCGAGTACGCCGAGACCCGGCACAACGTCGGCTTCGGCGTCGTCGAACTCCTGGCGGCCCGGGCCGGCGCGGGCCGGTTCTCGGTGCACAAACGCTCGAACTCGGACGTGGCCGAGGGCCGGCTGGCCGGCCGCAAGGTCGTGCTGGCCCGCCCGCGGACGTACATGAACGTCTCGGGCGGTCCGGTCGCCGGACTGGTGAAGTACTTCTCGATCCCGCCGGAGGAGATCGTGGTCGTCCATGACGACCTGGACCTCGGGTTCGGCGTGATCCGGCTCAAGCGCGGCGGCGGCGAGGGCGGGCACAACGGCCTGCGCTCGATCAGCCGCTCGCTCGGCACGAAGGACTACTACCGGGTCCGCTTCGGCATCGGCCGCCCGCCGGGCCGTCAGGACCCGGCGGACTTCGTGCTGAAGCGCTTCTCCCCGGTGGAACGCAAGGAGGTCGAGTTCGCGCTCGACCTCGCCGCGGACGCGACCGAGGCCCTCCTGCAGGAGGGCCTGGAGCCCACGCAGAACCGGTTCCACGCGCTCAGCGGCTGAGTCCGAACCGCTACGAACGGCACTTTCGGGGCGCACGTCGGCCCGAAAGTGCCGTTCGTGCGTTCAGCGCGCCGCGAGCATCTCCCCCGTCGAGGCGCGGCGCAGCTTGCCGGACGGCGTCTTGGGCAGGCTCCCGGGCGGCAGCACCGCCACCTCCGCGGGGCGCACCCCCACCGCGGACACGACCCTCGACGTCACGTCCTTGCGGATGAGCTGCTCGGCCTCGGCATCCCCGGCCTTGCGGGACTCGACGGCCACCGCGAACGACTCGCGGTGCCGACCCTCCCCCGCCGCCAACCGGACCGCCACGACGTTGCCCGCGCGGACCCCGTCCGCCGCGGCGGCGGCGCGCTCGATGTCCGTCGGGTAGATGTTGCGGCCGCCCATGATGATCACGTCCTTGCGCCGCCCGCAGACCACGACCTGGCCGTCGACCACGTAGCCCTCGTCCCCGGTGTCGAACCAGCCGTCCGCGTCCTGCGTCGCCCTCGGGCCCTCGACCGTCAGGTAGCCCGGCGTGACCGACGGGCCCCTGAGCTGCAGCAACCCGACCCCGCCCACGTCCAGGACCTCACCCTGCTCGCCGACGACCCGCACCTCGATGCCGGGCAGCGGCGGGCCGAGCTTCGGGAACCTGCGCACGGCACCGTCCCCGGCCGGGACGGCGCGGTGCTCGGCCTCCAGCGCGTCCGCGTCGATCTCGTCCACGGCCAGCCCCGTCTCGACGGGGGCGAACGCCACCCCGAGCGCGGTCTCGGCCATGCCGTACGCGCAGAGCACGGACTCCGGCCGGAGCCCGAACCGCGCGCCCGCGTCCGTGAAGGCCCGCACCGCGTCCGGGTCGACGGGCTCGGCCCCGTTCAGCGCGATCCGCAGGCTGGAGAGGTCCAGGTCCTCCGCCCGCGCGAGCTGCCGGGCGAGGACGGCGTAGGCGAAGTTCGGCGCGGCCGTCACCGTGCCGTGGTACTTCGAGATCAGCTCCGCCCACAGCAGCGGACGGGTCAGGAAGTCCACCGGGGTGACCGTCACCAGGTCCAGCCCGGTGACCATCGGGATCGTCAGGAACCCGACCATCCCCATGTCGTGGAAGAGCGGCAGCCAGGACACCATCACGTCCCGCTCGACGTCCAGGCGGGCGGCCTCGATCATCGCCCCGATGTTGGCGGCCAGGTTGCCGTGGGTGATCCGGACGGCCTTCGGCTCGGCCGTCGAGCCGCTCGTGAGCTGCAGCAGCGCCGTGTCGTCCTCGCCGGAGACGTCGACGTCCGGGGTGACGGCCGAGGGGTCGCCGTCGAGCGAGTCGAGCGTGCGGAACGGGACGCCGCGCTCGCGCAGGACCGGCGCGAGGGCGTCGAAGGGGGCGCCGAGCAGGACCATCGACGCGTCGATCATCCGCAGGACCGACATCGTGTCCTCGGCCCAGGCCGCGAGATCGGTCCGGGCGGTGGGCTGGTGCAGCATCGTCACGCTGCCGCCGGTGAGCCACACGGCCTGGGCGAGCGGGGCGATCGACGCCGGCTCCCCCGCGAGGACGCCGACACTGCCCCCCGGCTCGAGCGCGGGCACGTCGTCGGTGGCGGCGCGCAGGGCCGCGGCGTACCCGCGGGCCGTCTCGTGGACCTCCGCCCAGCTGCGGCGGACCGGTGCGGCGGGCTCGCCGGTGGTCATCCCGCGGCCGGTGGTGGACGCGGAGGCCAGCAGCATCGCCAGGAAGCGGGACATACCGCGCAGCCTACGACGGTGTCGACCATGGGCGCCGGTGCACGCATCGCCCTCGCCCGCGGGAACCTTCGCCACCGGAACCGTTCGCCCGCGGGAACACCGCGACTCGGTGACGGGAATACCGCGACTCGCGGGAACTAGGGTGGGGGCGTGCCGGACTCCACTTCGCGCGGGTCGATCGCCGCCGCGGTCGACGCCGTCGTCCCCTCCGCCCTCGACGACCTGCGCCGCCTGGTCGCCATCCCGAGCATCTGGGCCGATCCCGCCCACGCCGCGGACACCGAGGCGAGCGCGGCCGCGGTCGCCGAGCTCGCGGGCGCGCTCGGGCCGGAGTCCGTGCAGATCCTCCGCGCTGCCGGTGGTCCCACCCGCCCGGGAGCGCCCGCCGTCGTCGCGCACTGGCCCGCCCCGGAGGGGCAGCCGACCGTCCTGCTCTACGCGCACCACGACGTCCAGCCGACCGGCGGGGACCAGAACTGGACCAGCCCGCCCTTCGAGGCCACCGAGCGGGACGGCCGCCTCTACGGCCGCGGCGCGGCGGACGACAAGGCCGGCGTCATGACCCACCTCGCGGTGCTCCGGGCCTACGAGGGGAAGCCGCCGGTCGGGGTCACGCTGTTCGTCGAGGGCGAGGAGGAGTCCGGCTCGCCGACCCTGCCGGCCCTGCTGCGCGAGCACCACGAGCTGCTCCGCGCGGACGTCATCGTGATCGCCGACGCGGCCAATCCCGCCGTCGACGTCCCGGCCCTGACGACGAGCCTGCGCGGCCTGGTGGACCTCGTGATCGAGGTGTCGATGCTGGAGCGCCCCGCGCACTCCGGGGTGTACGGCGGGCCGGTCGGGGACGCCCTCACCGCGCTCTGCCACTCCCTCGCCAGCCTGCACGACGCGAAGGGCGAGGTCGCCGTCGCGGGCCTGCAGCAGAACGGATCCGAGGCTCCGGACCAGGACGAGGAGACCTTCCGCTCGGACGTCGGGCTGCTCGACGGCGTGGAGCTGCTGGGCACCGGCACCATCCCGGAACGCGTGTGGCACAAGCCCGCGATCGCCGTGCTGGGCATCGACGCGCCCACCGTCGCGCAGGCGTCGAACGTCCTGCTGCCCCGCGCCCGCGCGATGGTGAGCATGCGGCTCGCGCCCGGCGAGGACACGCTCGCGGCGCGGGACAAGCTCGCCGGGCACCTGCGCGCGCACGTCCCGTGGGGCGCGCACGTGGAGATCACCCCCGGCGGCGGGGTCGCCGAGCCGTTCAGCCTCGACGCCCGCGGCGGGGCCTACGACGCCGCCCGGCGGGCCTTCTCCGAGGCGTTCGGGAACGACGCCGTCGAGACCGGGATCGGCGGCTCCATCCCGTTCATCGCCGAGTTCGCCCGGACCTTCCCGGGGGCCGCGGTCCTGGTCACGGGGGTCGGGGACCCGGCGAGTCGCTGGCACGGGATCGACGAGAGCCTCGATCTCGGGATGTTCGCCCGTGGCGCGCGGGCCGAGGCGTTCCTGCTCGACGAGCTCCGGGCCTGATCTCACCTACCCCGCTGATCCACCGGCACGGCAGACTGGCGGCGTGCGGATCGGGGTGCTCGGGACGGTGGCGGCGTGGCCCGCGGCCCCGAACGGCGCCCTCCCGAACGGTGGCGGCCCGGACGATCTCGCGCCGAACGGGCTGCGCGTGCGCGGCCTGCTCGCCCGCCTCGCGCTGGATCCCGGCCGCCCTGTCACCGCGGACACCCTGGTCGACGCCCTGTGGGGCGACGAGCCGCCCGACGGCGCCGGCAACGCCCTGCAGTCCCTGGTCTCGCGGCTGCGCCGGGCGCTGGGGCCGGACCTGGTCACCACCGTCGGCGGCGGCTATCTGCTCCGTGTCCCCCCGGACGACGTCGACGCGCTGAGGTTCACCCGGCTCACCGGGTTCTCCGCGACCGCTGACCCGCAGGCCGCCCGCGGCCTGCTCACCGAGGCGCTCGGTCTCTGGCGCGGGCCGGCACTCGCGGACGTCCGCAGGCTCCCCTTCGCGGACGCGGCGGCCGAGCGGCTCGCCGAGCAGCGTGCCGTCGCCGTCGAGCGGCTGGCAGCGGTGTCCCTGGACATCGGCAGCCCGGGCGACGGCCTCGACGCCCTGACCTCCCTGCTGGCCGAGCAGCCGCTGCGGGAGAGCGCCGCCGCGGTCCTGGCCCGCAGCCTGCACGCCGTCGGCCGGCAGGCCGACGCGCTCGCGGTGCTGGACCGGACGGGGGCCCGGCTCGTCGAGGAGCTGGGCGTCGATCCGGGGCCCGAGCTGCGCCGGACCCGGATCGACGTGCTCCGGACGCAGCCCTCCCTGCCGACCGCGAAGCCCGCCCGGCCGGCCGCCGGGGGCGCCCTGACCAGCTTCGTCGGCCGCCGGGAGGACGTGCCCCGGGTCCGGGAGCTCCTCGGCTCCGCCCGCCTGGTGACGCTCATCGGCCCCGGTGGCGCGGGCAAGACCCGGCTCGCGCGCGAGGCGTTCGGGGACGCCGTCCTCGCCGAGCTGGCCCCGTTGACCGGCGGGGACCAGCTCCCGGCCACCCTGCTCGGCGCCGTCGGCGGGCCGGAGATGGTGGTCCGGACGCAGGACGAGAACCGGGACACCGCGACCACCACCGAGCGCCTCGTCGCCACGCTCGGCTCCCGGGACGTGCTGCTGATCCTGGACAACTGCGAGCACGTGATCGACGCCGTCGCGACGCTCGCCGAGACCCTGCTCGCGGCCTGCCCCCGGCTGCGGGTGCTGGCCACGAGCCGGGAGCCGCTCGCCGTCCCGGGTGAGGTGCTGCACCCGGTGAGCGCCCTCGCCGTCGCCGACGCCGTCCGGTTGTTCACGGACCGCGCCGTCGCCGTCGCGCCGGGCTTCACCCCGGACGCGGACGCCGTCGCCGCGATCGCCGAGATCTGCCGGCGCCTCGACGGCCAGCCGCTGCCGATCGAGCTCGCCGCCGCCCGGCTGCGCACGCTCACCCCCCGCGAGATCCTCACCCGCCTCGACGACCGGTTCCGCCTGCTCACGACGGGTGCCCGGACCGCGCTGCCGCGCCACCAGACGTTGCGCGCCGTCGTCGACTGGAGCTGGGACCTGCTCGGGGAGTCCGAACGGATCGTCACGCGGCGGCTCGCCGTGTTCGCCGGCGGGGCGACCGCCGAGGCCGCCGAGCGGGTCTGCTCGGGCGCGGGCGGCCCGGCGTCGGAGGAGGTCTTCGAGATCCTCGCCTCGCTGGTGGACAAGTCCCTCGTGGTGGCCGCGCCGCAGCCGGACGGCGCGCCGACCCGCTACCGCATGCTCGAGACGATCCGGGAGTACGCCGGCGAGCGGCTGGGGGCCTCCGGGGAACGGGACGCGCTGGTCGCCGCGCACGCCGCGTGGGTGCTGGACCTCGTCGAGGCCGCCGAGCCGGAGCTGCGCGGGGCGGACCAGCTGCCCTGGCTGGCCCGGCTGCGCGCCGAGGCGGGGAACGTCACCGGGGCCCTGCGCCGCGCCGTCGCCGAGGGGGACGCCCCGGTCGCGTACCGGCTCGTCGCCGGGGCGTCCTGGTCCTGGGTGATCAGCGGCCTCGTCCTGGAGGCGACGCACTGGGCTCGCGAGGTGGCGGCGCTGCCCGCGGACGGCGTCCCGCCGGGGGCCCGGGCGCTCACCCTCGCGTACCTGGCGATATCCAGCATCGGCGAGGGCGACGTCGCAGGCGCGACCCGGCTCCTCGACGAGGCGACGGCACTCGTCCATGTCCTCGCGGTCGGCCCGGACGAGCTGCACCCGCTGCTGCGGCTCCTCGAGCCGGTCAGCACCGCGTTCGTGAAGCAGGACGTCTCGCTCGTCGAGCGGGTCGCCGAGGAGGCGCGCGATCCCTGGCTGCGTGCGACCGCCCTGGAGATCCGTTCCATGATCCTCGAGAACGACGGGCAGATCGAGCGCCAGCGCGAGCTGGTCCGCGCCGCGCACGCGCTCTACCGCCGGATCGGGGACCGGTTCGGGCTGGGGATGACGCTCACGTCCCTCGGTGAGCTGGAGGAGGTCACCGGCAACCCGGAGGCGGCCGCGGCGGCCTACGACGAGGCGATCACCCTCGCGACCGAACTGGGCAACACCGACGACCTGCCGCAGTTCATGGTCCGTCGGGCCCAGCTCGCGGCCCGCGCCGGGGACGCCGGCCGGGCCCGGGAGCTGCTCGGGGCGGCCCGGCGGATCACCCGGCCGTCGTTCGAGCCGGGTGAGATGCTGCGGGTGTCCGAGGCGGACATCGAGCGCCGGGCCGGGAACCTCGACGGCGCCCGCCGCGCACTCGCCGGGGTCGATCTCGCGCGGGACGCCGGGCTGGCCCTCCCCCAGCGGCGGGCGTTGCTGGCGGTGGCCCGGGCCCAGCTGGAGATGGACTCCGCGGTCCCGGCCGCGGCCGCCGCGCCGCTGGCCGAGGCCGCCGCGGCCGCCGTGGAGAGCGCCGACGGCCCGGTGGCCGGGCGCGTCTGCGAGGGGACCGCCCGGTACGCCTGGCTCGCCGGGGAGCCGCAGGCCGCGGCCGCCCTGCTCGGCGTCGCCAC
>JAOZVV010000065.1 GCA_025869365.1 Pseudonocardia sp.
GGTCGACCGGCCCGCTGAGGTCCGGGCGGGACCGGTCCCGCCCGGACGCGGGGCCGGCCCCGAGGGGCAGACGCGCGCCGCGTCCCCCTGCCGCACCACGATCCAGATCACCGCCGCGGCGACCAGCATGATCAGGACGGCGCCGACGGGGTAGGCGGCGAGGAACGCGAGCTGCACGACCCCGTTCGCGGCGGCGACCACGACCGCCACGACCCGGGCCCATCGGGCTCCGACGAACAGGGCCACTCCCGCGGTGACCTCGACGAGGCCGACGACCAGCAGCGTCCACCCCCAGGTGGTGACCCCGAGGACGAGGACACGCGCCGAATCCGCCGCGACGAAGCGGCCCGAGACCAGCGCGCTGACCCCGTCGACGATGTTCCAGGCGCCGAGCACGATCAGGAGGACCCCGACCGCGACGACGGCGCCGAACCAGCCCGCCCGGCGGTGCGGGACGCTCCCGGCCCCGCGTTCGGCCACGTCCTCGTCCGTCAACCGCGGCTCGCCGCCGCCGCGTCCCGGTCGTAGACGCACAGAGCCCAGACCACGAAGACGTCCAACGCGATGATCAGCAGTGACCACAGCGGGTAGTAGGGCAGGAACAGGAAGTTCACGATGGCGCTGAGGGAGGCGAGGGCGATGCCGACCATGCGGCCCCAGAGCTGTCCCGAGAGCACGGCCAGACCCGCCGCGGCGACCAGGATCCCGATCAGCAGGTGGACCCAGCCCCATGTCGTCAGGTCGAAGCTGAACACGTACTGGGGCGTCGTCACGTAGACCTCGTTGCGGAGCAGCCCGACGATCCCCTGCACCACGCCGAAGACCCCGGTGATGATCATGAGGATGCCGGCGAACCGGCTCATCCCGACGACCCATCCCGCGGCACCACCGCGGCTCGGGCCGTGCGGGGTCGCGACGGTGTTCGCCTCGCGCGTCGGCTGATCAGTGGACATCGGAACCTCCTGGACGAGACTTCTCGGGCGGTCGCGGAGGATCGTGGCGCCGCTGCGGCGTCCTTCCGTCATCCGTCGCGGGTGAGCGCCGCCGCCCGCGGGGGCGTGATCGAGCCCGGTCACCCTGCCGGGGTGGCGACGGCGCCGGCCCGGCTCGTGTTGTGTCGGGGTGACGTGCGCGGCGAGGGGAGGGAGCCGGCCGTGTCGGAGCTGCCGTCGGAGCCTGCGAGGCGCCCCTTCCGGAGATCCTTCCGGAAGCGGCGGCGCTACGTGGACCTGCCCGTCGGCGCCCGTCGGCGCCTGATGTCGGTGTCCGTCCTGCGGTCCGCGGCCGCGGTCGCGCTGCTGCTCGGGGTCTACTACACGGCCCCGCTCGACCGCCAGCTCGACGGCGGCACGTGGCTCAGGTTCGGGTTCGGCCTGGTCCTCTTCGCCGGGGTGGTCGTGTGGCAGGTGCGGTCGATCGGCCGCTCCGAATTCCCCCGGGTCCGCGCGATCCAGGCCATCTCCACCGGGCTCACGCTGCTGATGGTGCTCTACGCCGGCACCTACTGCGTGATCTCGTTCAACCAGCCCGACGGGTTCTCCGAGGCGCTGAGCCGGACCGACGCGCTCTACTTCACCGTCACCGTCTTCGCCACGGTCGGGTTCGGGGACATCGTGCCGCGGACCGAGCTCGCCCGCGTCGTCACGATGACCCAGATGCTCGTCGGGCTCCTGGCTCTCGGGCTGGTCGCGAAGGTCCTCTGGGGCGCGGTGGAGACGGCCGTGCGCAGGCGGGACGCCGAGGACCCGGACGAGCCCACCCTCAGCCCCGGGGCGACGCCCGAGCGGCGGTAGCCGCGACGCGGCCCGTCGCTGGTCCACTGTGGGTAGTGTCGGTCCCGGTCGGAACGAGGACCTGACGAAGGGGACCCGTGACACACGCCGAGGAGCTCCGCTCGCTCCCCCTGTTCGAGGGCCTGTCCGCGGACCAGCTCGCCCAGCTGCTCGCGGTGGCCACCGTCGTCACGGTCACGCCCGGGGCCGAGCTGTTCCGGGAGGGCGCACCCGCGGCCTCCTGGTGGGCGCTCGTCGACGGCGCGATCGAGCTGAGCCGCGTGGTGGACCGAGAGGAGACGGTGGTCGGCAGGATGGACGTCCCCGGCCAGTGGGCGGGCGGGTTCCGCGCCTGGGACGAGCGCGGCGTCTACCTGGCGACCGGGCGGGGAAAGGTCCCCGGCCGGGTGCTCCGGCTGCCGGCCACGGAGCTCGCGGAGCTCTCGAAGGCCTGGTTCCCCTTCGGCAACCACCTGATCAGCGGGCTCTACCACACGGCCCGCTCGATCGAGTCGACCGCGCGCCACCGCCAGTCCCTGGTCGCGCTGGGCACCCTCGCCGCCGGCCTGGCCCATCAGATCAACAACCCGGCCGCCGCCGCGACGAGGGCCGTCGACGACCTCGAGGACACGTTCCGGACGGTGACGTCCTCGCTCCGCCTGCTCGCGGACAGGGAGATCTCCGCCAGGCAGTACGCCGCGCTCGACGCCCTGCGGAGCGAGGTCGGCACCCGGCCGAGCGTCTCGGATCCCCTCGCCCGGTCCGACCTGGAAGGTGATCTCGAGTCGTGGCTCGCGGACCACGACGTCGGGCGCGGGTGGCTCGTCGCGCCCGTGCTGGCCGCGGCGGGGGCCGACGTCGCCTGGTGCGAGCACGTCGCGGCCGTCGTCACGGGACCGGCCCTCGGCGCGGCACTGGAGTGGGTGGCGAGCACCCTGTCCGCCACCGCGCTGCTCACGGAGCTGAAGGAGTCGACCGGGCGGATCTCCGAGCTCGTCGCCACCATGAAGTCCTACTCGCAGATGGACCGGGCGGCGATGCAGCGGGTCGACGTCGCGAGCGGGATCGACGCCACGTTGGCGATGCTCGGCCACCGGATCGGGGGCGACATCACGGTCGTCCGGGACTATGCGGCGGACAGGCCCTCGATCGACGCCTACGCGAGCGAGCTGAACCAGGTCTGGACCAACCTGATCGACAACGCCCTCGACGCCATGGACGGCACGGGCACGCTCCGGCTCACGGTGGCGGCCGACGCCGATGCCGTCGCGGTGTCGATCGCCGACAGCGGGAAGGGCATGACGCCCCAGGTGGCGGAGCGCGCGTTCGACGCGTTCTTCTCGACCAAGGACGTCGGCGAGGGCACCGGACTCGGCCTCGACATCGCGCGGCGCGTCGTCGAGGAGCGCCACCACGGGACGATCACGATCGACTCGCGTCCGGGCGCGACGACCCTGCACGTCCGGCTGCCCGCCCGGCCACTCACCCGGCAGAGGTGACGCGCGGCCCCGGGCGTACTTGCAGGGTTGCGCCGGGAGGTGCGAGGGATGGCCGGCGCCGCACGGACCGGTGTGCCCGCGTTCCACGCCGTCCCCTGGTGGCACCCGCGCCGCTCGCGGCGGCTCCGGCATCCGGTGGGGATCGTCGTCGGGATCGCCGTGGCCGTCGCGGCGCTCTCCGTCACCGCCGGCCCGCAGGCGGACGGCCCGCAGGTCGTGACGCTGCTGCAGGCCGCGGGCTTCGGGGCGCTCGGCCTGGTCAGCCTGGTGTTCTCGCTGCTGTTCCTCGTCGTGCAGTGGGTGTCCTCGACCTACAGCCCGCGGCTGATCCTCTTCCGCCGCAGCGCACTGCTGGGCTGGACGATCGTCGTGGCCCTGGGGCTGTTCAGCTTCGCCTTCACCGCCGCGGTCCTGGCCGGCACCCGCTCGACGGTCTCCGTGCTCGTGCCCGTGATCGCCGGGCTCGGGACCCTCGCCGTGATCGCGATGATCTGGCGGGTGCAGGTCCACGCGCTGAGCTGGGTGCAGGTCTCCTCCATGCTGGCGATCGTCGTCCGCAACGGACGGCACGCGATCGACCAGGTCCATCCCGCCCCGGTGTGCACGGACCCGCCGTGGGTGCCCCCGGCGGGCGAGGGCCGGGTCGTGCGGTGGCAGCGCGACGGCGAGATCCTGCAGCGGATCGACACCGGCCGCCTCGTCCGGGCCGCGAGCGCGACGGGGGCGGTGGTGGTGTTCCGGGTGCCGGTCGGGACGCCGCTGCGGGAAGGCCTCCCGCTCGCCGACGTGCGTCCGGACACCGGGGGCGGTGACCGGGCCGGGCGGGGGCCGGATGCCGCGCTCGACGACGCCGAGGTCCGCCGCGCGGTCGTCGCAGGGCTCGATCGCACGTTCGAGCAGGACCCGGCGTTCGCGCTCCGCCTGCTCGCCGACGTCGGGCTGCGGGCCCTCTCCCCGGCCGTGAACGACCCCGCCACGGCGGTGCAGGCCCTCGACGGGGTGCACGCCGTGCTGCAGCGGGTCGGGTCCCGGGATCTCACCGCCATCCGGCTGGTGGACGACAGCGGGACCGTGCGCGTCGTCATCCCCGTCCGCGGCTGGGAGGAGCTCCTCACCCTGGGCGTCGACGACGTCTCCGCCGCCGTGCTCGACGCCCAGCCGATGGTCCGGCGACGGATCGACCGGCTGCTCACCGACCTGCTCGACGCCGTCCCGGAGAGCCGGCGGACCGCACTGCACCGGCGGCGGTCCCCGACACCGCGGGAGCTCACGACCCACGGCCGGACGGAGTAGGACGCACTAGGTGTCCGCACCGGACTCCGGACGGCCGCAGCGGTGGGGCGAACGGCGGAACTTTCCGGCCGCAGGTTTCACCGCCCGGCGCTGTCGGGCATCCGCGCCGACGGTCCGTGGCCGACGCGTCGTGACCGTCCGCCCGAGGTCGTGACCGTCCACCCGAGGAAAGCGCGGAGGTTGCCCGTGGCCAGACGCACGAGGACCGGGCAGCGCGAGGCCGCGTTGGCCCGCGTGATCGCCGTCGTCAACGACAAGGGCGGGGTCGGGAAGACCTCGATCGCGGCGAACCTCGGCGGCCAGTTCGCGGGCGCCGGCCACCGGTGCCTGCTCGTCGACCTGAACCGCCAGGCCAACCTGGCCGACGACCTCGGCTACCGCGGGACGGACATCGACGACGAGGGGGCCGGGCTGCTCGCCTCCGTCCTGACGGGCACGCCGCTGGTACCGGCGCGCGACGTCCGGCCGCAGCTCGACGTCGTGTGCGGGGGCACCCGGCTGGAGGACCTGACCCCGGTGATGGTCTCGCGGCTGCAGCACCACGGCCGCGAGTCGTTCCGGGTGCTCGGCGACGTCCTGGCCCCGGTCTCCGCCGGCTACGACCTGATCTTCATCGACTGCCCGCCCGAGTCCACCATCCTCACCGACCTGGCGCTGGGCTCCGCGCGCTGGGTGCTGATGCCGACGAAGTCCGACCTCGGCGGGCTGCTCGGGATGACCCTGGTCGCCGAGCGCTTCGCCCTCGCCCGCGGGATCAACGCACGGCTCGGGCTCCTCGGTGTGGTCCTGTTCGCGACCGGCACCCGGGCCCGGGCGATCCACGGCGAGGCCCTCGCCGCGATCGACGACGCCTTCGGCGGGACCTCCCCCCGCTTCGAGACCAGCATCCGGCACGCCGAACGCACCGCGCAGGACGCGCGCCGGTTGGGCAAGCTCGCCCACGAGCTCGAGGTGGCGGCGGCCGCCCAGCCCGCCTGGTGGGAGGAGCTGCGCTCGGGGACCCGCACCACGCGGATCTCGGAGACCGCCTCGGGCGTCGCCGAGGACTACCGGGCCCTGGGCGTGGAGGTGCTCTCGGCCCTCGAGGCCGCCGAGACCGCGGAGAAGCCACGGACCCGCCGGCGGGGGGCGAAGGCGTGAGGCGCCGGACCGGAGACCTGTCGTCGACCTTCGGGGCCGCGGCAGCGGGCCTGCCCCCCGCGCGACGCCGTCGCCCGGACCCCGCCGAGGACGAGTCGCGCTCCGGCGACCAGGACGCGCCCACCAGCAGGAGCCGGACGGGGCCCGCGCGCACGGGGACCGGCGCGCCCCGGCGGGCCCGGCCCCCCGAGCGCCGTCGTACCGACCCCGTCGAGAAGAACCGCGCCGGCAAGGACCGCGCCGGCAAGGACCGCCCGGCGCCGTCCCGCCGTCGCGCCGGTCCGCTGCGGATCCGCGACCCCCACCAGCTCGACCTGCTGCTGCTCGCGGTGATCGAGAGACGGCCGGGCAACGGCGACGCCGTCCACGGCCTGCTCCGGGACCTGAGCCACGGCGCCTTCGACCCGTCCGCCCAGGGTCTCTACCGGCGCCTGCACAAGCTGCGGAGCAACCGCCTGATCACCCGGGACGCCCCGGACCGCCGCTACACCCTCACCCCGCTCGGCAACCGCATCCTGGCGGCGTGGCGCCGCGAGTGGGCCGCCTTCTCCTCCGGGGTCGACGACGTCCTGGGCCGCGACGACCGGGCGTGACCGGCGCCCGACCGCTGCCGGTGCCGCCGCGGCCGGGCGACACCGTCACGAATCGGCCCGAGGCCGACCACCTCGACGGCGGCGGAGCAGCACCGCCGCGGTCACGAGACCGATGCCGACGACGACCCCGGCCGCCAGGGCGATGCCGACACCGCTCCACCCGCCGGCCCGGCAGTCCCCGACCGGGTCGTCGTGGGTCAGTGCGCAGCCCATGAGCTCGCCGCGGTCCGCGCCGTACCGGGTCACGAGCTCCGACCGGAGATCGCGCCACTGGCGGGAGGTCTCGTCGCGGGCCGCGTCCACGGCCTTCTCGAAGTTGCCGCCGACCATCCCGCGCGGCGTCGTCGGCCCGGAGACCTCGCCCGTCACCGGGTCGACGAGCCCCCTGTCCTTGTTCAGCGCCGCGTGGGTCACGCGCCCCGCGCAGCTCCCGACACCGGGTACCTCGTCCCGCACCTCGAAACACCCGGTCGTGAGATCGGCCGGGAGGCTCGGGGCGGTTCCGCTCCGGAGGTCGAGCACGGCGCTCGGCGCGGGCAGGTCCAGCCCCGGCGGGTTCTCGTCCCCGATCGGACGCGTCGGGTCCGCCTCGTCCGCCCAGTTGCTGTGGGCGTAGAAGTCCTGGGCCCCGTGCAGGGCCCGGCCGAACATCTCCAGGACCGTGCACTTGGCACGCTCCTCCTTCTGTTCCACGGCCCGGCACTCCGTGCCCGTCTCGACCTCGCCCGGGAGCAGGGCTCCTCGCTCGTCGACGAGACGACCCGCCGCGTCCACCGCCGCGCTGAACCGTTCGCGCATCCTGGTCACACAGGCCAGCAGCCCGGCCGTGGCCTCGTCGCGGGAGCGCGGGTACCCGCCGGCCAGGAAGTCGGCGTCGTCGCAGTGCGCAGCCGGATCGGACAGCTCGTCGCTGTCGGGTGCCCCGACCGCGCCGAACTCGCGGTCGTGGCCGGCGAGATAGTCCAGGGATCTCGGGGCGAAACAGTCCGCGTCCCGGCCGACCTCGTCGTCACAGGCGAGGGCGGCCCGGGTGATGCGTTCGTGCTCGCGGTGCTGGCCGCCGCTGTCGATCGTGCCGAACCCGGCGGCGGTGCCGGGCGCCGCGGCGATCCACGCGATCACGACCAGACACACCAGCGCGCCGTGCCACCGTCTCTGCACCGTGACGAACCTCCGTGCCGGGGTCTTCTCGGACGAACGCACCCCACGAGGCCTCCGCCGCACGTGGCGGAGGCCTCGTGAGGAGCCGTCGGTCCGTCGTCAGTGACGACGTCCGACCCGTCGTACGGTTCGACGTGACACCCGACGTGCGGTGCGCCTCGCGACCCTGCGGGATCCGAACACGGTCCACCTCCTCCCCCGGTGCTCGCGCCCTGTGCGGTGACCGGTCCTAGCCGGCACCGACCGTGGCCGTCTCCGCGGCGTGCTGCTGCCGTGCCTCCTCCGCGGTCAGCAGGCCGATCCCGATGAGGTCCAGCGGGCTGATGAAGCCGTCGGCGATGCGCACGCCACCGGCGCTCAGGACGGCGTCCCGCAGCGGTACGGCCCAGTGGTGCTCGAGCAGGACCAGCGCCGCCGCCGAGCCGTCCGGGATCTCGTCGATCACGTCCCACGCGTCCTCGTCGGAGAACGGATGGATGCCGTCCGCGACGGCCTCGGCCCCGGCCACCGCCCCGGCGAGGAGCCCTTCCTCCCCCTCGATCCCCAGCCCGACCAGGGCTCCGACGGTGCTGCCCAGCTCCGCCGCCTCCTCGTCCGACAGGTTGCTCAGGTGCGTCACCTCGACCTCGCCGTCGGTGCCCTTGTGGACCGCGAGCGCGTCGATCACCCGGACGGCGTCGTTCTCGCGCAGGCGCTCCAGCTCCGCGACGATCTGACCGTGGAAGTCGGGCGCGGGAAATCCTAGGACGATCAGCTGTACGGGTCCGATGGCCATGACTCTCCCTCTCGTGGTTCCGGGGTGCCGTCCACCCCGTCCCGCGGGATGGGGTGGCGGCGCAAGCGTCATCGCCCGCTCGGGGCGCCACCTCATCCGGCAAGGGTGACCGTCGGCGGCTCATCCGGTCCGGATGAGGACCCGCGGCCCCGTGAGGATCGACCATCGCCTCATGAGCGACGCGTCCCCGACCGGACCTGCGCCCGCGTGGGGGCGGCGATGACCCTCGTCGAGGTCATGGAGCACGCGGCGGTCGGGTTCGAGCTGCTCGGCGCCGCGGTGCTCGTGACGGGGGTGATCTGGGCGGTGATCCTCTCGGTCCGCGTGTGGCGGCGCACCGGCAGTGGCCGGTCGGCCTTCCAGACGGTCCGCGAGGCCTTCGGGGGCGCGCTGCTCCTGGCCGTCGAGATCCTGGTCGCCGCGGACCTGATCCGCACCGTCGCGGTGGATCCCAGCCTGGACAGCGTCGCCATCCTCGGCCTGATCGTGCTGATCCGGACGTTCCTCAGCTTCTCCCTCGAGATCGAGCTCGAGGGGGTCGCGCCGTGGCGGCGCGCGATGGTCGGCGGGACGACGCATCTGGCGGCGGCCACGGCACGCGCCCGCGACCGGACCGCGCCCGCCACGCCCGCCACGGACCGGGCGGAGCGGACGGACTGAGCGGACCGGGCGGGCGACCGGCGGGCCGCCCACCCGGACGGGCCCGGTCAGCCCGCGCTGATGTGGGCGATGACCTCCTCGAAGTCCTTGGTCGGGGAGAAGTCCACGTAGGCGCAGTCCGTCAGCGCGACCGGGGCGTGTCCGGGCGCCCAGTAGAACGCCTCCCCCGCCTCGTAGACGCTCTCGCCGCCCGCCGCACGCATGAGGAGGCGGCCCTCGAGCATGTACCCCCAATGCGGACAGGGGCACCGGTCACCCTCGAGGCCTACGAGCGCAGGCCCGAGATCGGTGCCCTCGGCGAGTCGGATGAAGGAGACGGTCATCTCGCCCGCCTCGGCCTTGCGCAGCTCGACGGCCTCGTTCGCGATGGCGATCGGGGTCGAGTCTGCCGTCAGGGTCTTCATGGCTGCTCCTCTCGTCGGGTACCGGGCGGGAACTGCTGGTACGGACGCGGAGCCTGCCCGGCGGGCGTTCCGAGAGCGTTCCGGATCATCGGCGCGGCGGCGCGCCGTTTGCGGACCCGCGGCGGAGCGGCACAGACTGGGGCCATGGCAGTGGATCCCACCGGCGCGGACATGAAGGCGTTCCTCGCGGAGGCGCCGGACGAGCCGGTCACCATGCTCAACCTGCTGCGGTTCGTCGAGGGCGGTCGGGCGCGGTACGACGAGTACATCGCCCATTTCCGCGCCACCTCCGGCCGGTTCGGGGCGGAGGTCGTCTACTACGGCTACGGCGGCGCACCGGTGGTCGCCGAGCAGGGGCAGGACTGGGATGCGGTGCTGCTCGTGCGGTACCCGAGCCGGCGGGCGTTCTCCGAGATGGTGCGGGACCCGGAGTACCAGAAGGGCACCCACCTGCGCTCGGGGGCGCTCGCCGAGGCGGTGCTGCAGCCGACGTCAGCGGCGGGCTGACGCCGGCCCCGGGCGGCGACCGGCGCTCGAGCCGCTCGAGCACCACCCGGCGCCGCTCGAGCCACTCGGGCGGCGCCGGCGCGCCGGCTCACGAGCCGACGGGGGCCATCGCCTTCAGCGCGGCGACGATGTCCTCGACCCGGTCCTTGGCGTCCCCGAAGAGCATCCGGGTGTTCTCCTTGAAGAACAGGGGGTTCTGCACCCCGGCGTACCCGGCGGCCATGGACCGCTTGAACACGATCACCTGCCCGGCCTCCCACACCCGCAGCACGGGCATCCCCGCGATCGGGCTGGTCGGGTCCTCCGTCGCGGCCGGGTTGACCGTGTCGTTGGCGCCGATGACGAGCACGACGTCGGTCTCGGCGAGGTCGTCGTTGATCTCGTCCATCTCCAGCACGATGTCGTAGGGCACCTGCGCCTCGGCCAGCAGCACGTTCATGTGCCCGGGCAGCCGCCCCGCGACCGGGTGCACCCCGAACCGGACCTGGACGCCGGAGTCCCGCAGCCGCCGGGTCAGCTCCGCCACCGGGTACTGGGCCTGCGCCACCGCCATCCCGTAGCCGGGGGTGATGACCACCGAGCGGGCCCCGGCCAGCGCCTCGGCCACCGACGCCGCGTCGGTCTCCTGGTGCTCCCCGGTCACCTCCGCCCCACCGGACGACGAGGGCGCACCGAACCCGCCCGCGATCACCGAGAGGAACGAGCGGTTCATCGCCTTGCACATCACGTAGGACAGGTAGGCACCCGACGACCCGACGAGCGCCCCGGTGATGATCAGCAGGTCGTTGGACAGCAGGAACCCCGACGCCGCCGCCGCCCAGCCGGAGTAGCTGTTGAGCATCGAGACGACGACGGGCATGTCCCCGCCACCGATCGAGGCCACCAGGTGCAGCCCCAGCAGCAGCGCCAGCACCGTCACCACGCCGAGCAGCCAGGTCGACGGGGAGATCACGAAGAACACCGTGAGCACCACGAACGCCACCAGCGCACCCAGGTTCAGCACGTTCTTGCCCGGCAGCTGCAGCGGCGCCGACGCCATCTTCGCCGACAGCTTCAGGTACGCGATGATCGACCCGGTGAACGTGACCGCCCCGATGAACACCCCGACCACGACCTCGCCGTGGTGGATGCCCACCAGCGAGGCCTCCAGGTTCCCGGGCTCGAGGTAGCCGTTCCAGCCGACCAGCACCGCGGCCAGGCCGACGAAGCTGTGCATCAGCGCGATCAGCTCGGGCATCCCGGTCATCTCGACCACCCGGGCCCGCCACAACCCGATCACCGCACCCACCAGCACGGCCACGACGAGCAGCACGATGCCCAGCGTCGAGGCCGCGCCCAGGGCGGTGATCACCACGGTGACCAGCGCGATCGCCATCCCGGCGATGCCGAACCCGACGCCCGCGCGGGCGGTCTCGTGCCTGGAGAGACCCGCCAGGCTCACCACGAACAGCAGGGCGGCGACCAGATAGGCCGCCAGCGTCAACGAACTCGCGGTCATCGGGTCAGCTCCTGCCGGGACTACGGGAGAACATGGACAGCATGCGTCGGGTCACCGCGAAGCCACCGACGATGTTGATCGAGGCCAGCAGCACCGCCACCGACGCCAGGGCCATCACCACGGCGTCGTCCACGGCGATCTGCAGGACCGCGCCCACGACGATGATCCCGGAGATCGCGTTCGTCACCGACATCAGCGGCGTGTGCAGGGCGTGGTGCACGTTCCCGATCACGTAGAAGCCGATCACGATGGCCAGCAGGAACACCGTCAGGTGCCCCGCCAGCGCGGGCGGTGCCGCCGCGGTCACCGCGAAGAGCGCCACCCCGGCCGCCAGCCCGATGGCGTGCCGCAACCGGGAGGGCTTCCTGGGCTCCTTCGGCTCCACGGCCGGGGCGGGTGCCGCGGGCTGCACCGGGGCGCTCACCGACACCTCCGGCGGCGGCCACATCGACTCCCCGGCATGCGCCACCGTCAGCCCGCGCTGCACCACGTCGGAGAGGTCCAGGGTCAGCTGCCCGTCCTTCTCCGGCGTCAGCAGCTTGAGCAGGTTGACGACGTTCGTGCCGTAGAGCTGCGAGGCCTGCGCGGGCAGCCGGCCCGGCAGGTCCGTGTAGCCGATCAGCGTGACGCCGTTGTCCGTC
>JAOZVV010000066.1 GCA_025869365.1 Pseudonocardia sp.
CCGCTCGCCCACCTCGGGGCGGGTGGGTGCGGTCGCGGCCGCCGCCGCGCGGACGGGCAGCCGCCCGGCCCGCGGCCGGACCTGGATCCGGAACCCGTCGGGCTTCACCGTCAGCGTGGTCTTCGTCCGGAGCTGGTAGTCGGTGTGGTCGATCAGGTCGAACCGCGCCAGCAGCGACCCGAGGACGAGGGTGGCCTCCTGCAGGGCGAACTGGCGTCCGATGCACGCCCGCTGGCCCGTGCCGAACGGCTTGTAGACGTTCGGCGAGACCGTGGCCAGCCGCTCGGGTGCCATGTGGTCCGGATCGAACTCGGCGGCGTCCGGGCCCCAGACCGAGGTGTCGCGGTGCAGGGCCGGGATCAGCACCGTCATCGGGGTCCGGCTGGGGATCGCGTACCGCCCGCCGACGACGGTGTCCTCGAGCGGGGTCCGGGTGAAGCCGGGCGCGGTGGGCCAGAGCCGCAGGGACTCGTCGAGCACCCGGCGGACGTAGGTCAGCCGCTGCACCTGCTCGAACGACGGCGCCGCGGAGTCCCCGAACACCTCGTCGACCTCGGACCGGGCCCGCTCGAGGAAGGCCGGGTTCTTGAGCAGGTAGTAGATCGCGAAGGAGAGCAGCCCGGACGTCGTCTCGTGGCCGGCGATGAGGAAGGTGATGCACTGCGCGCGGATGTTCTCGTCCGGGAGCCCCTCGCCGGTCTGCTTGTCCACGCCGGTGATCATGCGGCCGAGCAGGTCGGTGGTGTCGCCCGCGGCTCCCTCGGCGCGCCGCTCGGCGATGATGCGGTCGACGAGGGACTCCATGAACGCCTGGTTCTCCTCCAGCCGGCGCTGGGCCCGCACCCGGAGCCGGGTCTGGATGGGGAGCTGGCGGGCGCGGGCCTGGGACTCGGTGAGGGTCCGCGTCATCGCCTCGACGAACGGGTGCGGGGTCTCCCGGTAGAAGGAGTTGAACCGGTAGCCGAACCCGCAGAGCGCGATCGTGTCCAGCGTCAGCCGGGTCATGTCGGCCGGGACGTCGACGTCCTCGCCGGGGTTGACCCGGGCCCACTTGTCCGTCAGCTGGTCGGCGACGTCGATCATCTTCGGCAGGTAGTCCCGCATCGCCTGCATGCTGAAGGGCGTCATCAGGATGTTGTGCGCGCGGTGCCACAACGGATCCGACGTCTCCGCGGTGAACAGGCCGGCCCCGGCGCCCCCCTCGCGCAGGTTCGACAGCCCCCCGCCGACCATCTTGTCGAACCGGGTGTCGTCGCAGATCTCCTCGACCAGCTCGGGCCCGGAGACCAGGAGCCGCACCACGCCGGGTGCGGAGATCCGGAAGATCGGCCCGTACTCGCGGGCCATCGCCACGAAGCCCTCGATGGGGCTGTGCGAGTCGATGTCGAAGAGGTTCCCGACCAGCGGCAGCCCGCGGGGACCGGGGATGTCGTCGATCCCGCCCACCGTGCCCCCGCCCGCGGTGTCTGATGTGTCGACGGTGCTCATGTCGTGTTCGCCCCCGTAGGCCGGCGCACCAGCAGCAGGACGCTCAGGACGAGCACCCAGCCGGGGAACACCAGCAGGATCGCCGGATGGAAGGTGGTGCTGAGCAGAAGGACCGCCGCGAGCAGGTAGCTGACGGCAGCACCCGCCCGCGGCAGCAGGCCGACGGTCCGGGCGAGCCCGGTCGTCGCGATCATGTACATCCCGGCGGCCCGGACGCCGTACACGAACACCATCGCGTACCCGACCGCCGCCAACGCCCGGGCGACGTCCGGGGACGGCGGCGGCGCGGCCGAGAACCGGCTCAGCAGGGCGACCCCGCCGACCGCCGCGGTCCCGGCGAACAGCATGCAGACGAAGACGACCCCCGAGGCCAGGTGCAGCCAGTGCGGGATCCGCGACCACGACCGCGGCGCCAGGACCTGCAGCAACGTCCGGGTCGCGATCATGTGCCACATGCAGGCGATGCCGGCGAACGGTACGATGTAGAGGCCGACGGTGACCAGCAGCGTCTGGCTGTTCGAGGCGTAGAACGCGGCGTAGACGGTGTCCGGGTCGTCGAGCCCGGGCCCCTGGCGGACCAGCACGAGCGCCACGGTGAACAGGGCCGCGAACACGATGCCGGACGCACCGGCGGCCCGGGAGTACGCGCGGGCGGCACCGAGGCGTGCGCCGGTGTCGGCTCGGTCGATCGGCTCGGGTCCGGGCAGGTCGGGTGGGCGTACCGGCGTCGGCATCGTCGTCTCCAGGGTCCGCCGCCTTGCCGGATCCGAGCGCGGATCCGAGCGCGGACGCGTGGTCACGAGGCGGTACCGTCACCGTCGTAAACCTGGCGTCCACATCGGTCAAGGAGACGAACCCCGAGTTGGTCCGCCCGCCGTGTGCCCCGCCAGCGGACGGACGCGCCTAGGCGCGTACGCCCGACCGAGGCGGCGTGCACCCTCATTCCGCGCGGGGCCGCCGGTCGCTAGCCTCCGGCGGCATGAGCCGTTGGACGCTGCCGCCCGACAAGATCCCGAGCGCATGGTTCAACGTGGTGCCGCACCTGCCCGAACCCGTCGGACCACCCCTGCACCCGGGGACCCGGGAGCCGGTCGGACCCGAGGACCTCGCCCCGCTGTTCCCGATGGAGCTGATCGGCCAGGAGGTCTCGGCCGCGCCGTGGATCGACGTGCCGGGCGAGGTCCTGGACATCCTGCGGCTCTGGCGGCCCACCCCGCTGGTCCGCGCGACGCGGCTGGAGAAGGCGCTGGGCACCCCGGCCCGGATCTACTTCAAGGACGAGTCCGTCTCACCCGCGGGCAGCCACAAGCCCAACACGGCGGTCCCGCAGGCCTTCTACAACGCCCGCGAGGGCGTGTCGAGGCTCGCCACCGAGACCGGTGCCGGGCAGTGGGGCACCGCCCTGGCGTTCGCCTGCGCCCAGTTCGACCTCGAGCTGAAGGTCTACATGGTGCGGGCCTCCTACGAGCAGAAGCCGTACCGCCGGGTCGCGATCGAGACCTGGGGCGGCTCGGTCGTCCCCTCGCCGGTGGACGACCCCACGCATCCGGGGTCGCTCGGCGCCGCGATCTCGGACGCCGTGCGTGACTGCGTCGGCCGCGCGGACACCCACTACGCCCTCGGCTCGGTGCTCAACCACGTCCTGCTCCACCAGACCGTGATCGGCCTGGAGGCGAAGGAGCAGCTCCAGCTGGCGGGGGAGCGGCTGCCGGACGTCGTCATCGCGCCCTGCGGCGGGGGCTCCAACCTGGGCGGCATCGCGTTCCCGTTCGTCCCGGACGCCGGCGTCCGGCTCGTCGCCGTCGAGCCGACGTCCTGCCCGACCCTGACCCAGGGCACCTACGAGTACGACTTCGGCGACGTCGCCGGGCTGACCCCGCTGATGCCGATGTACACCCTCGGGCACGCCTTCGTCCCGCCCTCGATCCACGCCGGCGGCCTGCGCTACCACGGTGACTCCCCGCTGATCTCGGCGCTGGTCAGGTCCGGGCGGATGGAGGCCGTGGCCTACCCGCAGGGCAAGGTCTTCGAGGCGGCCGTCCAGTTCGCCCGGACCGAGGGCAAGATCCCGGCGCCGGAGTGCGGCCACGGCATCCGCGCCGCGATCGACGAGGCGCTGGCGGCGAAGGAGACCGGCGAGGAGAGGGTGATCCTGTTCAACTACTGCGGGCACGGCTTCCTGGACCTGTCCGCCTACGACGACCACCTGCACGGACGCCTGCCGGACGAGTAGGGGCCGCCCCGGCGCGGGTCAGCAGCCGCAGGGCGCGGTGAGCGGGTCCGGCTCGTGGTCGACCCGCCCCGCCGCGGTCTGCACGGCGAAGCCCTCGCGGACCCAGTACTCGATCCCGCCGAGCATCTCCTTCACCCGGAACCCGGCGGTGGCCAGGGCGTACGCGCCCCGCGCCGCGCCGTCGCAGCCGGGTCCCCAGCAGTAGGTGACGACCGGGACGCCGGGATCGAGGTCCCCCGGCAGGTCGGCGTGCGGGAGGTGGACCGCGCCCGGAACGTGCCCCTGGTCCCAGGCGGCCCGACTCCGGACGTCGACCAGCACGAATCCGGGATCGCGGCCCGCGAGCGACGCGTGCACGTCCGCGACGTCGGTGAGGAAGGTGAGTCGGGCCAGGAAGAACGCCGCGGCCTCCGCGGAGGTGGCGGGCGGCGTGGCGAGGACCGGTGAGCTCATGGACCCGGACGCTAGGCCGCGGCCGGATCGCGAGGAAGAAGGGATCCACGGCAGATGTCGATGTCCACCGTGGAATCCCCGGTCACTCCGTGATCGGGCGGACGAGTCCGGCGGCCTTCGTGGCCCGCTCGCGTGCGGTCTCGACGTCCTCGGCGACCGCCACCGCGACGCCCATCCGGCGCTTCACGAAGCTCTCCGGCTTGCCGAAGAGCCGCAGATCCGTGCCCGGGACGGCCAGGGCCGCGTCGACGCCGTCGAAGCTGATGGCCTTCGCGTCCGCGCCGCCGTAGATCACCGCCGATGCGCCGGGGGAGCGCAGCGTGACGTCGACGGGCAGGCCGAGCACCGCGCGGGCGTGCAGCTCGAACTCCGAGAGCCGCTGGGTGCCGAGGGTGACCAGCCCGGTGTCGTGCGGGCGCGGGGAGACCTCGGAGAACAGCACATCGCCCCCCTTCACGAACAGCTCGACGCCGAAGACGCCGCGTCCGCCGAGTGCCCCGGTGATCCGGCCGGCGACGTCCCGGGCGGCGGCGATCGCCGCCGCCGACATCTCCTGGGGCTGCCAGGACTCCACGTAGTCCCCGTCCTGCTGGAGGTGCCCGATCGGGGCGCAGAAGTCCGTTCCGCCCGCCGAGCGCACGGTGAGCAGGGTGATCTCGTAGTCGAAGTCCACGAACCCCTCGACGATCACCCGGGCCTTCGCCACCCGGCCGCCGGCCATCGCGTACTCCCAGGCCGGGGCCAGGTCCGCGGCGGAGCGCAGGACGGACTGCCCCTTGCCGGACGACGACATCACCGGCTTGATCACGCACGGGTAGCCGATGCCGCCGTCGACCGCGGCGTGGACCTCCTCGAGGGAGTCCGCGAAGGCGTAGGGCGAGGTCGGCAGGGCGAGCTCCTCGGCCGCCAGCCGCCGGATGCCCTCGCGGTCCATCGTCAGCCGGGTGGCCCGGGCCGTGGGGATGACGGTGGACACGCCGTTCTCCTCGATCGCCGCGAGCGCGTCCGTCGCGATCGCCTCGATCTCGGGGACGACGTAGTGCGGCCGCTCCTGCTCGATCAGCGCCGTGAGCGCGGCCGCGTCCGTCATGTCGATCACGTGCGCGCGGTGCGCGACCTGGTGGCCGGGGGCGTCCGGGTAGCGGTCGACGGCGACCACCTCGACGCCGAGGCGCTGCAGGGCGATCACGACCTCCTTCCCGAGCTCCCCGGAGCCGAGCAGCATGACGCGGGTCGCGGAGGGACTGAGCGGGGTGCCGATGCGCATGCGGATCACCCTAGGACCTGGTCCCGGGGCTCGGGGTGGTCGGGCAGCGGGAGCCCCGCGGGCAGGTCCTACGATCACCGGCAGCGCCCTGCGCCGCCGCCCGACGGGCCGTCGGGGCCCGCCGGGCGGCGCTGTGACCGGAGGTTCCGATGAGCTCGCCCGACGTGTTCCGCAGCGACGCACGCACCCAGCTCGAGGCGTTCGTCGAGGAGTACCGCGGCTCGCTCGAGCGCACCCTCGACGGCCTCACCGAGGAGCAGGCCCGGCGTCGGCTCGTGCCGTCGGCGACGACGCTGCTCGGGCTGCTCAAGCACGTCACCTGGATGCAGCGGGTGTGGTTCGAGGAGTGCGTCGGAGGCCGGCCCCGGCTGGAGCTCGGCCTGGTGCGCAGTCCGGAGGAGTCCTTCCGGCTCGCCGACGACGACACCGTCACCAGCATCACCGCGGCCCACCGGCAGGCTTGCGCGACGGCCCGGGCGGCCGTGGCCGACCTCGCGCTGGACACCGTCGTGACGGGCCATCGTGGCGGACCTCGCACGGTGCACTGGGTGTACCTGCAGGTCCTGCGCGAGCTGGCCCACCACTGTGGTCATGCCGACATCCTGCGCGAACAGGTGCTCGCCGGCTGAGCCCCGGTGCCGGTCGTGCTGGGGGAGACCGGGTCGACGGCCGGGGGCATTGCGGCCGTCGATTCCCGGATATCGTCCGCGGATGGCCGTGGAAACCCTGGACGATACGGACTGGCGCCTGCTGGAAGCCCTGCAGCGGGACGGACGCGCGAGCTATGCGGACCTCGGCCGGGCGGTCGGGCTCTCGCCGAGCGCGGTGACGGAGCGGGTGCGCCGGCTGGAGGAGACCGGGGTGATCACCGGGTACTCCTGCGAGGTGGACCCGGAGAAGCTCGGGCTGGGGATCATGGCGATGGTGCGGCTGCGGTACCCCAACGGCAACTACGGCCCGTTCCGGGAGCTGCTCGGCACGACGCCGGAGATCACCGAGGCCCACCACGTCACGGGCGAGGACTGCTTCGTCCTGACGGTCCGGGCCCGCTCGATGCGCCATCTCGAGGAGGTGACCGGCCGGATCTCCGGCCTGGGCGGGGTGACCACGAGCGTCGTGTACTCCAGCCCGCTCCCGCGCCGGTCGGTGGTGGCGAGCGCGGTGGGGGCCCGCGCGTCCGCCGCGGCCCGCCGGCGCCGCTGAGGCGCGCCCGACGCGTTGCTCGGGAACGTTCCCCGGGGACACGTTCGTCCCGGCGGTCCCGGGCGAGAGCCCTCCCGGCGGGAGGTCAGGGCAGGAGCGCGAGCAGGGCGCCGGGCCGGACGGTGCGCGCCCCGACGGCGTGCAGGAGCCTGCTCAGCTCCCGGTCCGCCGTGACGACCAGGACGTCCTCGTCCCGGCCCGTGAGGTCGTGGGCGAGCTCGACGATCGCGGAGTCCCCGTCCGCTGCGGCGAGCACGATCTCGACGCCGTCGGCCGGCAGCGGCGCCGCACGGCGGGCCGCGCCCTCCAGCACCAGCACCACCCGCAGCCCCGTGTCCGGGGCGCCGTCGCAGGCCCGGAGCGGCTCGAGCGCACCGCCCGCGACAGCGGCCGCCAGCTCAGCGGCCAGCCGGGACGCGGCGCCCGCGCGGTCCTTCCACCAGCCGTCCGGACGCGAGCCCACGACGTTGGCGCCGTCCACGACGAGGTGCACGCCCGTCCGGCTCCGGCCGTGCCGGATCAGCCGAGGGACGGGACGAGGTCCCGGGGCAGCTTGGACGCCGCGGCCTTGTCGAGCAGCCAGCGGGACCGGCGGCGGCCGCGGGCGCCCGCGACCGGGATCGCGATCTCGCCGGCCCCGCCGAGGGCCATGGCCACCGCGGCGGCCTTCTCCTGGCCGGCCGTCACGATCCAGACCTCCACGGAGTTCCGCAGCGCGGACAGGGTCAGCGAGACCCGGGTGGGCGGCGCCTTGGGGCAGTTGTAGACGGCGACGACCGTCCGCTCGGTCTCGTGGACGGCGGGGGACTCCGGGAACACCGACAGCGTGTGCCCCTCCCCGCCCATCCCGACCAGCGAGATGTCGAACGCCGGGACGGGCCCGTGGTCCTCCGGCCGCGCCTTGCGCCGCAACAGGTCCGCGTACTCCGCGGCGGCCTCGTCCGCCCCGGACGCCCCCATCCCGACGTCCGCGCCCATCGGGTAGACCAGCGACGGGTCGACGGCCACGTGGTCCAGCAGCGCCTCGCGGGCCTGGGTCTCGTTGCGCTCGGGGTCCCCCGGCGGGAGGAACCGCTCGTCGCCCCAGTAGAACTCGACGCGCGACCAGTCCACCGCGTCGCGGGCGGGGGAGTGCCGCAGCTGCCGCAGCAGGCCGATGCCCACGCCGCCGCCGGTGAGCACGAGCTTCGGCACGTTCCCGGAGGACTGCAGGTCCACCAGGCGCGTCACGAGCCGGGCGGCCGCGGCGGCCGCGAGCACGTCGGCGTTCGCGTGGATCGCGATATCCGGCTGCGTCATCTGCTCTCCTTCTCGAGCGGGATCATGCGCCGGTCAGACCTTGACCGGGGTGCGTCCCCGGGAGACCTCCGCGACGCCCGCGAGCGCGGCGCCGTAGATCTCGTCCGGGTCGAGCCGGCGGAGCTCCTCGGCCAGGCAGTCCGGCACCGAGCGGCGGGCCAGGGCGATCAGCCGGTCCGGCTGGCCGGGCTGCGACAGCGTGGCCACCTTGCCGTCCGGGCGGACCATCTCCACCGGCCCGGAGGCGCGGGTCAGCCGGATCAGGGACATCCCGTGCGTGCTGGTGGACGGGGACCGCTTCACCTTGACGCCGAGCCGGGTGGCGAGCCAGCCGGCGAGCAGGTCCGTCGACGGCGAGACGACCTCGCCGGCGACCAGCGCCGCCGTCACCGCGTCGTGCGGGGGGAAGTCCAGCGCCGCCGCGAGCAGGGCACGCCACTGGGTGAGCCGGGTCCAGGTGAGGTCCGTGTCCCCGGCGACGTGGTTCGCGCGGCGCTGCTCGAACGCCCTGGTCGGGTTCCGCGCCGACAGCGCGTCGGTGATCCGGCGCTGGGCGAGCCTGCCGATAGGGTCCTGCGAGGGTGCGGCGGGGGCGTCGTTCGGCCACCAGGCGACGACGGGCGCGTCCGGCAGCAGCAACGGCATCACCATGCCGGCGCCCGCGTCCATCTCGGCGAGCGCGCCGTAGCCGCGCAGCACGATGACCTCGCTCGCCCCGGCGTCCCCGCCGACCCGGATCTGGGCGTCCATCCGGGGCGCGGCCTTGCGGGCGCCGCGGGCCAGCACGATCACCCGGCACGGGTGCTCGCGGCTCGCGGAGTTGGCGGCCTCGATGGCGGCCTCGATGCCCGCGCCGTCGTCGGTGACGACGACGAGGGTGAGCACCCGGCCCAGGGCCAGGACGCCGCCGCTCTCGCGGAGCTCGACCAGCTTCTTGTTGACCGTCGAGGAGTTGCTCGACGGGAGATCGACGATCATCGGACGCTCCTGGTGGTGGGGGCGTGACGCAGGCTCACGGCTGTCCCGATGCGGCCTTCCCGCACGCTCACGGCGGTATCCATGCGGCCTTCCCGCACGCTCACGGCCGGCGCCACGTGCGGCCGGTGCGGGCGAGCATCTCCTTGGCCGACTCCGGGCCCCAGCTCCCCGCGGGATAGGGCGAGGGCCCCTCGGCCGCGTCGTGCCAGTGCTCGATCACCGGGTCCAGGATCTCCCAGGAACGCTCGACCTCGTCGTTGACCGGGAACAGCGACGGCTCGCCGAGCAGGACGTCCAGGATCAGCCGTTCGTAGGCCTCGGGGGAGGCCTCGGTGAACGCGGTGCCGTACCCGAAGTCCATCGTGACGTCCCGGACCTCCATCTGGCTGCCCGGCACCTTGGACCCGAAGCGCATCGTGACGCCCTCGTCCGGCTGCACGCGCACGACGAAGGCGTTCTGCCCGAGCTCCTCGGTCATCGTCTGGTCGAACGGCAGGTGCGGGGCCCGCTTGAAGATCACCGCGATCTCGGTGACGCGCCGGCCCAGGCGCTTGCCGGTGCGCAGGTAGAACGGCACCCCGGCCCAGCGACGGGTCGCGACCTCACAGGTGATCGCGGCGAAGGTCTCGGTGGTGGACTCGGGGTCGTACCCCTCCTCCTCCTTGAGCCCCTTGACGAGCTCGCCGCCCTGCCAGCCGCCGGTGTACTGGCCGTGCGCCGTGGTCTCGTCGAGCGGGCCGACGAGCCTCGTCGCGTTCAGCACCTTGATCTTCTCGCTGCGCAGCTCCTCGGAGGAGAACGACGTGGGCTCCTCCATCGCCGTGAACGCCAGCAGCTGCAGGAGGTGGTTCTGGATGACGTCCCGGGCCGCGCCGATGCCGTCGTAGTAGCCCGCGCGCCCGCCGAGGCCGATGTCCTCGGCCATGGTGATCTGCACGTGGTCCACGTAGTGGGCGTTCCAGATCGGCTCGAAGAGCTGGTTGGCGAAGCGCATCGCCAGCACGTTCTGGACGGTCTCCTTGCCGAGGTAGTGGTCGATCCGGAAGACCGAGTCCTCGGGGAAGACGTCGTTGACGATCGCGTTGAGCTCCTTGGCGGACACCAGGTCGTGGCCGAACGGCTTCTCGATCACCACCCGGCGCCACTGCTCGCCGTCCTGCGCGGACAGGCCCGAACGGGCCAGCTGCTTGCAGACGACGGGGAACGCCGAGGGCGGGATCGACAGGTAGAAGGCGTGGTTGCCGCCGGTGCCGCGGACCCGGTCCAGGTCCCGCACGACCGCCTCGAGGCGGTCGAACGCGTCGTCGTCGTCGAAGCTGCCCTCGACGAAGCGGAAGCCCTCGGCCAGGCGGTCCCAGACCTCCTGGCGGAACGGGGTGCGGGCGTGGGCGCGGACGGCGTCGTAGACGATCTGGCCGAAGTCCTCGGTGGACCAGTCCCGCCGGGCGAAACCGGTGAGGGCGAAGCCCGGGGGGAGCAGGCCGCGGTTGGCCAGGTCGTAGATCGCGGGCATGAGCTTCTTGCGGGACAGGTCGCCGGTGACGCCGAAGATCACGAGACCGCAGGGGCCGGCGATCCGGGGGAGACGCTTGTCCCTGGGGTCCCGCAGCGGGTTGGTGTACCCCGCGCTCGCGGTGGAGCGCCTGGAAGCGGACGTCGTGGACGCCATGGGGTTCATCCGTCCTCTCGGCCCGCCGGATCGTCCGGTCGGGCGCGCAGTTCCTGTACGGCGTGGGCCAGCGTGACCAGCCCGGCGACCCGGTCGACGAGGTGCAGCCGCAGCACGGGGATCCCCCGGGCAACGGCGTCGGCCGCGACGGCGCCGGCCTCGGTCAGCTGCAGACTAGTCAGCTCCGGACCGGGATCCGGCAGGAGATCGTCCGGTGCGTCGGCGGTGAGCTGACAGAGCACCCGATCGGTGCGCTCCGCCCCGGTGCCGTCCCGGGGTGCCCAGCCGAACACGGTCGGGACGGCGCCCCGGCGGGCGATCTCGCCCCGGAGCACCGCGAGCGACGCGTCCGCGGACGGATCCAGCCACGCCGACAGCGCGACGCACCCGCCGGCGGGCGCCATGTCGACGAGGGCCTGCAGGGCGTCGCGGACGGTGTCCGCGCCGGCCGGGAGCCAGTCCCCGGCACGGATCTCGACGAGGCCGTCGACGGCCCGCGGGGGTTCGGGGGCCGTCGGGACGACGGGCCGCGGCGCGGTGGGGTCCTCGCTCGTCAGCGGTGCCTCGGCGGCGAACGGCCGGCCGCCGAGCAGCCGGGCCGCGGCGGCGACGGCGTACTGCCACAGCAGTATCTGCCCGCCCACCGGGCCGGTCGTGCGGATGTCCGCCTGCGCGGGCGAGGGGCCGAGCGCGATCCGCGCGACGGTGACCCCGACCTGGTCCGTCCCCACCGGGTCCGTCCCGTCGGAGAGCATCGGCAACCGGCCGGCGGAGGTGAGCAGCTGCGCCAGCCAGGCCGCCATCCCGGGCGGGCCCGACGAGGCGTCGAGCACGAGCGGGACGTCGCCGTGGGCGACGAGCGCACCGGCGAGCTCGAGGGCGGGGTTGGCCGGGTCGTCCGGCAGCAGCAGGCCGTGCGCGACCCCGGCGTCGGCGAGGACGGCGCCGACGTCCGCGCCCGCGAGCCCGGCGGGGACCAGCCCCGGCGCCCCGAGGGCGGAGAACGGGCCCGGGACGTCCCGCTCCGCGGTGACGACGACGGCGCCCTCGCGCCGTGCGCGTTCGTCGAGGGGCGAACCGGCCTCGGTGATCACGACGGTGCGGGCCGCGACGGCGTCGGCCCCGGTACCGGCGGCCCCGGTACCGTGTGGGCCGAGCTCGCGGGCCATCGCGTCGGCGAGGAGGCGGTGCACGGCGCCGACGCGGCGATCCGCGCCGGTCCGGTCCGCGACGACCAGCACGCTCGCGCCGAGGTCCCCGGCGAGCGCGTCGGAGACCTGTCCCGGATCGGCGGAGTCCAGCACGG